>NZ_OY764211.1:329166-658333 GCF_963668165.1 Marispirochaeta sp. | reverse complement strand
GCTACCCCCAGAGTAATTGGACAAAGCTGGCGCGAAGCCGTATAATTGAACTGAATATTTCCAACTAAACACTTCCGTTCTTAAAGGGGCAGAGGGATGAAACGCAGCAAAAAAAGAAGAACTAAATTTATGGAGACTAAATATTTTGGGTTTCTGATCGGTTTTTTTCTTTTTGCCATAATCCTTCTGCTCAATGAAGGTACCAGCATATTCAGCAATATTGAAGAGCAGATGCTGGATGTTCATTTTGGTTTTAAGAATATTACACATCGGGAAAGCATTCAGGAAGGGGTTTCACAGGAAGAATTTGATTCAAGGATATCCGACGACATTCTGATAGTTGCCATCGATTTCAATTCATTGAGTCAATTCGGTAAATGGCCCTTTCCCCGCTATCGAGAAGCGGATCTTCTGAACGCTTTTTCCCGCATACAAAATCAGAATGAACGGGAACGCTCGGTTTTCCTTGATATCTTTTTCATTGAACCTGATCAAAAGGGCTATGACGATGTTCTGCTCCTGGAAGCGCTGGAAGACAATGGACGGGTATTTCTTGAAACCGTGCTGGATGAATTTCCGCCGTCTTCCAGGGAATATGATGAATTCTTTGAACGTCAGGAAGTTTTATATGAACGATGGGGGAAGGTAAGCAATATTCAGGGGGACTGGCATAAAATTCCCGCCTATTATGGTCTTCAGCCGCCCTTGATTCCCTTCGGTCGGAACAGCCGCGGGTACGGACACGCAAACTTTCATACAGACTCGGATAAAGTCTACCGCAGGCAACAGCTTGTAACAAAATTATCCCGGCTTGTAGAAACCTACCGTCTTGATGAATTATCAGCTGAAGCTGCTCTACCGGTGGATAGCTCAAAATTCGAACGTCTTGAATGGGTGGACAAAAATGAGCGTCCGCATACAATCCCTTCGGGTATTTCTGCTGCACAGTTTGCTGAACTTACCGCCGAGATTGTAGCCCAGGCGCCGCTGCGTACCGTGGATACTGATAATGACGGAAAAATTGACGATTCCTATTATGTTATTCGTAAGTACCAGGACTTCTTTGTTCCTGCCATAACTTTGTCTCTGGCGCTGGATTATTTTAACAAGACCTGTGACGACCTCGAAGTTATCCTGGGCGAGTACATACGTATACCTGAGCCGATGGAATACGATGTGGCAAGTTCCAGTTGGATACCCTACGAAATTACAATCCGCGATCCCGTCTATAATCCTGATGGAAGCCTGAAAAAGCCCGGTGTTACCAAAACACTGGATGAAATTAAAATACCCATTGATGAATACGGGAATATGCTGATTAATTACATGGGTCCTAAATCCTTTGCCGACCCTCAGGGCAGAAAGACTTTTCCTGTACGTTCTTTTGCTGGATATGCCGCTAATCCGCCTACCGTCGATCCCGATACCTGGCCCCGCACCAAAGCCCTGGGCAACAAGATCATCATGGTTGGAGCATTTGCGCGGGGCATCGCGGATGATGAGAAACCGACCCCCTTTGGATTAATGTACGGTGTTGAGATACACGCCAATGCTCTGAATACCATACTTATGGATAACTTTTTGTACCGGGTACCGGCATGGGTTAATTATCTTGTGCTGTTTGCAGCAATCATGCTTGTAGCCTTAATAAGCTCCCGCATGTCCACACTGTGGGCTCTGGTGCTGTTGCTTGTCGGACTTGTAATTCTGTTTTTAGGTATTTCGATTATCTTTGAATCCCGGAATTTTATTATCGATTATAGTCCGACCGCCGCGGCGGTGGTACTGACGTTTCTGTCAATTATTGCCTACCGCGTTATGACTGAAGAGCGGGACAAGCGGATGATCCGTAATATGTTTGGAAAGTATGTGTCCCCTGGTGTGGTAGACCATCTTATTGATAACCCGCCCGAACTTGGAGGCGTTGATAAGCAGCTTACGGTTTTCTTTTCCGATGTTCGTGGTTTTACAACCCTCTCTGAGAGCATGACGCCCCAGGAGCTTTTAAACCATCTGAACGTCTATTTCACAGTCATGACGGATATTATCCTTGACCACAAAGGTACGCTGGATAAATACGTTGGGGATGAGATAATGTGTTTTTGGGGTGCACCGTTGCCTCAGGAAGAACACGCCCTGCTTGCCTGTCAATGCGCGCTAAAGCAACAGAAGGCTCTGGAAGAATTGAATGAATCCTGGCCACCTGAAAAGCGTATCCATATCGGCATAGGAATTAACTCCGGCATTATGACTGTCGGCAATGTTGGATCCGAGGGTCGTATGAACTATACCCTGATGGGAGATCCTGTTAACCTAGGCGCACGACTGGAGGGAACAAACAAACAGTACGGAACTACCATAATCATAAGTGAATTTACCTACGGCTTTGTAAAGGATAAGGTTACTGTACGGGAGCTCGACAATATTCGTGTAAAGGGAAAAAACAAACCAGTGCTGATTTATGAGCTTGTTGACTGCCAGCAAAATGAAGTTCCTGGACCTGCTGTTGGATAGGGCGGGGGATGTGTTGTCATTTTTCCTCCGTGTTTCAATTCTTCTGCTGACTGCCGCAGTAGTAATCTCCTGCGGCATCCCCACAGAAGCATATCTGTATGCTCCTATACGCAGGACTGAAAATATAAATCCTGGAATAATGAAGTTTGAAAACTCAACAGAGAATGATGCCGATATCTTTTTAGGCTATATGCTTATCTATCGCTTTTATCTGTCAAACAATATTCCTGCTGCCGCGAATGATGACGATGCATGGAATGATATTGGTGAAGGGTTTTTTACAAAATCTGTACTGAATTCCTATGACAAAGAGGATGAACGGGGATATTACAGTACAAGCTATAATTACTCCCTTTTTAAGGTGCTGGAGATACCGTCAGGGAACAGGAGCGATAATTTTATCGTGACTCTGGATTTCAGTGACCTTGGAGGAGAGAATACTTTTGGGAATATTTTAGGCAGTGATTTTGATTTGAGAAGATCCTTTATGCGGGAAGAATTGGGCGATAAAGAATGGATAGAAGATATCGAGGGTGAAAGGATCTTCTTTTCCCAACAGGCTATAGATTATAATTCTACTGATACAGACCTGCCACAGGGAGTATCTATACCAGGATCAGAGATAGTCTGCGCTGTCTGGACTGTGGCCTATGGTTTTGATATTTACGATACCTTCCAAAACGTGTACAGTAAACCTGTCTATCTGGGGAATTTTAACTTTACTATAATAAACTGACAAGGCAGGCATCCATATGTTCAGCTACTACTTTAACATCGCCCTGGTGTACATTCTGCTTGGTTTTATTACGGCGGTATTTTTCTATTTTATACTAAAAAGAGACATTTTCGGGCGGTTTTGGGGAGCATTGATTGTTGCCCTTATTGGCTCCTTTGCCGGGGGAGTGTTTGGGTACATCTTCGATGATCTTATTAGACAGTTAACGATGGTTAACGGTTCGGTGAATATCTTTCCGCCTCTGATTACCGCCTTTATATGTATTTGGGTATTCTCTAATTTAAGCGAGAAGCAGAAAAAAGATGATTGATATTACTTCTGATAATTTATATTCTGTCTACCTGCGTGTTGTTTTATTTTCAGGGATAAGGATTCCGCGTGACTGAGAAAAAAGAGACATTTAATGACCTGTACGAAATTATAACCCGTCTGAGAGCACCTGGCGGCTGCCCATGGGACAAAAAACAGACCATGGAGGATATGAAGCGTTTTCTGCTTGAAGAGAGCTATGAGACTGTCACCGCAATACAGGAAGAAAGCTATGATGACATCAAGGAAGAGATCGGTGATGTTCTTCTGATTCTTTCCATGATGATGAGAATAGCTGAAGAAAGAAAAGCCTTTAAACCTGGGGATGTGTTCAATGAAATATGTCAGAAACTGATACGCAGGCACCCTCACGTTTTTGGGGAAGAAGCGATCGATGATCCGGAAAAAGTAAAGGAAAAATGGGAAGAAATTAAGACCACTGTTGAAGGCCGAAAAAAGAAAAAAGGTGTTCATGCGGTTTCTGCCGGTTACCCTCCTCTTGAGCGAAGCTACAAGATCCAGAAAAGGGCTGCCAAGGATGGATTTGACTGGGAAGACCATAACGGCCCTTTTAAAAAGGTTGAAGAAGAACTAACAGAATTAAAAGAAGCTATTTACAACGGAAAGCAGAAAGACAAGGAAGAAGAGCTAGGCGATCTTCTATTCTCTGTTGTAAATATCGCGCGAAAACTGAAAGTAGATCCTATGACTGCTTTGCATGGAACAAATGAAAAGTTTCTTTCCAGGTATGCTGAAGTTGAACGTTTGATGGAAGAAAACACTGTAGAAATGAACCAGAAAAACCTTGATATCATGGACAGCTACTGGAATCAGGCAAAGAGACGGGAACAGAATCGGAACAGTCACACTTGAAAAAAGTCTTTATTTGAAAAAAGTCTTTATTTGAAAAAAGTCTTTATTCTGCTCACTTCAAAATCTTCAAGATTATTCTGATAGTTATTTCGTAGAAGGCGGTTTATTCCTTTCACTTCCTGTTTACCATCGGGATAAAAAAAACGGAATGTCTGGTAATTGCCTTCTTTTACAGGAACACCGGTGTATGGTGCAAAGAGTCCCATTATGGCTTTTCCATGTAATGCAAAAAATTTATTTTTAACTTTCAGCTCATAATCAGATCCAGAATAATAGGACATAACAGACTTTACCCCTTCGGGGAACTCAAAAAAAGAAGCGGAGGTAATTATCATGCCTTCAGGCATTGATGAGTTGCAAAAACGGATAAAATCATTCGGTTCATATTCTTCATTGAGAAAAATCATTGCTACTTCGTGCTCAGAAGATACACCAAGAGATAATGGATGGGCAAATTCAAGTTTTGGTTTTGGGTTAAACCCCTGTGTATACTGAACCGGTATTTCCTGCCGTGTAAAAAGTCTTTGAAATACAGTTACAAGGTTTTTATGAGAAAGAAACCTGGCCGGCCCTTTTTTGGTAAAACTAAAAAGAAACCGTTTGTGGGACGTAGTATTCTTTAGCCTGTCAGTTGTTGAATTCTGCGATGGTTCTCTGGAATTATTAACAGAACTTTCCTCTGCAAGAGAAACTCTATTGTCGTCATCGCACGCGCCGCAATTATGGCGGCATAATATTTTACAGGGGTCGGTCAATTCTCCGTTCTCTGCCCGTTTATTCTCAGCCTCAAGGTAGGATCGGCGTACACCAATGTCAATGGTCTCCCAGGGAAGTACCTCATCTTTAGAACGCGGCCGGCTAACCTCGGCAACAGGGTCCCATGTTTCTTCTTTCATGATTGTACGCCACAAGTCGCGATCCAGGTATTCCTCCCAGGCATCTAGACGGGCTCCGGCACGGTATACCTTTTCTATAACGTCCCCTACCCGCTCATCACCTCGGGAGATCAAGCCCTCCAAAATGGAAGCAAAGGGAGAATGATACCCGAATTTATAGAGTTTTCTGTTAAGTCCGTTGCGTATGGAGTGTATTGTATCAAGAGCTTCCTCTTCCCGTAACTGGAAAGACCGCTGGAAAGGGGTATGCGGCTTGGGTATATAAGTGTTTACCGTCAGATGTATTTTTACTCCTGTATTCTTTCGAATCTCTTCAAGATAGTCGATTATCGACTGCGGTGTTGTTTCGGTATCCTTGGGGAGTCCAATCATAAAGTAAAATTTTGCACTGCGCCAGCCGTATTGCCTGGCAGCTTTGAGAATTTCTATTATGCGCTCCGCTGGGACCTCTTTGTTTATACTTACCTGTCCGGCGTGCTCCGGTGTTTCGACGGCAAAGGTTAACCCGCTTTTTCGAACTTCAGATATTCTGTTAAGAATTGGAAGAGTAAAGCTGCTAACCCGAAGAGAAGGCAGGCTGAAAGAAACCTGTCGATCAGAAAAGCGTTTTGTTAATTGATCAACCAAATATTGAAGACGGGAATAGTCACCAGTTGAAAGACTGGACAAGGTTATCTCACGGTATCCATAGGCATGAAAAAGGTATTCAGCCTCTTGCATAATAAGATCTATATCTTTTTCCCGGTGAGGTCTGTAGACAACTCCAGCATGGCAGAACCGACATCCATTCGGGCAGCCACGCATAATTTCAACAACGCCATGATCCTGTACGGCACTCATTCCGGGTAGAGGGAATTCCTGAAAAAAAGCATTACAGCCAAAGTCCTGCCATACTGCACGAAAGGTCTTTTCCTGTTTGCCTTGATACCATATATTAGGGTGATGTAGCAGTATGTTCAGCAGTTCGCTTCGTTGCGCTCCCTTTTTCTTCGCGTCCCGAAGGTTCATAATAAGGTCACCCCAGACTTGTTCCGCTTCTCCGATAAAAACGCCGTCAAAAAATGCACTAAAAGGAGCAGGATTTGTCAGTGCGCTTCCGCCTGCTACAACGATTGGATCGTCGGGACCTCTATCCACACTTCGCAAAGGAACCCGGCCCGAATCCAAAACGGATAAGATACCTGTGGCGGAGAGTTCATAGCCTACAGTAAAAGCGATTATATCGAACTCGACGATGGAAATCCCATTTTCAAGACTGTATAAGGGAACCCCTTTTTTTGTTAAAAGGTTTTCGAAATCGGGAGCTGGAGCAAATACCCGTTCACAAGCTACATCCTCCAGTCTGTTCAGCATGGTATATAAAATACGAATTGAATAATTAGACATGCCGATTTCATATAAGTCGGGAAAGGATAATGCCACTTTAAAGCCGGTTTCCCGGGATTTCCTGATAATGGCGTATTCACCGCCGACATAGCGGGCCGGTTTTTCAACTGACAACAGACTGTTGCCAAGAGCATCGATTGGATTTCTTCGCATGCGTGTTCCTTGTAATCTAGAAATGATATCGACGCTGATGTATATTCAGCAAAATACCAATTGCAATGAGAGAATTGAGAATAGAAGATCCGCCGTAAGAGACAAAGGGCAAGGGAATACCTGTAATCGGCATAATCCCCATGGTCATACCGATGTTTACTACCATGTGAAAAAACAACATTCCTATAATTCCCGCGCCAATTATCTTTCCATAACGATCCTTGGCTGTCCAGATAATATAAATGCCTCGCAGTAAAATAACAGTAAATAAAAGCAGAACCAGGAAGCTGCCGATAAATCCCCATTCTTCAGCAATGATAGAGAAGATAAAATCTGTGCTCTGCATAGGAAGAAAACGGTACTGACTTTGAGTTCCCTTTAAAAACCCCTTACCATAAAAACCGCCTGATCCTACTGCCGTTATGGACTGAATAATATGCCAACCGGTTCCGCGGGGATCAATTTCTGGATCAAGAAAAACAATCAATCTCATAATCTGATAGTCTTTCAAAACTTTCTGCATCAGAAAAGCTCCGATAAAAGATAAACCGGAAGAAAAAGAAAAGAACCCGGTCCAATAAAAGTATCGTCGATGGTAAAAAATATAGCCTATAAGCGAGAGCAACATGATCAACACGGAGACTGCCGTTAGATACGGCCACAGTGAAGAATCTGTCAGAATACGAATAAAAAAACCGTCATTATGGAGTATCGCACTATTCCATTCCGGAAGAATTCCAATAAAAACAGTCAGGCATCCGGAGAGGAAAAGGAAAAAAAGATACCGTAACGGTACTGATGCGATAAACGCGGAGAAAAAATAAATAGGTACAAAAACAAGAGCAGTTCCCATATCAGGCTGTAATAGAACAAGTCCCATTGGAAGAGCGACAATACCAAGGCTTATAAAAAGTGTGCTGATTTTATTAATACTGTTACGATGTTGATCGAAAAAGTTGCCCAGATATAGTATCGTGAATATTTTCATTATCTCGGAAGGCTGCCCTATATGGAACGAACCGATAGTAATCCAGGCGCGGGCACCATTTATAACCTTGCCGAAAAAGAGTGTATAGACTAAAGCAAAGATTCCCGCAAAATAGAAATAAAGTGACCATTCTCCAAGACGTGAATAATTCCCAAAACTGAAAACGAGACATAATATAAGGCCGATGGATATTGAGATGATTTGTTTTATATACTCATTGGTGTATACAACACCGCTGGATGAAACTCCTGACGAATATATAAATAGAACGCCTATAACCATGAGGGCTATTACAGAGAAAAAAATAAAAATGTCAAAACTAAGAAAAGAACGAAGTTTCATCTGGGATTGTTGTCCTTATCAAGATCAGGAAACATCCATTGCCAACGAAGGGATTTTACCGCCTGCCTGAAATCCTCATTTGCGAATATTCCCTGGAAGATAATGTTCGCTGCCTTGGGTGCCCACCACTCCCAATCATTAACAGCTTCAACATTAACAGCGACAACAACCTGATCTTCAGGAGGCCCGTTAAAAGGTGCATAGGCAACAAACCAGGAACTCCACTGATCTTCAAAACCTGCCTCGCCGGTTCCTGTTTTTCCGGCGACTTCTACAGCTTTTGTAGTCAGAACCACTTTTGCTGTTCCATCTACAATAGCACCACGAAGATACTCCTGTACTTGTTTAAAAACGTCAGGATTGGTTGTGGTTTGAAAAAGAATATCCGGTTTTTGTTCTTCCACAACTGAACCCGAAACGGGGTCCCGGATCTCCTTTAATAGATGAGGACGATAAATCGTCCCTTTGTTTACTACCATGGCCATCATATTAGCCATCTGAATGGGAGTAACTAAAAGATCCCCCTGCCCTATGGAAATGTTTGCAGTATCTCCGCCTACCCATTTTACGTTAAACGTCTGTTCTTTCCATTGCGGGCTTGGCACCCGTCCGGAGGTTTCTCCGGGCAAGTCTATTCCTGTAGGCTGCCCATAACCGAACTGCCGGGCAAAGTTTATAATACGGTCCACCCCTAGATACCTGATGCCCAGGGTCCAAAAATAGACATTACAGGATTCAGCCAGAGCACCCTTTAAATCGAGCGGACCATGACCCGTTTTCTTGTGGCAGTGGAAGGTGCGATTGCCCACTTGAAGATAACCGGGGCAGTCGATTTTTTGATCAGGAGGAAAAACATTGTCCTCCAATATGGCAGTGGTCATGATGGTTTTGAACGCTGATGCTGGTGCATAAGCTGCCTGTATTGCCCGGTTCAAGAAAGGAAATTCTGGATCCAGGCTTGTTTTTCTATATTCCTCTGGATCACGTTCCGTACCAAACATATTCGGATTAAACCATGGATATGAGACCATGGATAGTATTTCACCTGTTGAGGGTTTCAAGACAACGACTGAACCAACCCTCGGCCCCAGGGAATCTTCTGCAAGCTTTTGAATTCTCCGGTCAATTGTAAGAACTATATTGTTTCCCGAAACAGGAGGCTTCTCCTCTATTCCCGGCTGGAAGACCCTTCGACCCCGGACATCGACTGTAGAGTACCGTATTCCGTCGGTGCCGCGGAGCAGTTGATCATATACCTTTTCGATTCCGCTCTTACCGAGGGTTGAGGATTGTGAGTATCCCTGATTATAAAGTACCTGAAGTTCCTCCCTGGTAATATCTCCAACATAGCCGATAATATGAGCCAGAGAGCCCGGTACGGTATAGGATCGGATTGATTTATTATTCCATGTTATTCCGGGGTACTCGTCGATATGCTCAGCAATATAACTTATGGATTTTAAATGTACCCCCGATGCAACTTCAACCGGCTGATACAGATGATTGTACGCAGGTAAAATACGTCCTTCTATTTGTTCAACACCTATATTCAGTACAGAAGCAAGTTTTGGAAAAACATGGTCTCGTTCAGCATTGGAAAGTTCAGCTGGAATAACGTTTACCGCGAAGGATGGAATATTAATGGCTAATGGGAGATCGAAATTGCGGTCGTATATTTCTCCTCGCTGAGCAGAGATTATAGAACTACGCCGGGCAACTTGCTGCGCCCTTCGCTGAAATTCATTGGCCCGCACTACCTGCAGATTAAACAGATATAGAGTAAAAATAGCGATTGTTACTAAAAATATGCCCCCAATAGTTATCAGTCGCAACTTGTTTGAGGGATTGACACGTTCACCAAAGCCTATATTCATCGTTCCTCACTCCGAAGATTGAGGGGTACTATTCCCACGAGACGCATGAGGCCGAAACAGATAGGAGAAAGAAGGGCATGCGCGAGCAGCATAAACACAAAGGAACTGGAAAAAGGATGGCTTGATACTTCTATAGAAAAAAGAGCAATGATCAGGGTTCCAGCAATCAGATTAATTAGTCCTGCAGCCAGCATAAGAAGCATGGGCATAAAAATAGGATCAAGAAATAGTTTCCCGCGCAAAGATCCGGCTAAATATCCTATTAAGCTCATTGAAAAGCTGTGAAGACCTAATGGCCCGGCGGACAGAAAATCAACTGCAAGACCAACACAGAACCCGATAACAACAGCTTTCATGGAACCCTGGGCATGAGCAATAAAAACAAAAAAAACCAGATACAGTGCCAATTCGATTCCGATCAAATTCAATTCCCGGACAATAACTGTTTCGAACAGAATGAGACCAATGAGGATTGCTATTTGTACTACAGGATGGCGTATCATTCTGACGATTCTCCGGAAAATGGGGATTGAATATCAAGAACAACGACATACTCAAGACGGGAAAAATCTATAATGGGTTCTATAGAGAGTTCCAGATCGGGCTCCCACTCTTTTGATCCTATTGAGCGTACGCGTCCTATGAAAATGTTAGGAGGATATATTGAATCCATACCGGACGTTTCAACAAGATCTCCAAACTGGATCTCTTCTCTGGCAGTTTTTACTACATACTGCATAATAATCGGCTGATTAATGCCGCCGCTCCCCTGGACCAGTCCTTCAAAGCGGGAACTTTGGAGCCTGCTGCTGACATAACAGTTAGCAGAGATCAGAGGCAAGACCCGGGAGGTCAACGGTCCGGTTTCCAGAACTTTTCCAACAACTCCCTGAAAACCCTGCTGATACGCGATTACCGGCATGTCTTTTGTGATCCCGTCTCTGCTCCCCTTGTCGATGGTAAAGGAATGAAAGTAAGCTGACGGGTCTTTCGCAATTATTCTGGCAGCAATATGACGATACTCAAGTTCTGCAGTCAAATTAAGCAGGGTCCGAAGACGATCGTTTTCACTACGGAGATTAACGAGGTCTCGTTGAATAACCTGATAGTCCTCCATCTTTTCCCGCAAAGCCTCATATTCACTCTTTAGTCTTTTAAGCTCAGTAATGGAATTAGCGGTTTCCTGTAGAAAATGTTTAACCCCTGCAAAACCAATTTGAACTGTCGATATAACAGAGTACCCAATCTTTGAGGGATTCAGAGTAAAAGAATTTGTATCAACCACAAGAATTACTATACTCAATAATAAAGCAGCCAGGAGGGTGAGTCCCTTTCGGCGCTTAAAGAGAAAACCGCTTTCGTTCATGACGATTATGTATTTAGATTGTTATAGATTGTCTGGTTACTTGCCATATCCTTGGTATGCTGAAAATACATTCCCGCACCATTAGCTACGCACAGCAAAGGGTCTTCGGCAAGAATTACAGGAACACCGGTTTCTTTGCTGATAAGCTTGGGTAAACCTTTCAGCAGTGATCCACCCCCTGTCATTACAATCCCGCGCTCTACTATATCTGCTGCCAGCTCCGGCGGAGTCTGTCCCAGGGTACGCTTTATCTCTTCAATTACAGCGTTTATTGGCTCCTGCAGGGCTTCTCTGACCTCAACTGAGTCTATCTCGAGACGACGTGGAAGACCGGTTATGGCATCCGTGCCTTTAATCTCCATCTTTTCGATGGTCTTGTCGGCAATGGCATTACCAATTTTTATCTTAAGGTTTTCGGCAGTCTGCTCGCCTACAATAAGGTTATGTACGTTTCGGACATGTTTAATAATCGCTTCGTCAAACTCGTCGCCGCCTATCCTGATAGCTTTACTTACAACCATTCCACCAAGAGAAATAACAGAGATCTCGGTGGTTCCTCCGCCAATATCGCAGATCATATGTCCAGCAGGTTCAAAAATCGGAATTTTAGCTCCAATTGCAGCCGCCAGAGATTCCTCGATTACCTTTACCTCTCTGGCTCCTGCTTTGTAGGCAGCTTCTTCTACTGCTCTCCGTTCAACCTCGGTGATACATGTGGGTACTCCTATGACCATTCTGGGTTTAACAAACCAGCGTCTGGGGAGTACTTTACTGATAAAGTAACGGATCATCTTTTCGGTTGTTTCCAAGTCAGCAATAACTCCGTCCCGGAGAGGACGAATTGCAATAATATCTCCCGGGGTTTTCCAGAGCATTCTTTTTGCCTCGACACCAACGGCAACAACCTTTTTTGTTCCCCGTTCAACTGCCACCACCGAAGGTTCACTGATTACAATACCTTTTCCGCGGACATATATTAGTGTGTTACATGTCCCTAAATCTATACCAATTTCCGTGGAAAACGCGTCGGCAAGATTAAACATTCCCATCAGGAATCCTCCAGCATTAGTTGTAAAGTTTCTGACGCGCTCCATGGTGCGTCGGGTCTATTTCAAGTGCTTTGCGCCACTCAGCTCGCGCTTTGATAGTATCATTCAATTCATCATAAATCGAGCCCAAATAGAAGTATGAATCGGCGGAATTCTTGTTTATTGCAAGTATCTCCCGATACTGGTTTTCAGCTTTTAAATATTCCTTTCGATTCAAATAAATCCTTCCAAGCAGAAATCTGGCCTTTTGCTGGGTTGCAATATCCCCGGTTGCATTAAGACAGCGCAACAGAGTTTCCTCTGCCCGGGAAAACTCTTCCATGGAAAAATACGTCTGACCCAGAACAAGATATAAAGTATCGGACGGATTCTGATCAAGTGCTTTTTCAAAATATTCTACACTCTTTTCGTATTCTCCCAGTTCTGAATATGACAGTCCGAGGTACTCATAACTGTCGATACCTTGATACCCCAAATCGAGGGAACTCAGCATATAATTTATCGCAAGGTCTGTATAATAACGACCTTTATGATAGTACGTTTTCGCTAAAATATAGTGAACACTTCCCTTCAGAGGATACTCCGCTGTCAGATCGGCGAGTCTGAGATACTCGATCGCCTGGTCAAAGAGGGGTATTTTATCTTCAAGGGTGAACTTCGCAACACCACGATAGAAATAGGACAAACCGTTATATACCAGGGCGTCCATATTTAAAGGAGATGATTCGAGAACTTCTGCGCAACGAAGATTGATCTCCTCGTAATTCATTTGTTCCCAGAGAACCTTGAGTTCTTCACGCATGGAAAGATCATTTCCACTGACCCGCATGATTTTATTTACCGAGAACGCGCCGATAGTTATTGACAGGATTACAACAATGGCAGAAACAACTAGTTTCAGTCCGCTTTTTCGTCTTCCATAATTCTGGGATACACGTGAAAAATTGAACCGATCCTTTGGTAGTCGCATCGTTGCCTCGTATATAAAATAAAGAAGCAGACCGGTAAGCCGGATTCTGTCTTGGATAGCCATCTATCTGGGGCCGCCGTTACCGGCAGCTTCATGCAGCCTACCCGCAGAGATTCGGGCGAACAACCCCTCTGCTGTATGGCTTTGCTCCGGATGAGGTTTACCATGCCCTCCAGGTTACCCTGAAGGCGGTGGGCTCTTACCCCGCCCTTTCACCCTTACCCTGCACCAAAATCAAAGATTTTGGTGCAGGGCGGTTTGCTTTCTGTGGCACTTTCTGTCCGCCTTCAGCTTCTTTAGGAAGCCGACAGCGTCCCGAGGGTTACCCGGCATCCTGTTCTACGGAGCCCGGACTTTCCTCCGCGTAGAACTCTATGCGGCGGCTATCTGGTCTGCTTCAATTAATAGTCTATCCCTACTCTTCTGAATCGACAAGGTCCGCCAGACTTCCGGCGTCCTCATCCTGAAAAAAGTACGAGTCTTCAGAAATCTCTGATTCACTGTAAAAAAGAATTCTGCTGCAATACGGACAAAAGAGGATCTTTTCTCCATTGCGGACGTCATTTACAAACTGTGCAGGAAGCTGCATGTGACACCCGGTACATACAGAAGCTTTTACCGGTACAATACCGACACCAGACTTAGAGCGGATAATACGTTCAAATTTGAACAGGATATCTTCTTCCAGTCCCGGGATAACATCCTTTTCTTCAGCTTCAAGCTGTTTAAGAACCTCTTCCTTTTGAGCACTTTCATTTTTTATCTTTTCCTGCTCGGCGGACAGTTCTTCTTCCTGAAGCTGAATCATACTTTCTTCGCGCTCAAGGGTCGCATTGATCTCTTCCAGCTCTTTTTCTTCCCGGAGAATATCCTTACGCAGCTGCTGTTCCTTTTCGGTGGCGTCTCGGATCTCTTTATCAAGGGCTTCATATTCCCGCTGGGTGGTTATCTGGTCCATCTGCTTTTCATAGGTCTCACGCTGTGATTCGGCGTCGGACAGCTTAATCCGCAGAGATTTCATTTTTTCGTTAATCCGTTCCCGCTTTGTATTCTTCTCAATATAGGACTTCTTTAAACGGTTTAACAGTTCCGTTTTAGTGGTCAATGCCTTGGGGATATCGTGAATTTCACGTTCGATTTCGTACTTCTGAGATAAAATATCCTGCAGGGTACGTAACTTGTCGAAAACCTCAGTCATCATAATGCTTATTGCCCTCGTATAGTTATTATTTAGTTATCGATATAATCTTTAAGCCGACGGCTGCGCTTCGGATGACGCAAGCGTCGCAATGCTTTTGCCTCTATCTGGCGGATCCTTTCTCTGGTAACATTAAAATAGAGCCCTACCTCTTCGAGAGTCAGGGAATATCCGTCCTCTAGTCCGAACCTCATTTTTAATACCTCCTGCTCACGGGGAGGCAGAGTGTACAATACATCCTGCAGTTGTTCCTGGAGCAGTTTAAAGGCTGTCTGGCTTGCAGGGTTTTCGATATCCTTGTCCTCGATAAAATCGCCAAGAAGAGAATCCTCTTCCTCCCCTATAGGAGTTTCGAGAGAAATCGGCTCTCTGGCCACATTCTTGACGGATTTCACTCTGGCCACAGACCATCCAAGCCTTTCGGCAACCTCTTCGTCGGAAGGTTCCCTGCCAAGCACCTGCATTAACTGACGGGATTCCCGTACAACCTTGTTTATCTGCTCAATCATGTGAACAGGAACACGGATTGTTCGGGCCTGATCCGAGATTGAGCGGGTAATCGCCTGTCTGATCCACCATGTTGCATAGGTAGAAAATTTGTAGCCCTTGCGGTATTCGAACTTTTCAACGGCCTTGATAAGACCGATGTTACCTTCCTGCACAAGATCAAAAAAGTGGAGACCCCGGTTGGTGTATTTTTTGGCAATACTGACAACCAGTCTGAGGTTGGCCTGAATAAGTTTATCTTTGGCCCCTTTCATCATGTGCTGGCCCTTGGAAATTCGTTCGGCATGTTCAAGAATAGACTCAATGTTCTCTTCGAACTCAATCTCCAGATTTCTGAGTTTCTTTTCTGTGATCTGGATCTGTCGAATCTTTTCTTTTATCTCGTCTGCGCTGAGCTCCAAATCAACTTCGATCTTTCTGCGTTCATCAGGGATTGCCAGGCCGCGGCCCATGGTCCTCAGTTCCCTGGTGCTGCTTACCCGGAGCCGTCGTTCGATTCTATGCTGCTCTTTGCGGTATCGTTTTATCTTTTTTTCAGCGTTGGAGAACTTGTCCGATAAAAGAAGAATCTCTTCCTGGTGAAGATCGATGTTACCAATCTTCTTGACCAAAGAAGTGCGTTTTGCCGCAAGCTCGCTGCTGACAAGAATATCTTCACCCAGGGATACCAGTTTATTTTTATGTTCAATATATTGCCGAATACCAGGAGCAAGTACCCGCAGAGGCTCACGATAAAACTGATTCAATCTCCGCCTCTCCGCCAGCAGTTCGGAAATTTCCTTTTTGGAAAGATCCATCTCCCTGGGGTCTGCCTTGGAAAATGTTTTCTGGATCAGGTGATAAATTTCAGGTATAATAAGACCGGAAGCCTTAACGACCTGTTTAATAATATTTTCGCCGTCTTCCATGCGTTTTGAGAGTTCAACTTCCTGTTCGGCGGTTAAAAGGTTCTCCTTACCGATTTCTCTCAGATAAAGACGGATAGGATCATCAATAGCGGAATCTTTATCCCCAAGGACAACACGTTTCTTGGAAGCAGCAACTTTTGTTTTCTCCATATCTTCTTCAGGCTCTTCAGCGTCCTCTAATTCATCTGTTGCATTGAAGTCCTCGGATATTTCCTCGGTATCTTCATCATCCTCCAGCGCGACATCTTCTACTTCATCTTCTTCAGTTATAGTCGGAATATTCAAATCCAGATTATCCTCCTCAATCTCGACGTGATGCTGTTCCAAAAGACTGAACACATCTTCGATTTTCTCTGAGTTGACAATCTCTTCGGGAAGAAAGTCGTTGACCTCATCGTAGGTGATTTTCTTTTTCTTTTTTGCGTATTCCAGAAGTTTTGTAACAGCTGGATCATTGAGCAGCTCTGTCATGCCTGTCTCACCCTTAGTTTCTGCAATTCTTCGGTCAGGTACATCTTCTCTGTCAGTAAACTCTTCAGCTCTTCATGAGAAACCCCATTGCGCTCTGCCCTTTCAAGAGCGCGGATTACCTCTTTTTGCCTTCGGACAAGAGCTCCATACCGTACACTCCGCAGGGTGTCCTGAAGAACTGACTTGGGGTCAGATCCTAATTCGCCCGAAAAGGCTTTATCAAAAATTAAACCCCGAACTTCTTCATTATCGACATTTTGGGCAATAGCATTCATATCTAACTCGTCCCGTCGAAAGGCATCTTCAAGTATTATAAACAGCTGACGAGCGCGTTGATCAATCAGGTCATCTGCGTTGACATACTGTCGAATATATGAAAAATGTTCCGGGTATGCGGCGACACCTAACATGAGGAAAAGATCCGAACCAACTCGCTCCGGATCTTTCTGCTCCTGCGGAACTTCTCGAGACGACGTAGTTTGTTGCGAAAGATCAGCTGTTAGTGCAGTAACGTTGACCTCCAACATATCGGACAGGCGCGTCAGGTACCCGTCTCGCTTGACCGCGGAATCCTGTGCCTCCAGAAAGGGGGCAATTTCGGAGAGAATGCGGTGCTTCCCTTCCGGAGTACCTGAGGAAAAACGCGACATGGCCTTTTCCACAAGATAATCAAAGCTATTTATAGTATATTGTAATGATTTTTGCAACGCCTGACCACCCTCTTTTTCCAATATATCTGCGGGATCTTTTCCTCCGGAAACTCTGGCTATGGAGGTCTCTATTCCAGATTTTGCGCAAAGTATAACTGCTTTACTGGCGGCGTTTTGGCCAGCGTCGTCATTATCAAAAAGCACAACGCCCTTATCAGCGTAACGTTTGAGCAGATTTGCCTGATCCTGGGTGAATGAGGTACCAAGAGGTGCAATGGATTCGGCGATTCCCGCCTGGGCAAGGGCCATAACATCCATGTATCCTTCACAGAGAAAAAAACGTCCTGAACCGCGCATGACTTTTGCAGCCTTGTTCAAGCCAAACAGGGTCCTGCTCTTTTTAAAAATTGGCGTCTCCGGGCTGTTCAGGTATTTTGGTCCTTCTCCTTCCAGCAGACGGCCTCCAAAGGCGATTACCCGGCCCTGATTCGAAGCTATGGGTATTATAAGGCGGTTTCGAAATAGAGGATATCGGGAATCATTGCGGGAAAAAAGACCGGATTCGGCCAGGAAATCAGGGGAATAACCTTTTTTGATCAGAAAATCATGGAGCCAGTCAGGATCTTTCGGAGCATAACCCAGTTGGAATGAGGAGATTATTTCATCGGAAACTCCCCGGGTATGCAGATAATCCCTGGCCTTCGCTCCGGCCATGGTTTCCGTCAGCAGATAGTGAAAGCTTCGGGTAACCCCGGCATAAAGGTCAAAGAGAGCCCCTACCCGGGTTTCCTGACCTCTATCGGAGTCTTCCCGGATTTCGACTCCTGCCCTTTGTCCCAGAAAACGGACTGCTTCTGCAAAGTTGAGATTTTCCATATCCATTACGAACTGAAAGAGGTTACCCCCTTTATGACACCCGAAGCAGTAAAAGAGCTTTTTCTCCTCATTCACGGAAAATGACGGCGTCTTCTCCGAATGGAAGGGACAGAGACCGCTGTATTGTCCTCCTGAAAACTTCAATGTGGTATAGAGACTAACCAGTTCAACCATAGAGGTCTTATCGCTGATTTCGCTGATTACCGCCTGGGGGATTGCCATACCGACTTATCTGCCTTTTATATAGAGACGCTTGGCCTGGTTATGTTCGGACAGATTTGTAGTAAAGCGGTGACGACCGCTTTGCGGGTCTTCAACAAGAAAATAGAGAAAATCCGTATCGGCGGGAGAAAAAGAAGATTCCAGGGCGACTTTCCCTGGGTTACAGATTGGTGCCGGAGGAAGGCCGTAGTTCTGATAGGTGTTAAAATCTGAGTTAACCTCCAGATCCCGGTAAGTCAGGAATTCAGGATGATCCCTTTCTTCCTCTTCAGTAAGCACGTATACAACAGTTGCGCATGACTGCAGAGGCATGCGGATATTAAGCCTGTTTAAAAAAACAGACGCAATTAAAGGAGCTTCTTCGGCTAAGCGGTATTCCCTTTCAACAATAGAGGCCAGGATAACCCGTTCATGAAGTTCTTCAGGGGTGTAATCCTCACGCTGAATCCCCCCTTCTTCAAGTTTCTGGAAAAAGGTAGCCACCATATGCCGAAGAACAGCACCCGCTGAAGACTCCAGGGGCATGCGGTAGGTATCCGGATAAAGATATCCCTGCAAAGAATCCGCAGGAATTCCCAATTCGTCAATCAATTCCGGAGATTCAGCCGCAAGCAGAAACTCGCTTGCCCGAAGGATACCCTTTTCTTCCAGGATCTGGCCGATTCTACGCATGGTAAATCCTTCCGGGATGGTTACATGGACAAGATACTGTTTACCGGTGAGCAGTATATCGTGAATTTCGAACATCGATGCACCGGATGGAATACTGTAATATCCGGTCTGCAGATCATCATCTGTTTTCATTATTCTGGAATAAAGCCGTAGAATCAGTTTGGAACGAATAAACCCCCGGTTTTCCAGCTGCTCAGCAATCAGAGAAAGGGAATCGCCAGGGCGTACCCGAAAAAAGGTATCCCCGGGAGGATCCTCAGGAGCTTTGGTATAGAAAACCGCGGCTCCGCCGGCAGCTATTCCTGTAACAAACAGCACCAGCACAGCCGCAATAAGAAAACGCAGCAGGTATCTCATTTTTCGAGTACAAACTCCACGCGCCTGTTCTTCCAGTTAACACTGCGGTCGCCTGGATCGGCTATGGTTCGCGTTCCTCCAAGACCGATCACGTTCATTCTGGCGGGATGGATACCTCGTTCAATAAGGGATTGACGCACCGTTTTCGCCCGCTTTTCGGAAAGGGGGTTAAGTTCCTCTTTCTCTTCTGTAGGCCCCCGGACCGGATCATTATAATAGACAGGATTCGCATGTCCCTCTATGGTAATGCGGTAGTTGCGGTATTTATTGAGTATTTCTGCTATACGGTCGAGGACAAAGATGTTTTTCGCCGATGTTTCTTCATCCCGTTCAGAATATACAGCAGTGTTCGGTTCGAAAACTATAGAAGCTATCTGGATTTTCAGTTTATCCCCGTCCCGAATAACCAGCACATCAACAGGAATCTTGCCGCTTACTACACTTGTATTGCCAAGATCATCGTGAATAGTAAAACGGAAGGGATAGTCCTCGGCAGATATTACCAGCTCACCGCTGCTTGACCGTCCGTCCCATATCAGTTCCCGGGAAGGCATTCCTGTACCGGAGAAACGGGTAAACAGGTTCATCTCCCGATCAAAAATTTCGAGTTTCCAGGTGTCTATGGGACTAAGGTCCTGTACATCTATCCGGAAATGAAGCTCGTCATCAGACCCGTCGTTATCCGGAGAGAAAGGAAGAGGATCGGCTTCTATGCGTACAACCGGACTGGTTGCGTCGACTCGAAGGGGTTTAAGTTCCGCCCGGGGCTGATTACCTTTGAGGTAGTTGACTGTCAGCCTGGGCGAATAAAGGCCGTCGCTGACATTACCCCCATTATCCGTACCGTTCCAGAGAATCCTTTCCGGTACTTCGGATCGTCCCTGGAAGCTTGCATAGGTTTCGCCGGAGTTTTCTTCGACCAGTTCCAGCTTCCAGTCGCTGATGCCTTCACGGAGATTAACTATCGGGAAGAAGGTGACGCTATCAAAATTATCATCGCCGTTTGGTGATACCTTTGTCGTATCGGCGGTCAGATACGCGCTGGTTTTTCTAGTGTCGATTCGTATTCCATCCAGTTCAACGCTGACCGAGTTTCCTGCCGGATCGGTAGAACTGAGGCTGTAGCGGTATTCGCCGTCGGGCAGCTGGTTTCCCATTTCGTCCCGGCCTTGCCATATAAGACTGCCGGGCATCTCTTTCCAGCGGTAACTGCGGACAATCTCTCCGCTCTTGCTGAATATTCGGCCTTCCCACAGGTCCTCGGTACTTCCTTTCTGGGAAATGGTGACCTGATCTCTGCGTCCGTCACCGTCAGGAGAGAAAAGGGTGTAAGCGGCGCTGAGTTCTGCCTGAGGGGCAACCCGGTCCATGATAAAACTGGAGGATATAGATTCTGCAACGCTTCCGTTCCGGTCGATTACTCTGATCGATGCCCGGTAGCTTCCATCGGGCATTCTCGCACCGGACTCCCCGATTCCGTCCCACCGGTACTGGTCAGCCAGAGCTCCGCTGCCGGTGAAGGTTTTTACCCCCTGTCCTTCTGCATTCAGAATGGTAATAACATAGGACTCTACGCCTTCGGCGACCTTTACATTCGGTTTAATCAGTATTTCATCTTTAACGCCGTTGCCATTGGGAGAAAAGGCATCAGTGTCGGTAAAGATGGCAACAACTGTCTCCTTGGTGCTTAAGCGTACACTGCGGCTTTCAACAGAATATGAGTTGCCCGCTCTGTCTGTTGCAGAAAGGAGATAACGGTAATCCCCATCTTCCGCTATTGAGCCCTCTTCGGAGGTACCGTTCCACTCCATTTCTGCTTCCGGCTGATCGATCCAGCGATACTGTCTGACTACCTGATTTTCAGAATCAACTATTTGTCCCTGCCACTCATGCTCGACACTTGCGTCCTGAGTTATGCGGAGAATGTCCCGGTTGCCGTCTCCGTCAGGAGAGAAAATCTGTGGAGAAACAGCTACTGTGGCAGAAGGAGGTGTTACATCCAGGTTAAATTTCGGAGAGGTCTTGCTAGGAGAGTTTCCGTTACGGTAGACACCGGAAATACGGGCCGTGTAGCTGCCTTCAGGCAAAACGACGCCATTAGAACCGCGTCCGTCAAAACTGTAGCGCGATGGAGGATCGCTTCTTCCGGATGTGCTCCATTTTATTCCCTGTGAAGCATCAAGCACTTCAAGGTCCCAGCTGATAAGCGATTCCGGGGTGGGGATATCCAGGGTAAAAAGAATTTCGTCCTGTACCCCGTCTCCATTTGGAGAAAACCATGCTGAATCTATGGATATGGATACCGGCCGGGGCTGAGTGTCGACTATGATATTCTCCACAGAACGGGACACCGAATTACCAGCCCTGTCGATGCTGCTTATAGTATAGGTATACACCCCGTCGGCGACCACATTACCGGAATTATTCATGCCATCCCAGATAAAGGTATCGGGCTCCTGGTCTTTCAGTTCGGTGCTGAAAACGGTTCTGTCGTTTGCACCAATGATTCTGATTTTCCAGGTTTCTTCCAGTGTCCCGCTCTGACTGATTTGAATAATATCCTTCTGTCCATCGTCGTTGGGAGAAAAGATCAGTTCCAGGGGAGGAACCTTCTCGATATCTACTTCCGGATCCCTGATATCAACCACCAGCGGATAGGGCTTTGTCTCGGAACGGTTATTGTTATCGTCCCAGGCATGGAGGGAAAAGTAATATACTCCGTCAGGAACAAGAGACCCGTCTTCGCTTGTACCGTCCCAGCGAAGGTTTTCCGGGATCGGTATACCGCTCTTTTTCTGAAAAAAGCGGCGGAAAATGTCCCTGGCTGTTATTTCCTGGGGCCGTTCCTCTTTATTGCCGATGGTCCGGACAAGGTTTCCCTTTTCATCCCGAATCTCCAGGGCATATCCCATAATATATCGGCTGTCGCGAATTGAAAAAGGAAAGGAGAGATCATCCTGGATCCCGTCGTTGTCGGGAGAAATATAGACCGCTTCAGGGATTTTATGCAGGACATTCTTTTCGACCTTTTTTTCTTCCTTCGAATTTTCCGCCTGAACCAGCTGGTAATCCTTGCGTACTTTTCCGCTCTTGCGGCCTTTTACTGCAAGGGCTTTGTTCAGGTTATTGTCAAATGGATCATCAAAGGAGTGTATGCGCAGAGATACAGAATCATTTTCCTCTGAGTTATCCTCTGCCTCGTTATAAGGAAGATCTCCCAGATCGATCTCGATTTCCGGTGCCTTATCGTCAATAATTCCCAGAGGGACAGTAACCCCCATTCCGGCGCCCCAGGCCCCGTTGGCGAGCGGTGCAACACCGATATGAGGCTGAATGTCTCCTCTGTCCCAACCGCGGCCGGACAAATCGATCAGATTGCCGCCTGACAAATCAGTTTGAAAGGAGAAGCGCAAACCAAAGGAAGGAATGAAACGGTACGCTTCAAAGTCTCCGTCAAAGATTGAACGAGCGTCGAGGGTCGATGAGACCCCAACCTGCAGAAAATTATCGATATGTGCAAGGAGACCGACATTCCAGCGCAAATTCTGGAAACTTGGCAGAATCAGGTCGGAGCTGAGATCAAGGGCAAAACCCTCTTTCTCGACAGGGGTAAAAGCAGCGCCAGTCATCAGACTGAAAGGTGAAGGAATCGAAGAATAGTCGTCGGAAGGATTGTACCACAAACCGACATCCTTGGCGGTCATACCCCAACGAAAATTATTCAAACTGCGATAACTTGCAGGGAAATGGATAAAGCCAATGTCCAGGGTCGAACCCCAGTCAGATGAATCGTTGGAACCGGCATATAGATTGAGTCCTGTACCGACGTACAGGTCTTCATAGACATCCTTGGCGAAACCCAGGTTGATCGCACCCATTGTTCCAATATCAAGGCCTTCGTAGTCGCTGGTGATAAAATGTCCCGACCAGCTGAATACTCCGAGTTTACCGGGAATTGAGTTTCCGAGATTAACCGCGTGGCCGGCGATACCTTCGTCATACTCAGTATCATAAATAGCGACATAGCCTATATCGAAGGTCATTCGCTGAACAGCGGCAGCGGAAGCCGGGTTCCATGTGGCGGCTGCAGGCGCGTCGGTGGAGACAACAGAGGGCCCCGCACCCAGAGTCCAGGGAGAAAGCATCCGAAAATAACTCTCTTCTCCGGGAGGAGGATTAAAATCGCCGTACAGGGGAGTCACGGCCGCGAATAGCGCAACAATTATTAGAGACAGATAACACTTATACCTGTTCATGGATCCCTCCGATATGTAGACCTGTGTAAATTTAGCCTTTTTGTTCCAGAACATCAATCTTTTGAGCATAGAGATCCTGAAGATTCTCCATCTCATCGATTGATAATCTCTCGTACAGGTGGCCCGAAAGACGCTCATGCAGAGCGGAGAGAACAGAATCAAGTTCCGACTCCCGGGCCCGCAAAAACAAAAAGAGACCGACAATTTCCTGAGTATTCATGGTGATGGGAAGTTCCATCATAATTCAAACTCCATTCCCTCGATAGCAGAGTAGATTTCCAGGTTGCTGTCTTTTTGGTGATTCAGATACCAGCGGGCAGACTGCTCAATGGAGTAGAGCTTTTTATCATCGTACTGGGGTTCATGATGAAAAAGATACAGTTTTCGTATTCCCCAGGTGACCGCAAAATCTACTGCAAGGCTATAGGAAGAATGGCCCCAATCATATTTTTCTATTGCCTCATCAAGGGTGTACTGGCTGTCCATTATAAGGGAATCGACCCCGCGGTAGAAGGCTGTATTTTCCGGGTTTTCAATAAAATCTCCCTGCACGAGTTCTGTGTCAGAAGAAAAGATAAACGCGCTGTCCTCTTCCTGTATTTTATAGGAATATGAATTTCCCGGATGCTTCATTGGTCTCCACGAAACTGTAACTGGTCCTATATCCATGGTATTCCCTTTGAGTTTGTGGAAAAAGAGTACAGCGTTCATACTTTCCATGCTTATAGGAAAATAGGGTTTTTGCATTTGTTCCTCAAGGATTGCTTTGAGATTTGGTACAGGGCTGTAAAAGTGGATCTCGCAGCGCGGGTCATAAACCTGGGGAGCAAAAAACGGGAGCCCCTGAATGTGATCCCAATGAAAATGGGTAAATAGAATATGATATACCCGAATATGCTCTCCCTGTTTTTTCAGTGCAGCCCCTAACTCCCGGATTCCGGAACCAGCATCTATGATGATCGTCGTGTTATCCTTAAGCCGGACTTCCAGGCAGGTGGTGTTTCCTCCGACAGTTCCCATAATATAGGGGGGCAAATCGTGCAGAAATCTTTCCCTGCTCTGCTGATTCTCCAGGTGATGGGGCTCTATACGCTGGACAACCGCTGCAATGCGGCTCTGTATCTGCCGGCTGCTCAAAGGGGTTGGAATTGAGCCTCGGACTCCCCAGAAGCGGACTTTCATAGGTCGTCACCACTCAGTAAAGACTCTATCTGCCGGGCTTCTATCAGGGCTTCTATCTCTTTTTGTGAATAGAGCCTGCCTTTGTTAACACCCGGACATTCCCGGGCCAGGGACTCCCATTCATCCTTATCCGATAAAAAAGGCTCCCAGAAGGGATAAGTACGGCATTGCACAGGTCTGGACTCGTATACACTGCAGCCGCCGTCCTGCCAGAAAATACAGTCGTAATTCTCTTTTTCTATAAGGCTGATACGGAAAAAGCCGTTCAGGTTAATGGTTCTGCAGTAGCTATGGATAAACTCCGAACGATCCAATCCTCGGCAGGCGCAGAGGCGCAAGAGATCCGTTTCTGAAAGAAAGACATAGCCCGGTTCATACCGACAACAGCGTGAGCATCCAGTACAATCGAAACGGAGCCCCTTCGAATAGAATGGAGTATTCATTACCTAGTGTCCTTGTATAACCGGGATAATTGCCACATACAAAGGATATACCATTGACAGTAAAAATAAAAAAGGCTCTCTTGATCGTCAAGAGAGCCTCGTGGGGAGAGAAGGATTCGAACCTTCGAAGGCTGAGCCAACAGATTTACAGTCTGCCCCCTTTGACCGCTCGGGAACCTCCCCAGGCAGGCAGCAACATACCACAGAGGAAAAAACGTGTCAATAGATCCACTATAAATCGGCATACTATGAAAAATTTCCCGAAGCAGCCGCACTGCTGATTTTAATAAAATCCGATGGGGCCATCTCAATCTGAAGTCCCCTTTTCCCGCCGCTGAACAGTATGGTCTTATGTTCAAGCGCCCGGGAATCGATGAATAAGGGGAGTCTCTTTTTTTGTCCTAAAGGACTGATTCCTCCCACGATGTATCCGGTTATCCGTTCAGCTTCTTTTGGATCGGAAAGTTCCATCTTTTTTTCTCCGCTTATTCGGGCTGCTTCTTTTAAATCAAGATGCCGGTCGACCGGCAGCATCCAGGCAGAATATTCTCCGGCGGCGGAGCACAGAACAAGCGTCTTGAAAACCCTGGATGGTTCCACCCCGAGCTTCTCTGCGGCTTCGGGTCCGAACGAGGCAGCCCTGGGATCATGAATATATTCATGGAGTCTATACGCAAGACCGGAGTTCTTCAGGGTCTTTACGGCAGGTGTCATTTTACAGTTCTCCAAGATCAGGAAGACTGAGTTCCTCCTTGAACTCCCCTTCCACAGGAAGGATACCCTCTGCCTGGCTTTTGTTTTCAAAGAAGAATTTATCAACAGGAACATATTTGTCTACCGGGCTGACACTGCATGATTTCTTGTCGAATTCCCATATCTCCATAATGATTTCGTTCCCGGCAATGTGTTTTATCTTATACAGCGGAACCTTTCTGCCGCTGTACCGGGGAGCATACCATTTCCCTGTTTCAATTTTCATAATGTTTATACTATACTCCAAAGCCATGATTAAAGCAGTCCCTTTTTTTCTTGTTAGTATTTTATCCCTTATCTCCTGCATGGCAGAAAACCCTGTTACAGTGTCTTTTCAAGGCGGGGTAATTGATCCTGAGAATTTTACCCTTCCTGATGGGTTTTCTCTATACGAAAAAGAGAATGCTAAAAAACCCGATCTTGTTCTATCCTTAGGTGAGTCCCTGGGAGCGGAAGGAAAAAGACGATTTATCTATTCAAATGAATTCCTCGTTCCTTTGAGAAGTCCAGGGGACTACAGAAACTCGATGAGTCTGAATGAAATTAAGGACGAGGGTTTTGAACTTGTACCCCTGGATGAGTGGGAACATTCCGGTTTGGGGATCATGGTAGACGGTTTTACCCCCGCAGATATCGGTTATCCTCTGGTCAGATGGAAGTTTATTGATCTTACCTGGAAAATTGAGCCGAATCCCGCACTACAAAAAAAAATTGAAACTGCCCTGGCTGATTATCTTGATACTGTTTACTCAGAGGCTTCTCCTGACCTTATATGGATTGGTGCAGTCGGAGACATGATGCTGCAGCGGGGTATAGAGGACGTACTGATAGATCAGGCGGACGGCAAGGAGCGGATCTTTTCTGATCTTTTACCCCATTTGTCCGGTTTTGATTTATTGATGGGCAACCTGGAGGGAGCAGTTACCCGTAACGGCAGTAAAACTCCTAAGAGCTTCAACTTTAGATTCCGCCCGGAGGTTCTTAAGCCTTTAGGACAGACTGGATTTGACTATCTTTCTCTTACCAATAATCACTGCTATGACTACGGGGAGGAGGGACTTCTCGATACTCTGGGGTATCTGCGGGAGTATGGGATACGTACATCCGGAGCGGGGACCTCTCTGCAGGAGGCTCTTGAACCAGCGATTTTTTCTATTGGTGATTCAACCTTTCGCATTCTTTCTGTCGGCGCCTACCCCAGAGAAAGGAATGGATTTGATGGTCAGTTTCAGGCCCGGGTCTCGGATCGTCAGGCCGGGATTCTCTGGTATGGAGAGGATGCTCTCTCTGTAATTGCAGACTTCTCTGAAGAAGAAGGCATAGATATCGTAATGGTGCACGGCGGACACGAGTGGCAGCGCTATCCGGATACCGAACAGCGGAACCGGTACAGATCTCTCATTGATGCAGGTGCGGATATTGTCCTTGGCTCACACCCTCACGTACTTCAGGGAGTCGAGCATTACAATGGCGGAATTATTTACTACTCTCTGGGGAATTTCCTTTTTAACGGGATGGAAGAGATGCCCTACGCTGAGGATTCACTAGTCGCTTCTCTTGGAATATGCGGCGACAAAATACTGTATCGCCGGGATATTCCGGTTCAGATTGATGGTCCCTATGTAAAAAAGGACAGGAGCGGCCGAATTATTCAGCAATTCAAAGAATTATCAGATGCTCTCAAGGGCTGGTAGTATCCCTGCCGCTCTCCAACGAACGCTTTTTCATCGCCGCGATTCTTTCCGGCACTGTAGGGTGGCTGAAGTGAAAAAAGCTGTAGAGTGGATGAGGAACCGGATTTGATTTGTTATTCTGATGGAGCTTTACCAGCCCGTCAGCAAGGGGCCGGTAATCCCCGCAGTACTCCTGTGCAAAAGCATCTGCGGCATACTCCCTGCGGCGCGAAAAAAAGGATGCAAGTGGCGACAGCCAGAAAGTTACAGGCGAGCTGAAAAAGAGAACAATAACCAGCAGGGCATAGACAGACGCGGACTGAAAACCAAAAACCGGGAAGAGTCCATCCCAGTTCAACATCTGTCCTAAGAGGGCAAAGGCACCAAAAAGAATGAACAGGGAGCTGACGACCTGTCTGATAGTGTGACGCAGTGCAGCGTGTCCCAGTTCATGAGCAACAACAGCCTCGATCTGCTCGTTTGAGAGTGAATCCATCAAGGTATCAAACAAAGCTATCCGCCTGGAAGAGCCGAATCCGGAGAAAAAGGCGTTGGAATGAGCGCTTCTGCGGCTGCCGTCGATGACTTGAATAGATTTGAAGATGAACCCTGTTCTATCAGTCAGCACCTGCAAACGCTCTTTCAGCGGACCATCTTCCAAAGGGGTAAAACGATAGAAGAGCGGGGCAATCAGTACGGGAAACACAAAAGCAATAAGAAGTTGCAACAGCGCTGTCAGCATGAAACTGTAGAGCCACCACATTGGTCCGAGGCTCCGTACCAGCCATAAAATAGCAAACGACAAAGGCAGTGCCAGGATAAGGGTCAGAAATCCGCTTTTTACAATATCCTGAATAAAAAGCCTGCAGTTCATACGGTTAAAACCGTGCCGTTCCTCTATGACAAAAACGGAATACGCCCGTAATGCGATACCTGGAACAGTAATCAGAAAGGCTGTACTGAATACGGTACCGATACCTACTATGTAAAAACTATCAAAAAGATGAATAAAGAAATCTTCGAATATTCCCGGTATTCCCCAAAGTACCAGCCAAAAGATAAGAATAATATTGATAGTAAGCGCAAGTATTGAAAAAACAGTGCGGTCCCTGTTGTATACAAGTGCCGTAGAAAAAAGTTCCCTGTCATAATGCTCCCGGACCCACTCTTCTGCATAGGGACCGGAAATTTGAGCCTGTTTTAGTTTGTGCAGATTTAAGAATTGAAGTAACAGAGAAAAAAGAAATTCCGCGGAGAGCAGTGTGATATATAGTATAACAATTTGATTGTTGTCCATTTTCTACAATAAAAAAACAGCATCCTGAGAATCAGGATGCCGGTACTTATTAAGGTCTGGATGCTTACAGCGCCGCGACGCTGTCCTGAAGCTTATCGTGGGCCAGTGCTGCCTTGCACTGTTTACAGACCATATATTTGTTTTCCTTCAGTTCTACTTCGTAGGTCACCTTGATCCCGCTTCTTTTACAGAGGGGACAGGCCCCCCGTCCGCTTTTTACTTTATCGCGGATACCGCTTCCTCTATTTGCCTTAGACATACATGCTCCTCTTGTCTAGTATGGTACTTGTATTATCCCGTCCCGGGAGTCTATCCATATGCAGTGCTAAAGTATAGTTTTCCGGGACAAAAAAGTCAATCGAGCCGTTCCTTCAGGGTGTATCATCTTTCTTATATTTCCAGTTTGAATACCTTGTAAATCCACTTGTTGTGTGCGTTTATAGCCTCGCGCAGAGCATTGCCGTCACGGTTTCTAAGTGCCTGCAGCATTTTGTCATGAAAATAGTAGGTATCTTCGGTGTAATCCCTTGAATGAAGGTAACTTCCCGGTATGTTCTTGATAATCTGACTAACAAGATCGTGGATATGAAATACTACCGTGTTGTGAACTGCCTCGTAGAGAATTTTATGAAAACGATGATCCGCCGCCAGGGCTTTGTCGGGATTGTCTACATTCTCTTTCAATTCCTGCACAGCGGCTTCGGCTTCAGTAATTTCCTTATCCGATATTCGTTGAATGATCAGATCGGCTAAAGCGGACTCAAAGATTGCCCTGGCTTCTATAATTTCGAAAAGAGGCTGGGTGTCCTGAGACAGGACAAGTTCGATTGGGCCCCGGATAAGATTTCCGGTTTTCTTGGTTACATAATAACCTGAACCCCGGTGAACCTCGAGTAATCCCATGGCTTCTATAGAGCGCAGGGCCTCGCGGATCGAGCTTCTCCCGACCTGCAGTTGGTCGGAAAGCTCCTTTTCCGTTGGGAGCTTGTCACCATCTTCAAGATCGTTCCATATAAAGCGTGTAAGTTGTTTCATTAAGGCCTTTTTAAGGGGCTCTTTTACAATCGGCTCAAGACCAGCTTTTTTCGTCATCGAATATAATCCCGGTTAGTTCTGATAATCTACTACTATTACTATATGTAGTATTATTTTGCAAGAAAGAAATATTGACAATCATCATCATCCATATTAGTCTGATAGCAGACATCACGCAAGCTTTTTTTTAACACAAGGTGGAGTTTTTATGCCGCGAACAGTTGTTATAACCGGAGCGTCCAAGGGAATTGGAAAGCAGACAGCCCGGGTTTTTGCCACTGCCGGAGACCAGGTTGTTATTTTTGATATAGACAAAGAAAAGGGAGACGAATTCAGCTGGGAACAAAAAAAGGCAGGGAAGAAGGTTGACTTCTCAGCTCTTGATATTACCCGGCCAGCTGATATCCAGCATGCAGTGGATTCAGTAGTCGGGCAATACGGCGGAATAGACGTCCTGGTCAACTGTGCAGGGATTCTCGATCTGCACAGTTTTGCAGATACCACCGAGGATGTGTGGGACCTGGTTATGGGAATAAACCTGAAAGGCGCATTTCTGCTTACTCAGGCGGTACTTCCGTATATGACAAAAGCAAAATCAGGCCGCATAGTTAACATATCCTCATCTGCGGGACGTACGGGAGGAGTAAAAACCGGTGTATCCTACTCCGTATCTAAAGCAGGGGTAATAGGACTTACCAAAACCCTGGCCCGCATGGCGGCTCCGGACAAGGTAACAGTAAACTGTATCGCTCCGGGGACAACAAATACCGAGATGGCCCGCCAGTTCAGCAGCGAAGAAACAGAAGCTATTTTAAGGCAGGTTCCTTTAAAGAGTCTGGTCGACCCTGAAGATATTGCGCAAGCAGTATTCTTCCTGGCTTCGGACGCCGCTAAAATGATTACCGGAATTTGTCTTGATATAAATGGCGGCATTTACATGGGATAATGTATCGATTGCGTTCAATTTACCGTTTAACGGCTAATAATTTTATTTTCGGGAGATATTATGGCAACTAATCCGTATCTTACATGGATGGCCGAAAACACCCCTACCCAGTGGTGTAACGATTCGGCTATTTTATCTGATCTTAATTCCGCCCTTGAGGACGGAGCTGTCGGTTGTACGACCAACCCTCCTCTCTCTTTTGAAACCCTCAGTACTCACCCTGACGACTTCGAGAGAGAGTACAAGAATCTCGATGTATCCGCAAAATGCAACGACCGGGCTGTCGAGCTTATTGGAGTGGTTGTTCGCACCATTGCATCCATCCTCAAGAACCGTGCTCCCTGGAAGGATGAACAGTTCGGTTACGTCCGGGCGCAGGTCCAGCCGGCTCTTGGAAAAGACAAGGACGCCATGCTGGAGATGGGTAAAAAGCTCTCTTCCTTTGGAAAGAACGTAATGGTAAAGATTCCCTGCACAACTGCTGGTATCTGGACCCTCGAAGAGCTGGCAGCCCTGGGAATTCCTACAACACCAACAGTTTGTTTGACCGTTTCACAGTTTATTGCCGTTGGTGAAGCCTACGAACGGGGAAGGGCACGTGCGGAAAAAGCGGGTATTAAACCGGGACCATCAACGGCCGCTCTTGTTATGGGCCGTCTGCAGGATTACCTGACCGTGCTGAACGAGGTTCGCGGAGCAGGTCTCTCCTTCTATGACCTTGAAAGCGCTGCTTTGGCAGTGACCAAGAGATGTTACCAGGAAAACGTAAAACGCGGCTTCAAGCAGAAGCTGATGCCCGCTGCCTTCCGCAGTCCACGTCAGGTAGAACAGTTAGTAGGCAGCGATGTTGTTATGACAATCCACCCGAAGGTCCAGAAAACACTGTTGGAAGCTGATGAAAAGGGCGAAATCAAGCGGGGAAACTTTATCGATGATCCTGCTGACAAGGCCGCTCTGGACCGGGTGGCGAAAGCCCTGCCAGAGTTTACCCAGGCCCTTGAGCCCGGGGCGATCGCTGTTGGTGAGTTCGATTTCCATGGCGGAACGGTTATGACCCTGCAGGGATTCGATCTTACCGGCTGGCAAAAATTGCTTACCCTGTAATCCTGGATATGAGTACACCATATTTAAGCCTGGCTGTCTCCGAGGAAAAACTCGGAGACAACGCCCCTGTTCTTTTTCAGGACGGAATAATCAGGGGAATGCAGTCTGCCAAAGATCTTGGATTTACCGGAGTTGAAATTCATATTCGCAATCCCGGGCAAATAGACGAAGATTCCCTGTTGGCCGCGGAAAAGGACCTGGATATCAAGATATGCGCTGTAGGAACCGGCCTTGAGTACGGTTTGAACAAGCTCAGCTTTACTTCCGACAATCCCGAGATCCGGCAGAAAACCAGGAAGCGTTTTATGGAGCATATCGACCTTGCGAGCAAACTTAATGCTTCAGTTTTTGTTGGCCTTTGCCGCGGAACTGCTCCGGATTACGCCTCCATTCAGCCGTATCTCGAACGTTTTGCCCAGGAGCTTCTGCCGCTGCAGGAGTATGCTGATTCAAAGCAGGTTGTTCTTACCCTTGAACCCATTGCCTACTACATGACTAACCTTCTGAATACTGTAGATGATTGCCTTGATTTTATGGCCCGCCCGGGTTTTGAAAAGCTTCAGCTTCTGCTGGACACCCATCATATGTTTCTGGAAGATAAGGACATGTATGGTGCTGCCTTCGACAAATGCGCCGGCAAGATCGGTCATTTCCATGTTTCAGACAGCAACCGGCGTCATCCCGGTGCGGGTAATGTCGATTTCGACAAGGTAGCGGAAAAACTGAAGCAGATCGGCTATGACCGTCCTGTCTCCCTGGAGGTGCTGCCCCACCCTTCAGGCACAGAGGCTTCACGCCTGTGTATGGAATGGATGCGGCGTTACTGGCAGATAGGCATAAAATAGTGATAGAAAAAATGGCTGTCTGAGAGAATCCTCCAGGCAGCCATTTTTTTACTCTTTAATTATGTCGATGCTTTATCAATAGGCCACGGCGTACAGGCAGACAAACCTCCGTCAATATATACCGTCTGACCTGTTATGAATGACGACGCGTCTGAGGCAAGGAAGACCACGGTTCCAATCATATCCTCAACCTCACCAAAACGTCGTAGAGGGGTATGTTCCATAGCCCAATCCTTCATAACAGGCTGTGACCAGAGGGAACGGTTGAAATCAGTAAGAATAAATCCAGGACCGATTCCATTTACACGTATTCCATACTCGCCCCATTCGGAAGCAAGTGCCTTGATCATTCCATGCATTCCAAACTTGCTGATAACATAGGGCATAACCCTGGTCAGGGGTGAGAAGGTATTATATGACTCAACATGAACCTGGGTACCGCTCTTCTGCTTTATCATTACCTTACCGACTTCCTGGGCCATAAAGAACGCGCCCCGGATATCGACATTGGTAACAAAATCAAACTCTTCGGGAGTGTACTCTTCTGCGGGTTTACGCACTGTTAAGCCTGCTACGTTGAGCAGTGTATCGATTCGTCCATGTTTGTTCCGAACAGCAGCAACTGTTTCACGGATCTCATCGACACTGGATACATCGCAAACCAGGGTATCAACGTCGGCGCCGGCAGACTCTTTTATTCTGGCCGCCGCATCCTGCAGGGTTTCCATTTTACGACCGGTAATAATTACCCTGGCGCCCCGCATGGCAAAACCATGGGCCAACTCATATCCGATTCCTCGACTTGCACCGGAAACAAGGGTTACTTTATTTTCAACTGAAAAAAGGCTGTCCTTCATCGCGTAATGCTCCTTTTCCTGATTCTATCAATGATCCAATCTCATCAGCCACTATTTCCGGTACATTAATTCCCTGTGGTCGACGGGGATATTTTCCAGAAGTTCACCGCTTATAAGAAAGAATCCGTCCCTGTAGGAAGACACCGCAACGGCTTCTCCCTCTGCTTTAAAGAGCCACAGGTCAAGTTTGCCCTGCTCTTTCCCGTTGGAATCTTTAATCGAGATGCTGTAATCGGGATTATCAGCAGAGAAGCCGCTTGTACCAAACTCAGCAGGGGATATCCTTTCTTCATAGACAAGCTTTTCCAGGGCAAAGACAAGACCCCAGGATTTAGGCGAATCTGCCGCACTGCGTTCGGGTTCTGTCAGCAGCCAGTCAGAACCGGATTTCGTAAGGGTTATATCTTCCCTGTTTCCACGGATCTGCACAGAGCCGATATTCCGGGACTCGAAGGATAGCAGATGTTTGTCTTCGAAGAAATCGGTGTCTATTTGAAAATGATCAAAAAACTCCGCCGGTACAATAAAAGGACGATCTCGAAATGATGAAAAACCGGGAACAAAATCGCGTTCTCCTGTTTCTCCCAGTTCAACTGTGTGTTCAGCACCGTTCTCTTCGCGGAGCAGAACACGTAATCGAATAGACGTGTCACTCTTTTTGAGCTCCCTGTTTGCAGAAATATCCTCAACTTCTCTCAGGGTAAGAAGATTGATAAGATGCCGAACTGCGGATTCATCAACGGGGATATCTTTTGCTGAGGCTATATACCACCGGTCTTCCTCTTTTTGCAGTGTTATCCTTTCTGTGTCTGCATCCAGAATGATCTCTCGTATGACGGATGGATCAAAACGCAAAACCGCTTTGGACCGCAGCTCATCAAAACGTACTGGAAGGTTTTCAATAACACCCCGGGGTATTCCCAATGCGTAGGGTACGCGGTCAGATTTTACATACTGAAGATCATCCCCATAATCGGAATAGAATGATACGGTTTCAGCGCTGCCGTCAGCGCTGGTAAACCTGATCCTGAGTTCCGGACTTTTTCCCTCATTTTCTTCGAAGGATTCGGGAAAATCATTTGTCCGGAGGGAGAGAATACCTTCAAGCAGTTCTTTCACTTTTCCATTATTTCCCGGAGCTGCCTTGGGGCCGGTAATCTCCCACCAGGGCGGTTGTTTTTCCACAATCACAGGACTCATATCTCCAGGTAGAGTACCGCTTATTTTGACAGATTCTATGCTGTTGATTGAGATGTCTACGACTGTTTTATCCCGGAAATCCTCAAGTGGTAAATCAAATACACTTCGGGCGTCTTTATATGCTTTGTAGAATTCTCCGCTGGAAGGTACATACGTGTAAACATAGCCCACATCCAGGGGAATCTGATTTCCCAGGGAGAAGGATTGTTCATTCCCCTGATGGTCAACAGTCTTTACCGTAATGGTATTTTTTCCCTGTAATCCGAACTCATTAAGGTCAGAATCCCTGTCCATATCCAGGGGTATTCCGACCAGCTTATCCAGGGTTTCAATTACAGAATCCATGGTTTTACGTGAGGCCAGACTGTAGAGAGGTTCCTGGATAACCCAGCTGCCTTCGGTTCTGGATAACTGTATTGCCGGGCGATTACCGGTTTTAATAGACAACGCAGAAATAGTATCGGGATCAAGTGTGATAAGAGAAACGACCTTTCGCTCCTTCTCCTTGTTCGTATTTCCGGTCACAAAAAGGAGAATAAGCAAAAGTGAAAGTATTCCCGTTAAAAGCAGTACAGGCTTTATCTTTTCCATCGGGAAACCAGCCATACACCAATTCCTGCACAGGCAGCGAGGGCGGGAAGTAGCACAATAAGCAACCAAAAAACTATCCTGGTTTGCTCTTCGGTCAGAATTATGGGAGTGTGGCTTGGATCCCGGGAACGAATTCCTATCAGGCTCGGATCGCTGGTAAGCCAGGCAAAGGTGTTCATGATAAGATCTTTATTACCGGATACATCAATATAATCGTCAGATGCAAAATCCGAATCTCCAAAAATGACCATTCTTCCGCTTTTTTCATCCTCCGGATTACCGAAGGTCAAGGCTGCACCTATAGTAAGGGGTCCCGGATTATCCGTATCAGGATCAAAGCGGGTTTTCCCATCTCCCAGGGCGGAATAGTCCATCTCTGCCCATGTGTCTGCTCCGGTGCGTGCAAGAACGTTTATTTGCAAATCCCCGGGAGTCTCTTCGTTTATTGTAAGGGATCGTGCTATTGGGAAAAAGGTAATCAGATCAATAGATTCAGTTATGCTGTGGCGACCATAGTCAGATACAATGGGAAAAAGATAATCTCCCCCCATTACCTGGCTCCGTTCGTCGACGATAGTGTCGACTCCAAGGCCTATTCCGGATTCACGCAGATACTCTTCGAGACCTGTCCTGCGGTATGGATCGATCAGGAACAGTACGCTGCCGCCGTCTTCGAGATACCTGGTAACAAGCTGAACCTCACGCTCAGAAAGTGCTTCGCGGACTCCGGCAATAACTATGCAGTCAGCATCTTCCGGAATCTTTTCTTCCCGCAGCAGCAGAAGTTCACGGGCAAGGTAATGCTCCCCTTCCAGAGACTCCGACAGGTTTCTGAAACCGTTTTCAGGGGTTTTTTCTCCATGTCCGGTCAAAAAGTAAAGGGTACTTGTCGATTCTACAGCAAGACGGTGTATTGCATTGGTAATCGATTCCTCTTCCTGGCTTACTACCTTAGTTTCCCGTCCCTGGTACTCCAATACGATGGTACCATTGCTGCCGACCTCGTATTTTTCGACCAGCCGCGGGTTTTTAGAAGGGTCTACAAGCTCGTACTCGAAGGCAGGATAGTTCTGCCTGTACTGTTCCAGCAGGTCCCTGGTCCCTTCCCGGTTATGATCATCGGTAAGAAAGAAGGCCGTAGCCTTCAGAGAAGATCCATCCAGTTGACGAAGTACATTGCTGCTTTTCTCTGAGAGACTGTGCAGTTTTCGGTCAGTCAGGTCCACCCTTACGGTAAAGCGGGACGAAAGAACCTGGACAACAGCCAGGATCGCCAATAATAAAAGGGGAATAATAATTAATGAATAATCAAAAGATCGTTTAGTCGCCATAATTTAACTCTTCCATGTACGCCGCTGCAGATTTATAAGGGTTAATCCGGCGAAGAAAACGCTTATATTAATGAAGAAAATCGCATCGTTGGAGTTGATAACCCCCCGGTTAAAATCGCGAAAGTGGTTGTACACCGACATTTCCGAAAGAATCTTTCCGAATACACCGGGAATAAACGAAGCGGTCCATTCAATTGCCCACAGCAGCAGAATGACGCCAAATGATAAGACGGCGGCGATTATCTGGTTCTCTGTTAATGACGAGAAGAACGTTCCTATCGCAACAAAGGTCAGACCCACCAAAAAGAGCCCTGTATAGGATGTCAACACCGGAATCACTTCTATGCGACCGTACATTGATGCTACAAGCGGAAACAACAGGGTTAAAGCAAGTGTAAAAGCTAATACTATAAAAGCAGAAAACAGTTTTGCCAGCACTACATCGATGTAGCGCACCGGAAAACTGATAAGCAGCTCAAGTGTACCTGTCTTTTTTTCCTCGGAGAAGACCCGCATGGTTATCAGGGGAACCAGTATAAGCATTACGAAGAGGTAATTTGAATGAACAGGTGCGAATACTGCCTCGGTTATATTCAGCACCATGGAACCGGAGGATCCGTAAGAACCCTGCATGCTCAACATGGAGAAATAGATAAAATTCCGGTAGAAAAAATAGCCGCACACCAGGGTGAACATGGCTATGTATACGTATACTACCGGCGAAGTTAAGTAAGATTTCAGTTCCCGCTTTATGATTGCTGCAAAACCTTTCATTCAGCGGTACCCTCCTCTGTTACCAGGTTCAGGAAGACATCCTCAAGGCCGGCGGTATGCACCGACAACTCCAGAAGACGCCGTTCCTTTTCTACAAGCATTTTTACCATTTTGTCCCGGGGATCATTGTCAGGGTCTGCTGCTATTCTGAACTGTACTCCGCCGGAGACAGGGTGATGCACCACCTGGATGTCCCGGATTTCCTGAAGAGTTTCCAGTTCTGCGGTCACCTCGTTTTCAGGACCGTCAATGGTAACAAGAAATTCGGAGTGAGACTGCAGGCGCTGTGCAAGGGCCTCGGGAGAATCCTGAGCGAGGATTTTTCCATTCGAAATGATTACTACCCTGTCGCAGATCATGCTGACTTCCGGCAGAATGTGGCTGCTGAGGATAACCGTGCGGGTACCCTTTAAGCCCTGAATAAGCTTACGGAATTCAAAGGTCTGGGTCGGATCAAGACCGACAGTGGGCTCATCGAGAATGATTACCGGAGGATCTCCGATAAGAGCCTGGGCCAGTCCCAGACGCTGCCGATAACCTTTGGACAGCTTTCTGGCAGTCCTGGTTCTTACAGTTTCAAGCCCGCACTCAGAGATCACCTTGTCTATTTGTCCGGAACGCTCTCCGGATGGTACCTGTTTTATTTCGCAGACAAAACGAAGATATCCCTGTACTGTCATATCCAGATATACAGGAGCACTTTCCGGCAGATACCCGATACGCTGTTTAACCTCCAGCGGATTTGTAAGAATCGAATAACCGTCCACCTTGACATCACCGGAACTGGGAGTAAAGAGTCCGGTCATGATCCTCATGGTGGTGGTTTTACCAGCGCCGTTAGGACCGAGAAACCCGACGGTCTCCCCTGCCTGAACGCTGAAGCTTGCACTGTCTACGGCCCGTACCGGGCCGTAGTTTTTCGTTAGTTCTTCAACTGAGATCATATGTGACATCAAATTAACCAAAAATTCTGAATCTTACAAGTAACCAAAGATTTTCGGTGAAAAGAGGACGATATCAGGAGAAAATGATATCAAACCGATTACCAGTAAGTGGATTATAAAAAATGGAAAAACAGCCTTTGCTACCCGCTCCATACTGATCTTGGCTATGTCTGCACTGATAAAAAGACATAAACCCACCGGAGGAGTTATCAGACCCAATGCAAGGGTTGTTATCATCAGCATACCGAACTGAATTGGATGCAGCCCCGCCTGCATGGCCAGGGGAGCGAGGGCCGGTGCCAGCATGATAATGGCAGCGCCGGGGTCCATGACTGTACCTACAAGCAGAAGGATAAGATCGATCAGCAGGATTATTATCACCGGATTCTCGGATATTGAGAGGATCCCGTTTGTGATCATCCGCGGGACCTGGTATGTGCTGAGTACCCAGGAAAAAAGGTTCGCTGCAGCAAGAAGCAGGAACACGGTTCCCGTACTGTAGGCGGCATTGAGAATAATCTTGGGCAGGTCACGATATTTAACCGTCTTTAAAACATACAGCGAGATAAAGAAGGCATAACCGACGGCGACCCCTGCAGCCTCTGTGGGGGTAAAAACGCCACTCAATATTCCGCCAAGAATAATAAGCGGCATAACCAGCGCCACAATGGCCTGTCCGACTATTGAAAGCCTTTCTTTGGTAGTAAGTCGCAGGATCTTCTTGGGAAAATTCTTTTTTTTCGCCAGGTAAATAACAACAGCCATATCGGAAAGTCCAAATAGAATGCCAAGGGGTATTCCAGCTGCAAAGAGGGCCCCTATGGACTGGCCCATTGTAGCTCCATAGATTACCGCCAGGATACTGGGAGGTATAATTGGCCCTTGTAATGATGATGAGGCGGTTACCGCGGCGCTGAAATCCGGCGAATACCCGTCTTCTTCCATTGCTGGAATGAGCATCGACCCCAGAGCTGATACATCGGCTGCGGCGGAACCTGTTATACCGCCGAAAAACATACTGGCTATAATATTTGCATGGGCAAGAGCGCCCCGCATTCTTCCAACGAGCATATCTGCGAATTTAATCAAGCGTTCTGTAATCTTGCCGCTGTTCATCAAGTCACCGGCGAGAATGAAGAATGGAATACACATAAGAGGAAAGGAATCAAGCCCGGTAAAAATACGCTGGGCTACAACCTCAAGAGGAACGGTCCCCATAAAGGCAACCCCGACAAGTCCCATCAGACCCAGGGAAACTCCTACCGGAACCCCGATAAACAGGGTAACAATAAATGTAAGAACTGCGAGAAATAGTCCCATTGAACAATGACCTCCGATCTTAAAAACGTTATGAAAGTCCGACCATTCTGATCTTGCGTTAAGACCGGACCAGTTTTCGCAACATCAGAATAAATGATTCGATTGAAAGAAAAAAACCGCCGACCGGAATGGAAAGATAGGGAATCCACATGGGCCAGTTCATGCTTGGTGAACGCTGGTTGGCAACAAAAAAAGCCATCGTGAATCCCGTATACGTAATGGCTACGAAAAAGATCAGCATGGCGACATCTGCCAGAAAAAAGGCAACCCGAGTATGTTTGCCCCATACCCGCTCAACCAGTGAGGACAATCCAATGTGACGTCCCTGCCGCAGGGCAACTGCCATAGCCAGGAGTGCAGACCACACCATCATGTAACGGGAGAACTCCTCCGACCAGGAAGGGGCCTTGTTGATAACGTAGCGCATGAAAACGGCGTAGAGAACTACAACAGTAAGAATACTGTAGAGAAGGACCAGTATCGGATGCAAAATTTTCTGATAAATTTCACTGAACCGGTCCAAGCCTGTAAGCAAAGTTTTAATCATGATACCTACCCGCACTGGAAATAAAGATTTAAAAAACCGGGCGCCGCCGTCATAACGACAGCGGCCCCCGAAGAATTCCATTTGAGATTAAGCTGGAGATACTATTGCTGAATAACAAATCCCTTGCTGGGTGCATCCCCGCTGGGAGCTGCGAGACCTTTTTTAACATCGGCAATGGTTTTCATGAAGTCGTCAACCCATCTGGGATTTATTTCTCCCTTAATCCATTCGATAACAGGTTCCTGAGTAGCTTTCTGGAACTGTGCTGCTTCCTGCGGTGAAGGTGTATAGACTTCCATTCCCTGCTTAACAAGAGCGCCTACTGCGGTTACTTCGGACACATAGGTTTCAAGAGACTGGTGGATGCGTCCTGAAATTGCTGCGCCCTCGAACACAATTTGTCTCAGATCTTCAGGCAGGCTGTTGTAAAAGCGGTTGTTGATGAAGGTAAAATCAATACTGTAGATGTGGCCGTCCAGAGTATAGTACTTCTGAACCTCATAGAACTTCATGGCCTGTACAAGACTGGGAGGGTTCTCCTGACCGTCTACAACCTTCTGCTGAAGAGCGCTGTAAAGCTCGCCCCAGGCGATGGGAACAGCATTTGCGCCCATTGCATTAACCATGGCCATGTGACCGCGGTGTTCCATGGTGCGGATCTTGAGACCCTTCATGTCTGCAGGAGTACGTACAGGACGAACATTGTTGGAAAAATGGCGGAAACCGTTCTGGTTGACGTCCAGAGGCCGTATTCCGGTGTCTTTGGTCATCTTTCCCATCAGATTCATCATAAATGGACTCTTGGCAACGGCCCATGCCTCGGTGTAGGTACGAAAAGCATAGGGTACGGAAAGGGCCATGATCTCCGGAAAGAAAATACCTACGGTCCCTTCACTTACATTACACATCTGGATACTGCCAAGCTGAACGCCTTCCAGCTGCTCGCGTTCCGAGCCAAGCTCGTTCGCGGGATAGATTTCTACCTTGATCCGACCGCCCGAACGTGCTTCAACGTAATTTTTGAACATTACGGCATCGGCATGAGCGGATGCTGTCAGTACATCAGGCGGATCACCGGTCGCATACTTGATGGTATACTGAGCCTTGCTGGTGTCGGCAGCTTCACCTTCGCCTGCCGCAAAGAGAGAAAAGGTGAATAGCGCGACTAATAAAACAACTATTAATTTTCGCATACAAAACCTCCTTAGGTTACTACGAATCGTACACAATTTACCCTAACATAGGTCTGATATCATGTCAAATAAAAAGATATTCAGGATGCAAAAAATTTGTCAGAATAATTTGACAAGGACTATGCACCTGCCAGATCAATGCAATTCAGATAGTAGCTGTTCTGATTTATTAATCCCGCGAGGGTATTTCCTTGAGGAGATGGGTAACAACCTGCACAAGATGCTTCGACGCGACGGCAAGGAACTCCTGAAAATTTTTTGGGGCTTTGCCGTCGGCCACGTCAGACACGAAACGCAGGACCAGCGCCGGAACGGAATAAACCTGTGCCGTAAGCGCGACAGAGGCTCCTTCCATTTCCACAACGGCGCCTTCCAGTTCCGTAAAGATCCTGCGCCGTACAGGCGAATCTCCGTCGGTAACAAAGGTATCGCCCGTCAGAATTCTTCCAAAATGGATGGCATAATTCTTTGGTTTATACGAAGCCATCAGATTCAGAAGGTCCGGATCTCCGGGAATCTCTCGGTAGCTGGTAAAAGGAATTGCTCCGACAGGGTAACCCAGGCCGGTAACATCCATGTCGTACTGAATGCAGTCTGTGCCGACAACGAGATCCCCAATCTTCAGCCCTTCCTTTATTCCTCCTGCAATACCTGCAAAAATCAGGCATTCCGGTTTATAGCGGTTGATCATTTCCGCTGCCGTAAGGGAGGACAGGACCTTGCCAACGCCTGATTTAGCAATAACCACCTTTTTATCCGCTATTGTTCCGCCATGATACTCAGCAAGTACCCCGGACTCCATGTTCTTTTCTCCGGAGGCTTCGACAAGGGCTTCAACTTCTTCGCGCATTGCACCGAGAATCCCGATCATCATTATTCTCCTTTTTATCCTTTTCGGACGCTGATTGAAACTGCCATCATTGTCCTATATACTTGTTTACAAATCCACATAATATCAGGATACAATATGATTACTGTAAATGAGCATTATAGCAAGCTTCAAGCCTCATATCTTTTTGTCACAATTGCCCGGAAGGTAAAGGAGTTCCAGGACGTCAACCCTGACGTTGACCTTATCAAGCTGGGTATTGGAGATGTAACAAAACCTCTTCCGGCGACATGCGTCGATGCGTTTCGCAAAGGGGTCGATGAAATGGCCGATGAGGGAAGCTTCCGCGGCTACGGCCCCGAACAGGGCTATCCGTTTCTAAGGGAGGCGATAGCAAAAAATGATTTTACGGGAATGGGAATAGAAGCGGATGATATTTTTATTTCTGACGGAGCAAAGTGCGATACGGGGAATTTTCAGGAACTGTTTTCCATTGATGCCCGGGTTGCGGTACCGGATCCGGTTTATCCGGTTTATGTAGATACCAACGTAATGGCCGGACGCAGCGGAACCTGGAAAAATGGCCGCTATGAAGGACTCTATTACCTGGAAGGAAACTCCGCAAATGGCTTTATTCCCGCTCCGCCGGATGAGAAACTTGATCTTATCTATCTCTGTTTCCCCAACAATCCCACTGGTCAGACAGCAAGCCATGATCAGCTTGCCCTGTGGGTCGAGTACGCGAAAAAAAACAAGGCCCTTATCCTTTTCGACGCGGCCTATGAAACTTTTATCCGGGATGAAAGCCTGCCTAAATCTATTTATGAGATTCCTGGTGCGCGGGATGTCGCGGTTGAGTTTCGGAGTTTTTCCAAGACCGCAGGTTTTACCGGAACCCGCTGCGCTTTTACCGTAGTGCCCAGGGAATGTCGGGCCTTTACAACCGAGGGCGATGCTGTACAGCTGCAGCCCCTTTGGAACCGCCGGCATTCCACCAAGTTCAACGGTGTATCCTACCCCGTTCAGCGGGCGGCCGAGGCAGTATATTCTCCTGAAGGGAAACAGCAGGTCCGGGAGCTGTCCGACTATTACCTGGGTAACGCGGCTATAATACGGGAAAACATGGAAGCCCTGGGATTCGGCTGCATCGGCGGAGAAAACTCTCCCTATATCTGGGTAGACGGTAAACGGGACTCCTGGGCGTTCTTTGATCTTCTCCTCTCTGCCGGGGTTGTTGTTACCCCGGGAAGCGGTTTCGGACGCTGCGGCGAAGGCTATATCCGCATCAGCGCTTTTAACGACCGCAATAAAGTCCTGTCAGCAATGGACCGCATAAAAGCAAGCATTTCTTAAGCACGTGAGACGATGAGAATAGTCGAGCCCCGCTTCGGCCTCTCTGTAGGAGACCCTGAAGACTCTCCGTTATTTCAGCTTGGAAAAGCCTCTAGGGGTTTGACCGCCGCTGATTTTGGTTTGATTTTATCAGCTTCCGGCTGGCGGGGTGTTTTCGCAGCTTCTGAGGAGGATGCTTCCGCGGAACCGCAAAGCAGGATGCTCTGGCCTGCCCTTGCTATGGCAGAAGCGGCGGCGGAGTATTTTGCTGCCTTGCCTGGTGATCCCGTCATTCTCCTGGGATGCGACTCCAGACCGACGGGACCGGCACTATGCGAAATCTTTATCCGATGCTTTCTGTCGGCGGGAATTTCCTGCCGGTATCTCTTTATTACCCCCGCCCCGGAGATAATGGCGGCCGCCCGAAACATGCAGAATTGCGGCGGTTTCTGTTACATCAGTGCCAGCCACAACCCGATAGGACATAACGGAATAAAACTTGGCAATCACGAAGGCGGCGTGCTGTCTGGCAGTGAAGCTGCCCCTCTTATCAGGCGGGTAAAAGAGATTCTCGCTTCTGCCGAAGTCCTGGAAAAGATTATAGATAAGGCGAAAAAGGCGGATCCAAAGCAGCTGGAAACACTTTTCCTGGAATCGTCCAGGGAACAAAAAAAAGCGGCGCGACTATATTCAGATTTTTCCAGCAAGGTGATCTTTGATTCTTACCCCGAAAAAATAATCAGTCTGCGGGAATCTTTGACATACAATCCTCTCGGTGTTGTAGGTGAACTGAACGGCGGTGCCCGGGGGGTATCAATTGATGAAAACTTCCTGCAAAGCATGGGTGTGCGTGTACGTTTTTTTAACCGTAAGCCCCGGGAAATTCGTCATGCCATTCTGCCTGAAGGTGAATCCCTTGAGCCCTGCAGGCTGCTTCTGGAAGAGTGCTGGCATAAGGATCCTTCTTTTGTGCTGGGCTATGTTCCAGATAACGACGGCGACAGGGGGAACATTGTTTACATTGATCCGGAGGTGGGCCGCGGACACATTCTGCAGGCCCAGGAGGTCTTTGCACTGACCTGTCTGACTGAGCTTTCATGTGCTGAACTTTTTGGAAAAAAAACAAATCCTGAAGCTGTCGTAGTCAACGGCCCTACATCACTGCGTATAAACGAGATAGCAGCCCCTTTTGGAGCTGCGGTTTTTCGCGCCGAGGTCGGCGAAGCCAATGTGGTTGGCCTGGCCAGAAACCTGCGAAAAAAGGGATACACTGTCCGTATTCTTGGCGAAGGTTCCAACGGCGGGACTATTACTCATCCCTCCGCAGTGCGGGATCCACTGAATACTCTTGGGGCACTGATAAAACTGCTGCGCCTTCATGACGAACGCGGAAGGACTCCCGCAAGCCATTGGTTCGACATACAAGGTTTGCTGCCTGAAACAGGATCTCTGGCAATATCCCATATTCTTGCTTCCCTGCCAAAATTCCAGACAACACCCACCGGTGAACCCCGGGCAAAATACCCAGTTCCGGGGATCGATCATAATCTGTTAAAACATCATTATGAGACCGTATTTGCAGAAAAGTGGCAGAACAGACCGGGACTTCTCCATGCCATCGGCGTTTTCGGTTATCGTTTTGTAAATTATGAAGGCACAGAGCGCAAAGAAGGCACGGGGAACAGGAGTGACAAAGGCCGGGGCGGTTTTTCTGTCGAGCTGCTGGATATAAAGAACAGGGCAGTCGCTTTCGTCTGGATGCGGGGATCGGGGACAGAGCCGGTTTTTCGAATTATGGCAGATCTGCCAGGGAGCAAAGCCGATGACGAAATTGCCCTGCTGTCATGGCACCGTTCGATTCTCGATGCCGCAATTGATGCTGCCGGTTAAACGATTCCGACAGCCTTGCGCAGACGGGAAAGGGTTTCAGATGCTGTTTCCCGCGCTCTGTCTGCACCCTCCGCAAGGATGCTGTCTATTCTGTCTGTATTCTGAATAAACTCTTCATACTTTTCCCTGTGGGGAGCGATTTCCCGTTCCATGCATTCAAACAGGGCCTGCTTAGCCTCTCCCCAGCCCATACCGCCGGCACGATACCTCTGTTGCAGGGCTTCCTGCTCTTCTTCGCTGGCAAAAAGGCGAAACAAGCGGAAGACGTTGCACGTTTCGGGATCCTTTGGCTCTTCAATCCCCTGAGAGTTGGTGACAATCTTCATTACAAGCTTACGGAGTTTTTTTGGTGGAAGAAAAAGAGGGATAGTATTATTATAGCTTTTGCTCATTTTTCTTCCGTCCATGCCCGGAATAATCTGAGTCAATTCGTTAATAAGGGGGGCGGGAATTGTAAGGAGCTCCTTGTTATAGTTACCGTTTATCGCCTGTGCTATATCAGCGGTCATCTCAATATGCTGTTTCTGGTCTCGTCCCACAGGAACAACATTAGCGTTAAAAAGCAGGATATCCGCCGCCATAAGAACAGGATATGTATACAGTCCCATGTTGATCCCCTTATCGGGATCTTTGCCGGCACTGCGGTTTTCTTCACTTATAGCCTTGTAGGCATGAGCTCTGTTCATAAGCCCTTTAGGAGTAAAGGCCATTAGTATTGTGGTCAGTTCAAAGGTCTCCGGTACCGCTGACTGTTTGTAGACAAGGGACTTTTCAGGATCAAGCCCGCAGGCCAGCCATGTAGCAGCGACCTGATGTGTCTGTTCCTTCAGACGCTGAGGATCACGTTCACTGTTCAGGGCGTGGTAATCCGCAATAAAAAAACGGGTGTCATAATCCCTGATAAGCGCCAGGGCCGGTTTGATAGCACCAAAGTAGTTTCCAATATGCGGCGTTCCTGTCGGTTTTATTCCGGTCAGAGCAATTCGTTTCTTCATACCGGCACACTATACCCGGCAGGTACTCTTTTCTCAAGTGCCTATTTGGATTGGGGACTATTCAGCATAACCTGTGCAGTTTCAGGGGGATTTCGGACCTCCTGGCCGGATCCCATCAGAATAGCAATGGACCGTAATGCAGGTATGTTTTCGCAGATAATCTTGATAATCGCCATAATCGGTACTGCGAGAAACATACCGACAATACCCCATAACCAGCCCCAGACAAGCAGACTGACAAGAATCAGAAAGGGACTGAGGTTAAGCCTGCGTCCCTGCAGCCTTGGATCAATAATGTTGCCCAGGGTCACCTGTATGGCGATTACCGAGGTTGAAACCAGCAGAATCGGCCGCATATCGGGATAAAACTGGAGAAACGACATGATGATAATTACAATCACCATAAAAGACGAACCGATATTGGGAATAAAGTTCAGAAAGAATGCCAAAGACCCCCATATAATGGGGAAATCCAGTCCGACTATCGTCAGACTGAGATAAATCAGAATGCCAGTCGCAAGGCTGATAATAAACTTAATCGAAAGATAGCGCCCGATTTGTTCATTGATGTGCTTCATTATAAAGTAGATCCGGTCCGACATGGATATATGAAAAGCCTTGCGTACCTTAATCTGAAAGCGGTTCTGTTCCAGCAGCAGAAAAATAAGGAACAGGGTAATCATTACCAGGTTACCCAACAGACTCATGAGTGAACCGGACACGGAGAGCAGGGAGTTCTGCAGCGTCCGACCCCAGTTGATCTCCGCCAATACCGTAGGACTCACATCAAAGCGTTCAAAGAGTTCTCTGGAAACTTCTATAAGCAGAGTGGTGAATCTGGCCTGGTATTTCGGCAGCTGTATGATGAAGGACTTGACTGATGCGTAAATAAAGAGGCCGAAAAGATAGAAAAAACCGAAGAATATGACAATAACCACCGTGATGGCAATGATCCGGTGGATGCGAAACTTTTCCATCAGCGCCAGCAGCGGTGTAAAAACAAAAAAGAGAATTATTGCGATAGCCAGAGGAATCATAGCGGCCTGGGCAAACTTTAATACTGCCCCAACAACAATCACTGTCAAGATGCCCAGGCAGGTGGCCATAACCTTTTCTGTATTCATATAAAAAAGTATATCAAATGATGCGGCAATAATCGAGTACTTGTACCTGTACGGCAAAAACTGTAATTTGTCTGGACACATGTTTTTTCAGGAGAAGAGATAATGAGTGATGTGGAACGGGCTGCTTTTATCGCGGAAAATGCGACGGTAACCGGTAATGTTCGCATAGAAAAGGACGCTTCCGTCTGGTACGGAGCCTCCGTTCGGGGAGACTTTGCCCCCATAGTAATTGGAGAATCTTCAAATATTCAGGACAATTCAAGTGTGCATGTTGATGGAGATGCTCCGGTCAGCATCGGTAAGGGTGTCACCATTGGTCATAATGCAGTGATTCACGGATGCACCATTGAAGACGACTGCTTGATTGGTATGGGGGCAATCATTCTCAACCGGGCGGTAATTGGCGAAGGTTCAATTATTGGAGCCGGTGCTCTGGTAACCGAAGGGAAGGTAATTCCTCCAAGGTCCCTGGCGGTGGGCGCACCGGCCAGGGTTATGAGAGAAGTGTCAGAGGATGAACTGCAGCGCGTCAAAGAAAACGCTGCTTCCTATGCAGACATGGCCCGCAGGCACAAGGCGGGAGAGTTTTAGGCTCTCCCCCTCCCCTCTCAACTTTCCCTGTCATGGCTCCTTGCTTGCCCTTATCGCGCCTCCCAGCGTGCCATACCTCTGCGTACTGCATCGATTAAATAGGGCCTGATCTGCGAGGCCTTTACGATTCGGTCAATCGAACCTACTTCCCGTGCCCGTTCTACGCTGTGAATACCATCAAACTCTGCACCCAGGGCGGTTTGGTGTTCGTTGTACACTGCCTGGTACAGGTCTTCAAATTCCTTGTATCCCCATTCTCCGGATTTCAAGAGACTACGGGCTTCAATGACACGGCTATCGTTTTCCGCACGTTTTCTGACTGTTTTAGGAAAGACTACAGCTGCCGCGGGGGCTCCTCCGATTACTGATGCAAACGAGCCTTCAAGAGCAGCAACTTCGAGTTCGGAATTCAGACGTTTTGAGAACACAACATAGGCCCCGCCGTGGTACCTCGCAGTAACCAGAAAGACTATTGGGCCTTTAAAATTGACCACGGCTCGTCCTATTTCTGCGCCGTACTCCAGCTGCAGCCTGCGCAGAGATTCGGGAGATCCGTCAAATCCGGAGAGGTTTGCAATGATCACAGCGGGAACCCTGCCGGAAAAGGCGTTAAGCCCCCTGGCCACCTTCCTGGATGACTGCGGATAGAGGGTGCCTCCGCTCCAGGTGTCCGGTCCGTCAGAAGGCAGGGCACCGATTCGGGGAAAACTGCGGCTTTCAATACCAATCATACCAACCGCATAGCCTCCCAGGCGGGTTTCCCACACCAGGGCGGTATCTCCGTCCTCCAGGCCCCTCCAGCGCTCAAGTACCTCCGCGTCCTTGTCTATCAGCGAACGCATTACCTGCCGCATGTCAAAAGGTTTTTTTCTGTCGGGATTCAGTTCCCTGCTGAAGATGTCGCCGATGGTGGAAAAACCCTGGCCAAGGTTGTCGCGATACGGTGTGGCCGTTACATTCCTCTCCACGGAGTCCCGGCTTACTGTTTGTCCGGGAAAACAGCTTCCGGGACTTACATAGCAGGTGCGATAATGCTGAAAAAGAATACCGTAGGCCTCAGCAACAGAGGAAACCCGGATCTGGGCCTGTCCGTTGGGAACCATAACCTTCTCTGCTCCGCCAATGTCCACATTGGTTTCTCCCGAGACACTGCCGGAAAAATCCAGAGCCCGCTTGCCGGTAAGAAGCATCGAAGCTTCATCGGTCATAATTAAAAGTCCCCTGGTGTGCATCAGCATGGTAGCCTCCGCATTCCAGTATGACTGTGCCCCCACGTTAATTGACTGCACAATAATATTGATCTCGCCGCCTGCCTGGGTAAACTCGATAATTCGTTTCAGCGCGGCTGCGGTCCAGTCCAGGTTTTCCGTTCCCGAATCCATGGTAATTCTGGCGCCGGAAGATACCGGTACCCACTCTACGGGAATAGATTCCTGTTCCGCCATGTCGATGGCGCTGATAATACGGCGGCACTCCCCTTCGGCCAGGCTTCCCAGGTCTCCGGTAGGATCGGAAAGAATCAGGATCCGTTGAAAGACTGTTCCGCTCACCGGATCGCTGTTGCTGATCTTGCCAAAAATGATATTGCTGCTGTTATTTCCCGGTTCCCGTCCCTTTACGGAAACAAGCCGGCTGGACCCGTTTGAAGCCACTTCTATATCGAACTCCTCAAATTCTCCCCTGGGTAAGCCTTCATGAAGAGGAAATCCGGCATGGGTAATCATTTTGATCAGTTCATAGGGATAAATCTCGTTTCGCTGCCGTGCCCTCACCACCTTAAGAGCATAACTGTCCAGGGTGGTCAGGGGAACAGATGTGGGACGACGGCTGCGGAGGGTAAACTGATCAGCCGTCAGGTTATAGAATATGAGCTCATGTTCACGGATAGTTTCTTCCCGCCAGCGTTTACGCCTCGAATAGACCACCATCTTTTCAAGTCCCAGTCCGATGGTTCGGGGAACGAGGTTATACCCGAAATCCCGGAGCTGCATCAGTCGCAATCCTAACAGGGAGCGGTTGTAAATAATGATCCTGTTCCATTGGAGTCTGAAACGGTAATTCTGCTGAGCGGCGCGGATTCCAGATACAGCTTCGTTGAATACCCGTTCGAAGCGCGGCATCCGGGTCAGATCCTGGCGGGAAGAGAGTTCAGGATCCGTCTCAGATGTGGAAGCCAGGGCAAAAAGACGCATGTCCTTTTCATTCTCCTTTGCCCGTCCTTCCAGCACGGTAACGTTCTCACTGCGTGATATCAGCCTAAGGTAAAAATTCCTGAACCGTTCGACCCGCAGCTCCCGGTATTCAAGGGGAGAAAAGGTAAAAGCTCCGTCGTTGACCACCCATTTCTTCGCATCAAGGTATTTGTATGTGGTGAACAGAGGTTCTCCCTTTTCAGGATACATTCCCAGGGCACAATAGGTGCACGGGAATGGCGGAAGATTATGGAGATAATCACCGGGGCTTCCTTCTCCAGAAACAAGAACGGTGACTTCCGTATCAGAAATATCCGACAGAGACTGGACAATGCCTGGTATTAAGGTGAGGGCCTCCGGCGAAAACACAGCAAAAAGCACACCGCTTTTTTCCGGCTCTTTTTCTTTTTCCTCGTCTTCCCTGAAACTGACCTGGGCCCAGAACAGTCCTTTTTCATCAGCAAAAGTCTTCAGGGAAAGGATAAATCTATCGCGATGAAAATACCGGGCCGCAAGTTCTGTCAGGAGCTCCGGATTTCCCGTGCGGGCTGTTTTTATAGCCCACATAAGGTCAGTCAGGGCTGAAGGCGGAAGATCAAGAAAGGCTTCCGTACACTCATTGAAATTCCTGTTATCATTGCTGCAGCTTTCGGCCACAAGTGATTCAACAAAATGGCGCTGCCTTCCGCGCTGTTCCTGCAGCTGCTTCTGATCCAGAAGTACATAGCGGGCGTGCAGAGCGGCGTCAGCCAGTTTGGGGTCTACCTGGTTGCTAAAGCGGACAATCTCGTTTACCAGCAGAGGAAAATCATGGCTCAGCATCTCTGCATCTGACCATTTCTCCAGAAGCTGCAGGAAATCGCGCAGGATCTGCCCTTTTAGTCCGCTGGCGGCATGGGAGCGGTAGAGATGATACAGCAGACGATCAATCTCGTCGCTGACTCCGGCCTCCCGGTATGCCGACAGGATACGATCAATGGACTGATTAAAAATATCAGGCAGTCCCTTTTCCCTGTCCTTCCGCCGCAAGGCATAGTGGTTTAAAAGTTCCGTATAAGTATGAGGCCGTCCTCCGCTCTCATCTTCAATGGTCCGGTTGGAAAAGAGAATCTCCAGTGCACAGAAGCCCTCCATACTGCGCAGCACGAGTTTTGCAAAGGCTTCTTTATAAGCGGAGTTCTGTGCAATAAAAGCAGCAAGCCGATCTGTCAGGCCGGATGATTTTTCCGCGGTATCGAATCCGAGAAAAAGAGCCCGAACCTCGTTTACAATTCTCTGCCAGCTCTCCTCTACACATGGTTCATGCTGAGGGAAAGCAACCTTAACCGCCGCCGGCTCTTCCTCGTGTCTGTTGTCGCCGCCTTCTTCAAGGCGAACAAGGGATTGTCCGGCGGCGACTTGTGTACCGGGACTCGCAAGGATTTCTGCTACGAGACCGTCCATGGGAGCTTCAATAAGCATCTCCATCTTCATGGCTTCCAGCACCATAAGGACACTGCCTTTTTTTACCTCACCTCCTGCTTGAACCGGAACTGAAAGCACAATGGCAGGAGAGGGAGATTTAACAAAGCCCCTGGACTCCTGTTCCAGAAGAAAGGGGGTCCCGTTTATTTCACACTGCAGGGAATCCCCCCGGGGAACAAGAATAAAGCGGTAACGCAGGCTGTTAAACTCGACGACACCCTCTTCATTGGTGCAGCGGTAGCGGCATATAAGAAAGGTGTTATCCACGATGACGTGGTAGCCTTCTCCGCCAACGTGAAACACCTTGGCATAATACAACGCCCCGTCAATGGAGAGACTGATCTCCTGGCCTTCACCCTTGGGAAGGATCCTGGGTTTTCCGAGACTGGCCAGTTCATTGAGAAAATTGACCTGCTCCTCGGCAACACGCTGCCTGGCGATGGTAATGGCACCGGTTACAAGGGCTGCCCGGAAGGAGTGATCCGATGCCCGCCGGATTCCTTTTTTAAGGAGCTCCCCGACGTAGGCTGTTGAGACACCCCCCGCGGCGACCTCCTTCTGATCGAGCAGCTGACGCAGAAAAGCCCGGTTGGTGGTGCCGTTTTCTATGCGAATAGCACATTCATCCAGGGCCCGTTTAAGCCTGGATGCGGCTTCGCGGCGGTCGCGCCCGCGGGCGATAATCTTGGCAACCATGGAATCGAACTCCGGAGGAATCTCCGCTCCGTTCTCAATTCCCGAATCTATCCGTATTCCCGGTCCCGCAGGGGGACGAAAAAGATCGACCTTACCCGGAGCGGGAGAAAAATCCCTTCCCGGATCCTCTGCATTAAGCCGGGCCTCCATTACATGTCCGCGGGGTACGGCGGAGGTCAGATCAACCTTCCTGCCAAAGGCCACCTCTATTTGGCCGGTAACAAGGTCAATTCCATACAACTCTTCAGTAATGGGGTGTTCAACCTGAAGCCGGGTATTGACCTCCATAAAATAGAACTTATCGGAATCTAAGTCGTAAAGATACTCGACCGTACCCGCACTCTCATAGGAAGCCGCTTTAATAAGCCTCGCCGCCGAGGCCTCCATCTCTGCTATTGTTTCTGATGAAAGCCCTGCCGGCGGGGTCTCTTCGATTATTTTCTGATTTCTCCGCTGCAGGGAGCAGTCCCGGACTCCAAAGGTATTTACGATTCCGTGTCTGTCCGCCAGGACCTGAACCTCAAGGTGCCTGCCGCGCTGCACCAGATGTTCGATAAAGACTGTCCTGGTTCCGGTAACCCGCAGGGTTTCTTCCACTGCGGAGTTATACTGTGTCTCGAGTTCCCCGGGGCTTAACACAAAACGTATGCCCCGCCCGCCTCCGGCATTGGAGGCTTTAACGATAACCGGATACCCTATCTTCTCCGCCACCCTGCGGGCCTCGTCGATGCTGGATACCGGGCCGCGGCTCCACGGCAGAATCGGCACCTTCGCCTTATCTGCCAGCTCCTTCGCAGCAATTTTATCACCCAAAAGAGCCATGGCGTTACTTCCTGGTCCCAGAAAAGTGTATCCCGCTTTCTCTACGGCAGCGGTGAATACCGCGTCCTCGGAGACAAAACCCCACCCTACCCACAGGGCATCGCATCTGCTCTCTTTCAGGGCCTGCAAAATCAGGGTGTGGTCCAGATAGGGAGAACTCGCTGTTCCGGGGTAGCCGGACAGATCCTCAAAACAGACCCAGTAGTCAGCGTTTTTAACAAAAGGGGCCTGCTCTTCTTTTGCGGTATAAATAGCTACTGTTTTTAAGTCGGTACCAAAACGGGAGTTATACTCAATAACTCCCCGTATAAACCGCAGTGCAGCTTCACCGCGGTTAACGATTCCAATCCTTGAATAATCATGTAATACTGGTATTGCAGTTTGGGGTGCCAAAGGGTCGCCTCCTCGTGCAGCGTTTGTCGGCCAGCGGCCGTCTTTAAGTCAACCGAGTATACTCATTCTACACCTGTGCGTCGAGGGCCGACAACACACTTACGGGATGATTTTCGGCCGGCAATCGCTAATTTTATGGACATATTTGATATTTAGCGTGAGGATTACGGTAAACACGCCTTGACTTTCCCTTCGAATACTGAGTACACACGTATTCAGTCGGCCAAGAACCGACAACAGGAGGATGGATGAACGCGACTATTTGTTCGGTGGGAGCATACCTGCCGCCCAAAAGAGTTACCAACAACGACCTTGCCCTGATGATAGATACCTCCGATGAATGGATCCGAAGCCATACGGGAATCGGTTCACGCCACCTGGCTGAGAATGAAACAACCTCTGAAATGGCGACCGCAGCGGCCATGCAGGCATTGTCCAATAGTGATATATGTGCTGATGAACTGGATATGATTATTGTTTCGACCAGTACCCCCGACTATATCGGCTTCCCTGCCACTGCAAGTATTGTACAGCATAATATCGGAGCGACCCGCAGCGGTGCTTTTGATCTGGGGGCCGCATGTACCGGTTTTGTATATGCCCTGGAGTGCGGACGGGGATTAATCAGTTCCGGTGTCGCCCGTAACGTTCTGGTAATAGGTGCGGAGAAGCTTTCCAGCCTGATAAACTGGAAGGATCGCTCTACCTGCGTACTCTTCGGCGACGGAGCAGGTGCGGTTCTACTGAGCGTCTGCGAGGATGACAGGGGTTTTCTGGCATCACGGCTGCGTTCTGACGGCAGCGGCGCCGAAGCATTAATAGTGCGGGCGGGGGGCACAAAGAACCCGATACGCGGACAGAGTATCCCGGAAGAAGACCTCTATATTTCCATGGACGGCCGCCGGGTGTATAATTTCGCTGTGCAGGTTAACACGGAACTTTTTCAATTCCTGCCGTCCGAGGCGGGGATCTCCATAGATGAGATAAAATACATTGTTCCCCACCAGGCAAATGTCAGAATCATCAAGGCCGCGGCAAAACGTGCCGGAATCCCTTTGGAAAAATTCTACCTGAACATAGAAGAATACGCCAACACCTCGGCTGCATCCATTCCAATAGCCCTCAACGATTTATGGCAGAACCGACAGCTTAAAACCGGAGATATTGTTCTTACTCTCGGATTTGGTTCGGGGCTTACCTACGGCGGGCAGCTGATTCGTCTTTGATATGACCCTGTGTAGTTTCTGTCGGTTCTTGACCGACAAAATCAGGGCATGGTAAGGTCTCACTCAATGAAATCAGATATACTGCTGAACTGTTTTTTATTTCCCGGCCAGGGAGCTCAATACCCCGGCATGGGAAGGGATTTATGGGAATCCTCTTCCGTGGTAAAGAAACTCTTTGCCGATGCATCGGAATGGACGGGAATGGATATTCCTGAACTGCTCTTTGAATCCAGCGAGGAAGAGCTTAAAAAGACGGAAAACACCCAGGTTGGCATAACTGCGGTAAACCTGGCTGTGCTGCTTCTGCTGAAGGAGGCCGGGATCAGACCTGATGCTGCTGCAGGTTTCAGTTTGGGAGAGTTCTCTGCTCTGGCTGCAGCGGAAGTACTGAACCTGGAGGAGGTTTTTCCTCTGGTTAAGAAAAGAGGAGCTATCATGGCAGCTGCTGCTGAGAAGCTCTCCGCTGGAGAAAACGGACCGGGAATGGCAGCTGTTATGGGCCTCTCTCCCGACAGGGTACAGGAGCTGTGTGCAAATTCGGATCTTGAGTTGTATGCTGCTAATTTCAACAGCCCCGACCAGACGGTCGTGGGCGGAACCCATACGGCACTTGTTCAAGGAAAGGAATATTTTACCGGGAACGGTGCCAAACGCTGGATACCCTTGAAGGTCTCAGCGCCCTTTCATACACCGCTTATGCGGGATGCTCGCAGTGAGTTCGCCGAGGTTGTGAGGACCCTGAACTTTAAGGATCCTGCGATCCGGCTTATTTCCAATGTATCGGGTAAGCTTGTCACCAGCGGAGAAGATGCCAGGGAATTATGCCTGGCACAGGTTATTTCTCCGGTACGCTGGACTGCGGAAGAGGAAACAATTCTGGCGCTGAAAACAGAAATCTGTATCGAAGCCGGACCGGGAAAAGTGCTTTCCGGACTCTGGAAAAAGATAAACAGTGATGTTCCCTGCCTGAACGCGGGAACTCTGGACGAAATTAATACTATCAGGAACACTTACAGTTCTTAGGAGGACAACATGCTACTGGAAGGAAAAAAAGCTCTGGTTACCGGCGGTGCCCAGGGAATTGGTAAAGAGATAATTATGAAGTTTCTGGCCGAAGGAGCCTCAGTGCACTACTGCGACCTTGCTGAAGGACCCTTTAAGGCAGAAATGGATGCCGCCGCCAGGGGAGACGCAACGGTAAGCTTTCACAAGGCAAATATTACCGACGAGGAAGAGGTAAAAGCTCTTATCAAGGAGATTACCGCCGACGGCAAACTTGATATTCTTGTAAACAACGCCGGTATTACCCGGGACGGAATGGTCTTTCGCATGTCCCTGGACCAGTGGGAATCGGTACTTAAGGTCAACCTGACCGGTTCTTTCCTGGTAGCACGGGAAGTATCGGCTTTCATGGCCATGAAGCAGAAATCCGGCAGCATTATCAATATGGCCTCGGTGGTCGGGCAGATGGGCAATGCCGGGCAGACCAACTACTCCGCCTCCAAGGCAGGCCTTATCGGTTTTACCAAAAGCCTTGCAAAAGAGACAGCCAAGAGAAACGTACGCGTCAATGCCGTTGCCCCGGGGTTTATAGAAACCGCCATGACCGATAAGCTGACCGAGGATGTAAAGGCAGAATATGCCAGGGCTATTCCCCTGGGCAGAATGGGCAGCCCTGAGGACATCGCCAATACCGTTCTCTATCTGGCTTGTGATCTTTCATCCTACATAACCGGCCAGGTTATAAGGGTTGACGGCGGCCTGGTAATGTAGCGGTTAAAAATACAGAAGGGAGAAACGTATGGAACGCCGACGAGTCGTTGTGACCGGCATGGGGACAGTAAACGCCCTGGCACATAACATAGAAGATACATGGCAGGCGATCAGGGCCGGGAAAAGCGGAATTGCACCCATTACTCTGTTCGATACCACCGATTACGCCTGCACCGTTGCAGGAGAAGTCAAAGACTTCGATTCCGCTAACTGGATGGATAAAAAAGAAGCCCGTAAACTGGCCCGTTTCAGTCAATTTGCAGTGGCCGGAGCAGCTCAGGCCCTGGAAGATGCCGGACTGGACAAAGAATGCGTCGATTCCGAACGGGTTGGAGTTATTCTTGGAAACGGCATCGGCGGTTACGAAGTAACCGAAGAGGGCATACGCAACCTGGCAGCCAAGGGTCCCAAGGGAATCGCTCCCATGACAATCCCTAAAATGATCAGCAACGAAGGCCCGGCAAATGTGGCAATCAAGTACGGATTTTATGGTCCCTGTTACTGTATCGTAACGGCCTGCACTTCCGGGACCGATGCCATAGGAGCAGCCTTAAACTCTATCAGAATCGGTCAGAGCGATGTGATCGTAACCGGAGGCATGGAAGCAGCCATTACTCCCTTTGGTATTGCCGGTTTCCTGCGAATTACAGCTCTTTCCACGCAATTCAACGATAATCCCACCGCTTCCAGCCGTCCTTTCGACAAGGACCGGGACGGTTTTGTTATGGGTGAAGGTGCGGGTATCCTCGTCCTGGAAGAACTTGAGCATGCCCTAAAACGGGGAGCTGCCATCTATGCAGAGGTAGCCGGTTACGGCATCAGCTGCGACGCCTTTCACCTGACGAGTCCCGACGCGACAGGAGAGGGTCCCGCCCGCTCCATGCGTCTGGCTCTAAAGGACGCTGGGATGGAACCTTCGCAGATTGATTATCTGAACGCCCATGGTACGTCGACTCCAACCAATGATCCTCTGGAAACCATTGCCATCAAGAAGGCCTTTGGCGATTATGCCTATAAAATGCCGATCTCCTCAACCAAATCAATGACCGCCCACATGATCGGCGGAGCCGGAGGAATGGAAGCTATTATCAGTATACTCGCCTTGCGGGACGGCTTTATACCTCCTACCATTAATCTTGATAATCCCGATGAAGCCTGTGACCTGGACTATATACCCCACACAGGCCGCAGTGCCAGGCTGAACGCGGTTATGTCCGATAATCTCGGTTTCGGCGGGCATAACGGAAGTGTAATATTCACCAAATACCAGGAGTAGATAATGAAAGAAATAACTGAACTGTTACCTCACAGAAAGCCTTTTCTGTTTGTTGATGAACTGACTGAGGTTACGGAAGAGAAGATAACAGGAACACGGACCTACACACCGGAAGAGTTCTTTTTTCCCGGCCATTTTCCCGAGTATCCGGTTGTCCCCGGCGTAATTCTTGTCGAAACAATGGCCCAGTGCGGCGGCGCCGGTGTCCGTCAGCTTGGAAGCCTCGGGGATGACGCTCTCTTTTTTCTCGCGGCTATTGAAAAAGCCAAGTTCCGCCGCCAGGTACGTCCGAATGAGACTATTCGTATGGAGATCACCAACGACCGTATCTCGGCGCGTATGCTTAAACAGAGCGGAAAGTGCTATGTTGGAGAAGAACTCGCCTGTGAGGCCTCCTGGCTCTGTCTGGTGGGAGACAAAGCATGATTATTACTCCGAAGATCCGTAACAGTATCTGCATGAATGCCCATCCTGCGGGCTGTAAGCAGGAGACCCTGAACCAGATAGAGTATATCAAGAGCAAAGGGAAATTTGACGGCCCCAGGACAGCCCTGGTCGTCGGGTCTTCCACAGGTTACGGCCTGGCATCGCGGATTTCCCTGGCCTTTGGTTCCGGCAGTGACACAATCGGCGTCTTTTTTGAAAAAGAGGGCACCGATACGCGTCCCGGCACCCCGGGATACTACAACAACAGGTCTTTAGAAGATGCAGCACGGGAAGCAGGACTGAAGGCGGACAGCATCAACGGCGATGCTTTTTCTCACGAAGTTAAGAAGAAGGTCATTGATTTAGTAAAAGAGAAGTACGGTACCATCGATCTGGTGGTTTACAGCCTTGCCTCCCCTGTGCGGGTAGATCCCGACACTGGAGAAATGTATCGTTCAGTATTAAAACCCCTGAAAGAAACCTACTCTGCGAAGTCGGTTAACGCCATGACCGGCGAGGTCAGCCAGGCTTCAATCGAGCCTGCAGCACAGGATGAACTTGAAGCCACGGTAAAGGTAATGGGAGGAGAAGACTGGAAGCTCTGGATCTCTGCCCTTAAGGATGCAGAAGTACTCTCCGAAGGGGCAATGAGTGTTGCTTACTCCTATATCGGCCCGGAGGTTACCTATGCTGTGTACCGTGAGGGAACAATCGGTAAAGCCAAGGAGCACCTGGAAAAGACCGCGTCAGAGATAAGCGACCTGCTCTCCCATCTTAAGGGAAAGGCCTTTGTCTCTGTAAATAAGGCCCTGGTAACCCGGGCCAGCGCAGTTATTCCGGTTGTACCCCTCTACATGTCGATTCTCTACAAGGTTATGAAACAAAAGGGCATTCACGAAGGCTGCATCGAGCAAATGTATCGTCTTTTTACAGAAAAGCTCTATTCTACAGGAGAAGTACCGGTGGATGATGAGGGCCGAATCCGGGTCGACGACTGGGAGATGCGCCCTGATGTGCAGAACGAGGTAACAACACTCTGGGAACAGGTTGATTCCGGAAATATTGAAGAAATCGGCGATATGGACGGCTACCGGGAAGACTTTCTGAGGCTTAATGGTTTCAGTGTTCCGGACGTGGATTACGATGCCGAGGTCAACGAGTTCTAAATTACCGGCCCGGCTTTTCGCCGGGCTGTTGTTTTACAGATACTTCTCCCGTATCCGCTTTGCCCAGTAGATAAAGGGCGTATCGGCGACGGCGACCAGCCATTTGATAACGTAAGTTGTAATCAGAATATCCATGAGCACCCGCATTTCATATAAGCCCCAGAAGGCAATGAGTACAAAGACAATCGAATCGATCAGCTGACTGACCATTGTACTCAGATTGTTACGGATCCATATCTGTCTGTCTTCCGGAAAACGGTTGCGCCAGAAACTGTAGGCCCAGACATCGTGGCGCTGGGAAAGAATATATGCCGCAAGGCTTGCTCCGGCTATTCGAGGCATGATCAGGAAGATTGAAGAGAGTGCCTCCTGGGCAAAATCCGACGGTGCCGGGACAAACCAGATAGCAATATTCATAAAAAGAGTCATTACGAAAATTGCAAAGAAACCTACCCAAACCGCCTTTTTCGCCTCGTTTTTCCCATAGTTTTCGGAAAGAATATCCGTAACAAGAAAGGATGTTGCGTATACAATGTTGCCCAGGGTCGCGGTAAAACCGAAAATATTCACCGTCTTCAGGACCTGGATATTGGCAATAATTACAGAGATGGGTATCCAGATATAGAGCCCGGTTTTTCCCATTACGCGGTACAGGACGATAATGGTGAAAAAATTGATAAACAGTAACAGCGCCCACAGGGCCTCGTTCTGTAAAGGAAATCCTAGTTCTGCCATGAACCCTCCGGTAGCTTGAATAGGTATCCAAAGCTATCGAATGGACATGATTTTTTCAAGTACCGAAAGCCGGAAGGCACTTTATCGTGACACCCTGATCGGCAGTGCGGAAATCAAGCCCGGCAGGTATGCCTGTTCGCTTTTCAGCTTTTGAAAAAGCTTTTTAACTGCCCGCTCGTGGGCCTGATCGATCGTCAGTCCTCCGTCCTTCATTGTACCGCTCTCGTATGTATGAAGAATCTGATCCCCGGACTCTACCTGAATTATTAAACGGGCTTGGGAAATCTCCAGGCTGTTATCCCTGTAGCGGGGGAAATCCTCAACTATCAGTTTGCATCTGAGGAGGTATTCTGAAGTATCGGTCTGTTCTGCCAGCGAAAACGGAAGACCGGAACTGAAAAAGAGGGCTGATGCCATATCCTTTATGCCCGGGACATTGATCGTATCATCATATTCAAAGGAAAAAACCAAAGGCAGGGGCTTCACATTTACAGGAAAATCGGCTTCCGGGATCCTCAGGTTCAGAAAATAGTCCTCCTGCCGTATGTTCAAAGACTCGGGCCGAAGGCCAGCGGACAGGGTTGTCCTTCCCAGAGGAATCCTGGAAAGATCGATTTTCATGGTGTAGTTTCCCTCATCATTGGTGCTGCCGCTCGTGAGAACTTCATCCCCAAATCGTAAAATCACCGGCAACCGTCCTGCAGGTACGTCTCCCTGTACAGTGATTACGGCTTCTGCACTTTCTCCAGCTGTTCCCTCAATGGTGTCAGGAGAAACCGATATTCTGAGACTTGACAGCCGGGAGGCGGTTTTTCCCTCGATCAGGTCCAGCAAATTACCCCTGGCTTCTCCCATTTCACCTGAAAGAGAAGTAAAAAAAGGAGAATCCAGCAGTAATTCATGTCCCTTCTGCAACAGGGAGAGAGCTTCCGCTGTAGAGCCGGTTTCGCCGTGGTATACAGGTAGAAGCAGTTCCTCAATTCTCTGCTGAAGCTCCCGCTTTTGGTGTTCCAGCTGTCTTTTTGATATCCTTAGGTATATCCAGTAGCCGTGCCGTAGTGAATAGAAGCTGTCGACAACTTCAGCTCCCTCTATCGTCTGGTCGACCTGTTCCCGAATTCTTCGGTGCATGGATTGAAGGACCTCACCTTCCACAGTTTCGGAAAAAACAGTTTCTGTTTCTGTAACAATGGAAGTGGAGATCGACGAAGCCAGGTTTGCCAAAGCTTCCTGCCGGGCCTTTGATGCGGCAACTGACTGGACAGAATCATCCGAAAATCCAATACCTATGTAGTATTTGTCATCAGACGGATGCCGTTCAATCCATTTTGGTGTTTCCGGGCTGCTTGCGCAGGAAAAAAACAGCAACAATGCTGATACCGGAGCTGCAATTCGGATAATCATTATCTTCCTCATCGGCGCATACCCTCAATATATTCACCCTTTAGACTATTCACGAGGAAGCACCGCCAGGGAATAAAAATAGGCCCCGTCAGGACTGCGCCAGCGAGCAGCGATCCGGAACCCTCGAACTGTGGAACTCGAATACTGATACACATCCTCCTGAAAGCTGGAGCCTGCATTTTCGCCTGTACTCACTTTATAGCTTACATCCACTTCCGCGACTAACTGCAGCAGGATTTCTGCTAATGCCGCCTGATCAGCATCGGCGATGGAATCAGCAAATCGAATCCTGGGTCGGGATACACCCAGTCCATAGTAATAATCATCCTGTGCAGGAATTGTTGTAATCCATGCAGGTTCCCTTGTTCCGGCCTGTATATCGACTGGAAAGGTTTTCTTTTTAGCAGCGGATGAAGACAAAAGCGAAGGAAAGCGGATTAAGGCATAACTTCCTGTTTCGTCCTGATGAAGAGTGCGTATCTGAGCCTCTCCGATCAGGGAAGGAACAAGTTCTTCATTATAGTACAGACGAAGGTCGTCGGCGTACCCGGTTCCTTCGCGAAAAGTACCCCGGAAGGTGGAAAACCTGGCGGCGATCCCTGTATACCGGGCGGCCTGTCTGGCGGCATTCAGAATGCACTGTTCAAGCTCTTTATCCCGGGAGATCCTGGGAAAGGATGTCCCCAGAAAAAGGGGTGGTTCTTTTTCGACCGCGGGAAGCCACACCCAGTAGGGTAAGCGAGAGGGCAGCCAGGAGGGTGCCGGTACCGGGGATGGCACTACATCCTCCGCCGGAGGCAGTTCATACTGGTCGACAATGGGTTTCCGTAAATCCTGCCAGGTGGCATAATCCCTGTCCGTATTTTTATTACTGTTCTTTTCCGGTTCAGGCGCTTCGGGGGAGCTGATGCAGGAAATAAGAATAAGCATTAGCAGAGAAGCGAGGGATGACTGAATAATGCTTTTGCTGATCATCATTTCTTTCTTTTCCGAAAAAAAGACGGTACGAGCATAATCGTACCGTCTTTGTAGTATGTACCTAGTATAATCTGAAACGAATTATTTTTCCAGTTCCGCGTCGAGCCATCGCATGGCTTCGTCAGCCTTAAATTCGGCAAAAGCAGCGTCTTCGTTCCTTTCAAAAAGCTCTTTTGCTGCGGCTTCCCGCAGGGCGCTCTTTTCATACATTACCATAACATAAACTGTACCATCGTCGTCCCGGAAGGTTTCTACAACCTTGGATCCGTTCAGAGTCGCAGAGGCGACCTGCTTGGTTACGGTCTCAAGGAATTCAATGACCTGACGATTACCGTCAACTCCAGCTTCCTGGGCATACTGTTTAACGGCGCTGTCTACCTGTACTTCGACCTGGGCGGCAATCTCGGCCCGTGCGTTGGCGGTTGCTGCGGAGCGTGCAGTAGAAAGATTCGCAGATTTGTAGCTTCCAACACCGTAATATGCGTCATCCGCAACCGGCGGAGCCAGAACCCAGTCGGGCAGTTTGCTGGAAGGTTCAGATACTGGTTCCGGCGAGGACGAACAGGAAACGACCAGTCCGATAAGGATTAACGAAACCACCAGTAAAATAACTCTTTTCATTTTTTTCTCCTTTACCTAAGAAAGCCTTTTGGCTAAAGCCTACAGCTTTTCATAGCGCATTTCAAGTTTTCTTCGGTAATTATATCACAGGGGCACCTCTAAAAACTACTCTTTTTGCCATATCCTGCGTCGTCAATATTTTCCGCAGACCTCTCCTGCACCAAAATATCATTTGGTGCAGGATGCGAGCGCTACAAAATCTTCCTCCTTGACCACGGCGAAATTACCACGTTTTTAGAGGTGCACACAGGTAAATTGATTTTTACGACTGTTCATGTAATTATAACGCATGGCGCGTGGTAAATCCTACTATTTTATTATAGACAAACTGACTCCCGGGAAAGCAATGCTCCTGAAGAGGGGTTTACTGGAGCTTTCTATCGTAGTGGATGTAAAAGTCGATGTACGCAGCAGCGTTGTCGAGGTAAAAGCCCTGAAAAAGATCGAAGAGACAGTCAAAACTGTATGCTCTCTTGCCGGGCTCGAACTTCGCACCCGGATCGATAAAAAGGACCTGTAAGCACAGGCTCCGCCTGAAAAGATCGTTTTCTTTGCACTTGTATATTACCGTAATTTATGTTAACCACTATTCTCAAGATGGTTAACGTAAAGCGGTCACTCAGAGCAGCGGTTTTGGAAATCCTGAGAAGCGCACATGAGCCGATATCGGGAACTCAAACAGGAATAAGACTGGGAATATCCCGCGTGGCGGTACGCAAACATATACACAAACTTATGGAAGAAGGGTTTTCCATTGAGACCCGGAAAAGAGGATATCTTCTTATCTCCGAGCCTGATTATCCCGCACCTTCCGAATACGATTCACGACAGGTACATATTCTTGGCGAGGTTGAATCAACCATGGAAGAGGCCTGTCACAGTTCAAGCAGACCGCAGGAAGGTATACATTTTTATGTCGCCCGCAGGCAAAGGTCCGGCCGGGGACGAAATAAAAAATCCTGGGTCTCCCCCGAAGGCGGACTCTATGTAACAGCCATTTTTAAACCCCGTCTTCCAGCGGCATACTGTTCGCTTTATGTGCTGCATACAGGACTTTACCTTTGTGAATCATTACGACATCTGTTTTCCGTTAACTGCAGCTTTCGCTGGCCCAATGATATTTGCATCAAAGAAAAAAAACTCGGCGGAATACTTCTGGAGATTTCCGGCCCCAGTGAATCCCCTGATCGCGCATTGATTGGAGTCGGGTTGAATATACGGTCCAGACGCGAGTTTACACGGGTTAAGGACCGGACTGTTACTTCTCTTCAGGCTGAGGTTGCTGGATACAGCGGGGAAAACCTCAGTCCAAAGTATCTTTTTAGCCAACTTAAACCGGCGATTGAATCATCCCTTGGAAAGATAAAACCCGAAGAACTTCGCAAACGGTGGAATACCGAGACCGACGCCATCGGCGGCAGCATTGCTGTTAATGGGGCCGACTATACCGTATGCGGTCTTGCCCTTAATGGTTCCCTTGTTGCAGCGGACAGCAATGGGCAGCTCTTTGAAATAGCACCGGGCCTGAAGATTATGGGGCCCGTGTGAAAATAATTACTACAATGGAGACAACATGAACCAGATTTACTTGACGCGGGCTGTACACGCTGCTGTTTTTGCCGCCCTTATTATCCTGGGAACCTTTATTCGGGTGCCTATCGGCCCGGTTCCGATTGTAATGGCAAACTTTTTTGTGATTCTTGCCGGACTTTTTCTTGGCCCTCTATGGGGGACTGTTTCCATACTCCTGTATCTGCTGCTTGGTGCCATCGGATTACCTGTTTTCAGCGCAGGCGGTGGAGTGGCGGTCTTCGCAGGACCAACCGGGGGGTACCTTTTGGGGTATCCTGTCGGCGCTCTGGTAGCCGGTGCAATAAGCAGGAAGAATTGTAAAAAACTTTCGCTTCTGATAACCGCTGCCGCTGCGGGAATAAGCGCAGTCTACCTGACTGGGGTACCCTGGCTTATGTGGCGGGTATCTGCTGCAACAGGAGAGAGCGTTTCGCTGGTCCGTGGACTGAGTACCGGGTTGCTACCCTTTTTACCCGGGGATATTCTCAAACTGACGGCGGCAGCATTCGTGGCCCGCTCCTTAAACAGACTTTCTTCCGGTTCGGTGAAGGAGTAAGAAATAGCAGATGGACCAGCCAATTCTTCGTTTCAGAGATGTGGGGTATCGTTTTTCTGACGGGTTCTGGGGCATTCGGCGGGTTAATCTGGATCTGCACCGGGGAGAACTGTTGCTCCTGGCAGGTCCGAACGGTGCGGGTAAAACCCTTTTAATGCGCCATGCAAACGGACTTGCCCGGCCGACGGAGGGAGAAGTCCTCTATTGCGGGGAAAATCCTGGTAAAGCGGCTGGAAAAATCAGGTACCGCATAGGACTTGTTTTTCAGCATCCTGAAGAACAGATCATCGAAGACAGTGTGGCAGCGGAGATTGCCTTTGGACCGGAAAACCTTGGAATACGGGGGGATAAGTTAAAGAGTCTGGTTGAATCCAACCTGGAGCTTTTCGGACTCACAAAGCTGGCCGATCGCCATCCCATGAGCCTTTCCGGCGGCGAACGCAGACGCCTGGCCCTTGCATCCGTACTGGCAATGGAACCGGAGATCCTGCTTCTGGATGAGCCCTTTATGGAACTCGATTATCCTGGAGTCCAGTCCTTGCTGTCGATTCTGCTGCAACTTCATGCAGAAGGACAGGGAATCTGCATAATTACTCACGATGTTGGAAAAGTACTGGCCCATGGAGACAGAGTTGCCCTGATGAAGAATGGGACTGTAAGCGTAAGCGGTAAACCGGCAGAGATAGTCGATCAATTGGAAGAACATGGAGTTCGTAACCCCTGCCGGGGGGATATTCCCCTGGAGCAGGCAACATGGAGATGATCTTGGGTTACCGCCATGGGAACTCCCTTCTGCACCGTTACGACCCCCGGCTGAAGCTTATTATGCTTCTGGCTGCAGTCATGGCTGTGAACAAGGCGGCGGGTGCAGAACTGGCTTTTCAGGGCTTTGTGCTTTCAAGCATGTTATTGGTTTTTCTTTCACCGCAGCGGGACTCTTTCCGGCAAATCGTATCTGCCATCCGGTTTGTCCTGGTGCTGCTTGTCTTTTCCCTGGCTGCGGGAGGTATATCGGCTTCCGCAGGCTTGCTTCCCCTTTCGGCCCGCCTCTATACCTGGGTTATACTCGGTTTTCTCTATACAGGGACCACCAGCAGCTCGGAAATACGGGCTACCTTCTTCCAGTTTACCTGCTGGATTCCCGGTTTTCCGGCGTCGTATTTTGCTTTAATGATATCCATTACCCTGAGTTCTCTACCCCGCTTTAATACAGCCTTGAAAACCGGAACGGAAGCCCTGGTTTCACGGGGCGGAGTACCGTGGTACCGTCCCATCAGACGGCTGCGTGCTGTTTCTATTCCTCTGCTTCTGCGCACTGTAAAGCAGGCCTCCCAGATAAGTGACGCCCTGGCCGCACGAGGTTTCAATGGGAACAGGGTATTCCGTGTTGGAAAGCTGCCGTTGAAGCAGATTGCCTTTACTGCGGCTTTTATTGCAGCATACCCCTGGTTAGCAGAGTTTTTTGCATGTACCTTCAACCGCTTCTCGGGTATACTCCTTTTAAGATGAATTTTCTGTTTCCTGAACATCAGAGCAGGTGGCTTCTATGGATGATAGGAGCCGATACCAACGAAGAAAACGAATTCAAGGTAATTCTCAGTGTCCTCCGGCGATTCAGCAGTTTTACCGTACCGATCAGAGAGATAAACCGGCAGGGAATCGATTTCCGCAGCAGCGGTATAATAAAGAAACTGCTGAAAGAAGGTTTTTTACGAATAAGTAAAACTGAATTCGAAATCCACCAGCGCTATATCAACAACCGCCTGGAGATTGCAAGAGAGCTGCAGGAAACCTATACAGCCTTTCAAAAGGCCGCAGTACCCATGTCTACCTTTTTTCCTTCCAGCGCTTTCAGCATCCTGCCTGAGGATGCCGAACATATTCAACCGGAAGATATCGAAACAGCCAAAAAAGCGGGGGACAGCGGGAGCAACCGGATAATCGAGATTCTTTTCAGTAAAAACAAGCTCCCGCCCATACTGATTCACGAGGATTTTCTTGACGAACTTCCTCACCTTTGCTGGCGCAAATTACGATATCACTTCTCCTTGTTTTCCGGAGAGAATGCAGATTTTTTTTCCGACAAGATTACCGGCTATAAAAACCTTATAATCGGACGGCCGCGGGAGCTCTTGGAAAACGAACTTTCCAGGGTACAGCACCGTACGGAAAAGGAGTTTCGGGAAGAAGCAACCAGGCTTGTTATGGACAGGGTTATTGCCTCTACCGATGCACGGCGTCAGGTTCTTACGGATCTGGTTTCTCCAGATAACAGATATATACTGACCAGGTACAGTTATGACAATCCGGAGGACTACGATTTCCTGCAGAGTCTGATCGTCCTGGAAAAAATGCTGACTGCGAAAGAGAGGCGGCGCAGTGTTACACCGGAGGACTTCGCCCAGCTGCTGCGGGATACAATCAATCTATGTGTTTCTTCAAAAGAACTGCTGCAGGCTGCAGAAATCACCTTTCCCGAGATCCCGCCGGAGGAGCTGAAAAAGATTTTCGACACTTTCCGTAAAACCTATGTCGGCATCAGTGCAGAGATTCCCGAAGCTTTGAGTTTTACTCCCCCTGGCGGCACAAGCATGCTTATTCACCGGGACAACATAGAGGCGTATCTTGACTCCAGGGGAGCACGATTGTGCTCCGGAATCCGCGACAAACTGCAGTTTCGCTGGAATAGTTTCATGGAAAGCCACCGTTTTGAAGAGGCTATGACAAGTGACAAGGCTTTCAGGGAACTGCTCCAGAAGACCGCCGCTAATCTGCAGCCCGATACAGCGGCCCTGCTGAGAAGCTCCTCTCTGTATGAGTTTATAGCCAGAAGAAAAAGCAAGAGCGATTTTGTGCGCCGTCTGCAGGAGTACCCCTGGGGACAAACTGACAGGATTTTTCAGATTAATCGCGAAAACCTCTACAGCGAAATATACCGTTCAATCTACAGCCGTTATTCCTGGTTTGGTTCCATTTTGTTCCGGTTTCTTCACTGGATTGCCAAATCTGTATTCCAGAACCAGTCAGCAAACACGGAAAAGGCAGAAAGGACGAATGGTCCATCAGAAAAGGAAGAAAACAGCGAAACGGATATCCTGAAGCAGATTGGACTTTCCGACAAAAAGGAGGCTGCGGATACGCTTTCCTCTCTGTGGGAGAAGCTGCCGGCGGATATTCTGCCCCGGGAGGAGATAGACCGAAACATTCTTACGGAATTGAACGCCTTTTATAACGAGCGCCCGGAAGTCGTGTTCGGTGCCCTGTCGGTAATAACTGACCGGAACCTCCGACGGGTTCTGCATAAAGCAAGCCACCTTGAAGGATATTCCCAGGCCCTGCGGGAATATATAGAATGTAAAATGGTCACGATAATTGCTTCCCGTTCTGACCTGCGGGCGAAAACGAGGTCGTGAAGAAACAATTCTCCGACCCCTCACTGCAGAACTTTTCTTCACTGATAGCCGAATGGTTTACGCAGCGTTTTGGCTCCCCCACACACTCACAGAAACTGGTCTGGCCACATGCCTTCAAACAGGAAAACCTGTTATTAAGCTCTCCAACTGGTACCGGAAAAACATTGGCGGCCTTTTTAACGGCAATCGATTCCCTGATCCGGGGGGTCTGGAAAAGTGGTGAACTCTCGGTGCTGTACATATCTCCTTTAAAGGCTCTTAACCGCGACGTTCGAATCAACCTGGAAGAGCCCCTGAATGAACTGCGCCAATTAGCCCGGGACAAGAGGATTGATTTTCCTCACATAAGGATTGAGACCCGCAGCGGGGATACGGACAGTTACCGGCGGCGGCGGATGCTGGATAAACCGCCGGAGATTCTGATAACCACTCCTGAAAGCCTGAACATTCTCCTTGCAACTCAACGGGGACGTTCGGTTTTTTCCTCCCTTCGCTGTGTAATTATCGATGAAATCCACGCACTGGCCGGTAATAAACGGGGAACCCAGCTTATCAGTGCGCTGGAGCGGCTTGCTGTGCTGAGCCAGGGCAGGCCTGAGTTTCAGAGAATTGCCCTGTCGGCCACCCTCGCGGAACCGGAGAAAATCGCCGCCTTTGCAGCCGGATTTAATGACGACGGAACATCACGGAATATTCACGTTCTGCAATCCCTGGACCGCAAGGCACTGGAACTCAGGATAGATTCAATCCCGTCGCCCCTCCAGGAGAGCGGGGAAAGAAACGATACGCCCTGGAAACGCCTGGCGGACCGGCTGAAACCGGAACTCCTGGGCTGTGGTTCGAGCCTGATTTTCGTTAACTCCCGGCGCCTGGCCGAGAAGATGGCCTTTCTCCTGAACCGGGACGAAGAACAGCCGATTGCGTACGCCCATCACGGGTCCCTCTCCCGGGAAATTCGCGGTCTGGTAGAGGAGCGCCTTAAGACTGGTAAACTCCATTGCATTGTTGCCACCAATTCCCTGGAGCTTGGAATAGACATCGGCGAACTTGACCGCATAATCCTTGTCCAGACTCCCCTGTCCCTTTCATCGGCTGTACAGAAGATCGGCCGCGCCGGCCACTCAGTCGGCGGTGTCAGCAAAGGAAAAGTCTTCTGCAGTCATGGAAGAGATCTTTTAAGTGCCGTCAGCCTCGCCAGGGGCATTGAACGCGGGATTATAGAACGGATTCTGCCTCCGAAAAACTGCCTGGATGTGCTTGCCCAGATTATTACTGGTGAGGCTCTGGCAGGTCTGAACAATCCGGAGGAGATCTATACAGTTTTAAAAAGAAGCTATCCTTATCATACGCTTTCCCGGGAGGATTATTACGGGGTTGTGGAGATGCTGCGCGGATATTACCGCGGAATTCGCATAAGACAGCTGCCCAAAAGAATCAGGCTGACAGAGGATGGAATCGAGGTCCTGCCTTCCGGCAGAACCGCCCTTTTCTCCTCCGGAGGTACCATTCCGGACCGGGGATACTATACCCTTAAGCAGACGGACACGGGAACTCCGATTGGTGAGCTTGACGAGGAGTTTGTCTGGGAACGCCGTATCGGAGATGTCTTTGCCTTTGGCACACAGCAATGGCGCATTACCGGAATCACACCCCGTACAGTTGAGGTCCGCCATAGCTCCTCGGCCAGTAATTCTACAACCTTTTACCGGGCTGAGCCTGTATATAAGGAGTATGACGCCCAGAAAATTACCGGTGAAATCCTTGAAGATTATTTCTCTCACCGAATGCTTCCCTCTTCAATGGCCACCCGCTTTAACCTTAGCCACGAAGCCGCAGAAGATCTTGCTGCCTGGCTTGCACAGCTGGCAATACCGGGGATTACTCCCCATGCCCGCAGGATTGTTGCCGAGTATACCCGGGGCGTACGGGGCGCAGAATCTCCATACCTGCTTTTTATTCATACCCTGTGGGGCGGCCGCTGCAATGCTCCTTTGACCCTCGCGCTGGAAGAGCTGCTGCAAGAAGGGGACATCCCTGTCAGTGTCAGCTGGGATAACGATTCGATTCTTATAGTCTCCCCTCAGCCGCTGAAACGGGGGCTGCTTTTCCGCTGTGAAGCCACTGAAATTATCCCTTTAATTGAGACGGGCCTCGCTAAAAGCGGCATCTTCGGTGCCCGCTTCAGGGAAGCTGCCGCGCGCAGCCTGATGATTGCAAAGGAAGGTTACGGCCAGCGAACACCCCTGTGGCTCAGCCGGCTGCGGGCAAAGCGACTGTTAGCGTCGGTAGCTGATAAACCTCGTTTTCCTCTTATACAGGAAGCATCCAGGGAATGTCTGGATGAGTTGTTCGATATCCCCCTGCTTATCTCGCTGCTCAGGGCCGTCAAAGATGGAGCGATTGAGTACGTGGAGGTCGATACCTCAAAGCCGTCTCCCCTCTGTTCCGGTTCCTTTTGGGAACAGATAAATGCCCGGATCTACAGCGATGATACCCCGGACAGTCCGGTAAAGTCCCGGGGTGAATGGGCGGCCAGAATCGCAGCAGGAGAAGTCTTGCGCCCTCGTATAGACGACCGGATTGTAAAAGAGTTCACAGAACGGCTGCGGCGCCTGGCCCCCGGATATCGGCCGGAAAGCACTGCGGACCTTGAGGAAGTACTACGGGAGCGTCAAATAATACCGGCCCCGGAACTTGAGGACTTTGTTGCCGGTCTTGAAGATCCCCCGTTAAAGAATCCCCCCTGGGAATTGGTGGGTGAATCCCTTGTCTGGGCAGTGCACCGGGAGAGAAAAACGCAGCTGCATCCTTTTCTTGAACAGACGGACAGCATGCTTTATGCGAATACTGTCAATGATACGGCTGAAGAAGCGGGTTTTCGGGAGATCTTTCTTGCATGGTTCTACTATGAAGGCCCCTGTTACGCCGAAGAATTGTTGCGGTGCTCCCCTTTTAACTCGACGCTGGTACGGGAGCTTTTAGAAGAAGAGATTGCTGAAGGTGCAGGTGCCGTTATAGGTGAAGGGAGTCTGGTGCATGATTATATTACTCAAAGCGCGACAGGTCCTCAGATTATCCACCGGGAATCCTATGAGCTCCTGCTGAGTTTTTCCAGGGCCCGGGGAAAAAGCTCAGCAGGAAAGACTGTACCACTGAGCAGGTATTATGAACTCCTTGCCCTGCACCAGGGTGTTGATTCGGAACAGGGTATTGATGAAATACTCGCTGCCATGGAAGGTTTCGCTCTTTCTCCTGAACTCTGGGAAAACGCGGTATTTCCCAGGCGGGTTGCTGATTACTCCCGGCAGAAGCTGGACGATATTTTGCAGGACCGGGAGATCTTCTGGATTGGCGACCGCTTAAAGCGGGCATCCTTTTTTCAACGGGAGAACGCCGATCTGATTCCTTCCGTTCCATCCGACGTGCAGCCGCTTCTTCCCCGGGCGGGCGGTTTCACTTTCTGGGAGATTGCCGAAAGAGCGGGCAACTCACCACAGGAGACGGTCCAGCGCCTCTGGCGGGAGGTATGGGATGGGAGAATCAGCTGCGACAGCTGGAGCACACTTATCAGCGCAGCAAAATCCGGATTCCGTTCGCCCCGCATGCCGGACCAGGACGGGGGCGGACGGGCCGCATACTCCCGCTGGCGTTCCCGACTGCCCTTAAAAGGCAACTGGTTTTCGATACCACGGGCAGAGACAGAGAGGGACGAAATAGAGAAACTCGAAAGTTCCAAGGATACCGTACGCATTCTCTTTAATCGTTATCCGGTTCTTTTTCGTGAAGGGCTGCACCGGGAGGAGCATCCCTTCCGCTGGAAGGACATTTTTGCGGCTCTGAGGCTGATGGAGTTCTCCGGAGAAGTAATCAGCGGTACTTTCGTTGCAGAGGTACCGGGAATTCAGTTTACTCTGCCCGATTATTGTCCCCGCTTCGCTGAACTTCTCCGCAGCCCGGAAAAACCGGTGATTCTGCATGTGAACGATCCCGCATCACCTGCAGGTGTATCCCTGGATGCACTGAAAGAACGCATCCCCTCCCGACGGGGAGACCGCTGGGCGGTTTACCAGAAAGGCCAGGCTGTTCTTGTCTACGCACAGAAATCCGGGCAGCTGGAGGTTTCTGATACGAGCAATTTGTCTGAGTATGGTAAGCAGCTTTTTGATTTCCTGCGAAGATTGCCGTTCTGCCCGGGGAAGATTGTCGTCAGCAGCATCAATGGTGTTCCGGTTCATTCTTCTGAACTGAAAGACACCCTTATCTCCCTGGGTTTCGTCTCCGGCTATAAGGACATCAGCCTCTATTCATCCCGTTCCGACTGATCACTCTGGTCATACTCCGGTTTTGTCCTGTACCATGGGATCATGGAAAAACTACCCCGGCTGGACACAAACAATGAATTAAGACAGCAGATCCTTCCCCTCTGCAGGTTAAAGAAAGGTGAGATATGGCGTGATCCGGAGGGGTTTCACCGGGTAGGCCTCGGGGACGCCGGGGATTCCCGCTTTATTTGCAGCCTGTTCGAGGATCGCAGAATCGGGACCATGCTGAACGATCCGCCCTACAACATTGCACTTGGAAAACGTCCGTCAGAGGCCCTCTCCCGGAAAACAGTGGCGGATTATATCGATTTTTCACGCCGCTGGCTTGATACCAGTCTGCCCCTTCTGGACACTGATGCGCATTTCTACCTCTGGATCGGGGCAGACCAGAATGACGGATTTCAGCCCCTGCCGGATATTATGCTCCTGCTGCGGGAATACAAGGAACTGAAATCCCGATGTTTTATTACGATGCGGAACCAGCGGGGATACGGAACCCAGCAGAACTGGATGAGCCTGCGGCAGGAGCTTCTTTATTATGTTAAAGGCAAACCCGGGTTTACCGTCGTCTACACGGATATTCCCAAGATACTGAAAGGCTACTATAAAACCGTGGGCGGCCGTAAACTTGAAAACATGGAACGCAGCAGAAGCGACTGCATTCGTCCAGGAAATGTCTGGGTGGATATGCAGCAGGTTTTCTACAGGATGGAGGAAAACGTACCCGGAGCCTACGCCCAAAAACCCCTTGCCTCGGCTGAGCGCATACTCAAGACCTCTCCGCCTCCGGGAAAATCCGTTGTCGCCGATCTTTTCAGCCATTCGGGAACAACACTGCTGGCCGCCGAAAGGCTGAAGCTTCCCTGCTGCACCGTGGATATCGACCCTGTTTTTGCAGAGCTCAGTATTCGGCGTCTTGAACGTTTTCGTACAACTGGAAAAACAGGCTGGCAGTGGGATAACCCCTTTCCGGAGATCGATCTTCTTCCCACTGAACAACCGTAAAGGAAAGGTAAATAATTACTGATCTTTCTGTACATTAACCATTGAACCGCGACATATAGTGTGCTATTATCTTCTGTATTCGAGTATGTGCGCTATATATGTTGTTAGCATATATGGCGGTCCTGTATGGAAATAACTGATTTCCAGGGTTGTGGTAGTAGAGTATGCGCTGTCCCCATTGTCATGAATTGGAAGACCGGGTTATTGAATCCCGGCAAAACGCCAGCGGTACCTCTATCCGCCGACGCCGGGAGTGTCTTGCCTGCGGTTACCGTTTTACCTCCTACGAGCGTATAGAGGAAAAGCCCCTGATGGTAATTAAGCGGGACGGCCGGCGGGAACCCTTCAGCATCGACAAGATCGAGCAGGGGATCCAGCGTTCATTACAGAAGCGGCCGGTCTCCCAGAAGGAGATCGAGGAGCTGCTGCATGCAATCGAAGACGAGGCAGCCCTGGTGTCAAAAAACAGCCGTGAGATCCGTGCTGAGGAGATCGGCGAAATGGTACTGAAAAAGTTATATGAACTTGACGGGGTCGCTTATGTTCGTTTTGCATCGGTGTACCGTATGTTTGACAATGTGGGCGAGTTTCTAAATGAAATAGAAAAACTCACCCGTTAACAAAAAACATTAAAAAACAACGCAGTTAAAACTGGGAGGGGAACGTTTTTTATGTCCGAAAACAACTGGAAAGATTTTTTGAAAGAGCATCACACAAGCTCAGAGGGCCATCCCGTGCGACAGGTCGTCAAACGGGATGGAAACATTGAGCAGTATGACCGCTGGCGCATAGCATCGGCAGTCAGCCGGGCCATTCAGGCCGCCAGGGACAAGGAAGATATGCCCTTAGTTGAGGTCCTCACATCCAAGGTGGAAAAGCGCCTTATCGATTTTATGAGTACCCGGCATCCGAACTCAGCCCCCGCGGTGGAAGAGATTCAGGACACCGTGGAGAGTGTGCTTATCGAGTCCGGAGAAAGCGACATCGCCAAAAAGTACATTATTTACCGGGCCCGGCACGAAGTAATGCGGGACACAAAGAAACTGATGGTGGATATAAACTCCACCATGGACGGCTATTTAAGCCAGTCCGACTGGAGGGTAAATGAGAACGCCAATGTTAACTTCTCCCTGGGCGGACTGATTCTCCACAATTCCGGCACCATTACCGCCAACTACTGGCTCAAGAATATCTATCCTGACGAGATTGCCGACGCTCACCGCAAAGCAGATTTTCATATCCATGACCTTTCCATGTTTTCCGGCTACTGTGCCGGCTGGTCCCTGCGTCAGCTTATCCAGGAGGGGCTGGGAGGAGTCCCCGACAAGATTACCTCCACACCGGCAAAGCACCTGTCCACCCTGATCCAGCAGGTGGTTAATTTTCTCGGTATCATGCAGAACGAATGGGCGGGGGCCCAGGCACTTTCCAGTTTCGATACCTACCTGGCCCCCTTCGTAAAGATAGACTCCCTGTGCGAGGATGACGTCAAACAGGCGATTCAGAGTTTCATTTTCGGCGTCAACACCCCTTCCCGCTGGGGAAGCCAGGCACCCTTTACCAACATAACCCTGGACTGGACAATTCCGCCGGACCTCGCAGACAAGCCCGCCATTGTCGGCGGTAAAGAGGCAGATTTTTCCTACGGAGACTGCCAGGAAGAGATGAACCTGATCAACAAGGTTTTTATTGAACTCATGCTTGCCGGGGATGCCAACGGACGGGGATTTCAGTACCCTATTCCTACGTATAACATAACCCGGGAATTCCAATGGGACAGTCCCAACGCTGATCTGCTATTCGATATGACTGCAAAATACGGTACGCCCTATTTTCAGAACTTTATCAACTCCGACCTTGACCCTGCTGATGTACGTTCCATGTGCTGCAGGCTGCAGCTTGACAAGAGAGAACTCAGAAAACGGGGAGGCGGTCTCTTCGGCTCCGACGAGTTTACCGGTTCCATCGGGGTTGTGACCATCAATCTGCCGCGGATTGGATACCTCTCAAAGAACAAGGGAGAGTTTTTCCGCCGTCTGGCACGGATGATGGACATGGCTGCTGAGTCTTTGACAATAAAGAGGAAGGTTATTAACCGCTTAATGGAGAACGGCCTGTTCCCCTATACCCGTCGCTACCTGCAGCATTTGAATAATCATTTTTCCACCATCGGCATCTGCGGTATGAATGAATGTCTGCTAAACTTTTTAGGCGCGGATATAACCCTTCCCGAGGGTAAACAGTTCGCCCTTGAAGTGCTGGACTACATGCGTGACCGCCTGGCAGACTATCAGGAACGAACCGGTGATCTTTTTAACCTGGAAGCGACTCCGGCAGAAAGCACCAGCTACCGTCTGGCGAAACACGACAAGGAGCACTACCCCGACATTATTACCGGCGGAGAGGAAGAGGTTTACTACACCAACTCCACCCAGCTGCCGGTGGAGTATACCGAGGATATCTTTGAGGCCCTTGACCACCAGGACGCGCTTCAGACCCGCTACACCGGGGGTACTGTGTTTCATGGACTTGTCGGAGAGGCCATCGACGATACAGAGGCCTGCAAGAACCTTGTAAAAAGCATTGCCTCGAACTATCACCTTCCCTATTTTACCGTAACACCCACCTTCTCGATTTGTCCTGTTCACGGCTACATCTCCGGGGAACATTTCGAATGCCCCCGCTGCCGGGAAGAAGAACGGGCACGGCTTAAAGAGGAGATCAAACGTCTGGAAGCACGTAAAGAAGAACTTCAATCACAAAGCGCATAAAAACAGAAGAGGAAGACGAAAAATGAAAGAAATAATTGAAGACACCATGACCCTTGAACAGATAAATATGGAAATCGATAAACTGAAGCAGGAGGCGGAAAAGGTACGAGGCCGTCAGACCGAAGTCTACACCCGGATCGTAGGATACTACCGCGCAGTCAAGAACTGGAACCGCGGCAAGCGGGAGGAATATAAGCACCGTCGCACCTTTGAGGTCCCGGAGGAATCTCACCTGAATACTGAAAAAAGCAGTGATATCCGGGAACTCGGCAAAAAGCGGGCACAAAACAGTGAAGACAGAAAACTCACGGATATCGCTGCGTATCAGTATTTTTACCGCAGCACCTGCCCAAACTGCCCCCCTGTTAAGGCCTATCTCGCGGAACTCGGATTTACGGGCAGCGAGATTAACGTAGATATGGACGAAGGTTTTGAGATGGCGGGAGAACTCGCTGTCTGTGCTACTCCTACGGTAATCTTCCGTGATTCCAGCGGGAACGAACTTTTCCGCAGCGCGAATCTGCAGGATCTTGTAAAAACCTTCACCAAAGAACGGGCGGTGAGTTGATTACCCGTCTGGGACTGATCAAGACTTCCCTGATTGATTACCCCGGTAAGGTGGCGGCGGTACTCTTTACAGCGGGCTGTAATTTCTACTGCCCCTATTGTCATAATCCTGAACTTGTCAGCGGTCCGGTCCCGGAGGATTTTCTCAGCATGGAGGATATCCTGCGTTTTCTGGAAAAACGGCGTCCGGTGCTGGGAGGGGTGGTAATTACCGGCGGCGAACCTTTGCTGCACCCCGACATCGGAGTGCTGACCGGAGCAATCAGAGACCTTGGCCTGGAAATAAAAATCGATACCAACGGCAGTTTTCCCGCTAAGCTGGAACAACTGCGGCCCGATTTTGTAGCTATGGACATAAAGACATCCTTTTCTAACTATAGCCGGGTACTGCCGTCAGGGACGGCTGCTGAACAGATCGTCCGCAAGATACGGGAAAGTCTGAAGATTCTGATCGGAAACGGTATTCCCCATCAGCTGCGTACCACTATAGTACCGGGTATTGTGGCTGAAGAGGATTTTGACATGATAATCCCCGAGGTTCGAGGTGCCGATTCGTATCTGCTGTCGGGATACAGAAACCAGCGGACCCTGGATAGTTCCTGGGCAGAAGTAGATCCTTATCCGGCGGAGGTACTTGAAGGTATCGCAGAGAAACTGCGTTTAGCAGGAGTTCCAGCACAGATACGGACTAATTAAACTGCCAGTACAGACTTTCAGGATTCATCGGAAACTGCAGCTGAGCTGCCCGAGGCGGAAGAAGTCTGCCTCTGCCGATTCTCCTGTTTCGTCCACAGGGCAAGACTGGAGGCGGACAGACAAGATTCAAGTGTTTTGCTGTCTATGTATCGAAGGTCTACCGCGATCTCTCCAAAACGGCGTTTGTCGCCGCATTGCTGACGCAGAAGAATATTTTCTATCTGATGAGGATAGATTTCTTCCATACGCAGAAGAGATTCGCCTATTTTCTCCTGATACATCACTTGGAAAACTCCTCTATACATTTAAAAAAGCGCGAGTTTATCAGCTGCGATGGTTTAGCAGTTATAAGGTACTAATCCCGGCCGGGCTTGTCAAATTCTCTTCTTCTTTCAAAAAGAAGAGTGTCAAACTTCGACTCAAAGTGCTTGGGTACCATAATCTCGGACACCGCATCCAGGGCAAAATCATCGGTCATTCCGGCAATATAGTCTATTGCCATGGTACTGGAGGAGGCTCCTTCGCTAGTGTACAGCTCCTTCATCTTGGACAGATACTCCCCAAAACGGGCAGCCAGAGTGTTACCTTCGTCAGGATACCGATGATACTCGGTGCCGAAGCGGGTATGAAGCTCCGTCAGGTAGGTAAACAGGGTAAAAAGAATACGCCGGAAATAAGTATGATACTCCGACAAAAGTTCATGCCGATATATATGCGAATAATTAAAATTCTTGAAGCTTATCAGGGCCTCGTATACCGGTCTGGAAAAACCTATGGTTCCGGTTTTAAGGGACGACTGGATTATGTCGTTCACCAGGGAATCAATAATCTCTCCGTTAGAACTTCCCAGAAGGTTTATCACATCCATGGGCAGGCTGTTGCGGGAAAGAATTCTCAGTTTTACCGCATCCTCAAAATCACGTCCCAGATAGGCGATTTTATCGGACATCCGTACAACGCAGCCCTCCCATGTTGCGGGGTAACGATTGCGGGCATTGATGGCTGACAGATCCTTTAGATCAAAATCCGGTACAATGGCCTGCTCAAACTGTTCGCCGCAGTGATTAACAATCCCGTCCCGTACTGCGTATGTTAGATTGAGGCCCCGGCCGTGGTTGATCAGCTTGTCCACCACCCTGAGGGAGTAGAGCTCGTGGGCAAAAGGCGCAGCCATTATCTCTTCCACGATCTTCTCTCCTACATGCCCAAAGGGGGTGTGCCCCAGATCATGACCAAGCCCGATGGCCCAGGCCATGTCGGCATCCAGGTTCAGGGAACGGCAGATTGTGGCGGCCACGCTGGCGACATGCAGCACATGTTCAATACGTGTGCAGATATGGTCGTTCTGGGGGGTAAAAAAGACCTGGGTCTTGTGCTTCAGGCGCCGGAAAGGATTTGAATGGATAATAGCGGTGGTATCCCGAAAGAAGGCACCCCGCACGTCGTTTTCCCGTGGACGGACACGAACGGTCAGTTCCTCGCGGCTTAAGGGTGTAGAAAAAAACAGACTGCTCATATTCCTACCCTAAAGCATGACGATAGGAGCTGGTGATGTCAAGTTCCAATGAAATCTATAATAGATTTGGGTTTGCATATTTTACTGTAAGAAAGTAAGATTGAGTTATTGAGTAATTTGAGGGATTATGAGCAGCGAGAAAATACTTATCGTAGAAGATGAACGGATTATCGCCATCGATCTGCAGCGAAGGCTGGAGAACTTCGGATATCAGGTAACCGGTGTTGTCGCCACAGGCCGGCAGGCAATCGAATCCGTTGAATCTACCCCCCCAGACATAATTCTCATGGACATAATGCTCTCCGGAGACATGGACGGCATTGACACCGCAGAGATAATCAAAGATCGTTTCGAAATCCCGGTAATGTTTCTGACTGCTTATTCCGACGAAAAGACCCTTGAGCGGGCCAAGCATGTGGAACCCCTGGGATATATCCTGAAGCCCTTTAAAGAGAAGGAACTGTATACCAGCATAGATATAGCCCTGTATAAATACGCCGTAGACAGAAAGCTGAAGTGGCAGGAGCGCTGGTACTCCGCAATGTTCTCGTCTATTGAAGACGGGATAATTGCAACCGGTACAGACGGCTATGTTCGTTTTGTTAATCCCGTGGCCTCATCGATTCTCGGCCGCGGCAACGAGGAACTTATTGGCAATTCTCTGGGTGAGGTTCTGGAAATATATGACTCCCGGGCGGGGCGAATTGACTTTACCGACCTGACAAAAATTCCCCCCGAGGACCTTCCATTTCGGTTCCAGGATACAATACTTATAAACCACAGCGGTGACAAGATTCATGTGGACGGCTCCTTTTCCATGATTCACGGTCCACAGGGAGACAATGAAGGAAGCGTCGTCGTCCTGCACGACACATCGGTTGTTAAACATCTGAGCGACCGTATTTCTTACCAGGCAAGTCACGATATTCTTACCGGTCTGTCGAATCGCGAGGCTTTTTCCGTCAAACTGAACAGCCTGGTTCAGAACACCCTGGATATCTCCATAACCCACGCCCTTTTATATATCGACCTTGACCAGTTCAAGGTGGTCAACGATACCCTGGGGCACCGCGCCGGAGACGAAATGCTGCTCCAGGCAACATCCATTATTAAATCCATGGTTCGGGCATCCGACTTTTGCGCCCGCCTGGGGGGAGACGAGTTTGGTGTAATCCTGGCCCATATATCCATCAGCCAGGCAAAACTGATTTCAGATCGCCTTTTAAGCCGCCTGGTAAACCACAAGATGGTCTGGGACGACAAGGTCTTTACCATTAACTCTTCCATAGGCCTTGTAAAGATTGACAACGAATCCAAGGACATTCAAGCAGTTCTGGCTGCCGCGGATGATGCCTGCTTTACTGCCAAAGAAGAGGGAGGCAACAAAATCAAACTGTACGATTCAAGCGCCAATATCTTCCAGAACCGGCGCAATGAAATGACCTGGATCTCGAAGCTCAATTCCGCCATCGAAGAAGACCGGCTGGTCCTCTACTATCAGCCCATTGTCCCCCTTAACGGGAAATACCGGACCATAAAGAACGAAATTCTTCTGCGCATTGTAAGTCCCGAAGGGGACCTTATAATGCCCGGGGCCTTTATTCCCGCAGCGGAGCGCTACAACTTTATGCCTACCATCGACAAGGCTGTCGTCAAAAAAAGTCTCTCCGCCATCTCTTCAATTCTGCACGAAGCCCCGAACGAGGACATAATGTTCAGTATTAATTTAAGCGCCGGAACCCTGGCCAATGAACAGTTTCTGGAAACAATCGGGGACCTGGTTTCCACCTCCGGCGTGCCGGCTCAGTACCTCTGTTTTGAGGTTACCGAGACGGCAGCTATTTCCAATATGCAGGTTACCAATAATTTCATCAAGGAGATGCGGAACAAGGGCTACTCCTTCTCGCTTGACGATTTCGGTTCGGGTTTTTCCTCCTTTAATTACCTGAAGACCCTGCCGGTGGACTACCTCAAGATAGACGGGACCTTTGTTTCCGACATGGACGAAAACCCCATTGACCGCTCCATGGTGGAGGCCATCAACAACCTGGGACATATAATCGGAACGGTGACGGTGGCTGAGTTTGTGCGTTCCAGAGAAATCCTTCTGCTTGTACAGGATATCGGCGTGGACTACGCACAAGGCTATGAAATCGCAGCCCCCTCGCCTCTTACCCAGTTTTCCCTGTCCCGGCCTCCGGCTGCATCCAAAGAACCTTGACCTGCCGGCTGCTGACAGATACTCTGCACAGACACGTATGAAGTACCATCCCTCCCGCCCGATTATAGTTTCGGGCATAAAACATTGTGGAAAATCAACCATAGGCCGGTACCTTGCCGGGGAGCTCGAAATCCCGTTTCTTGATCTTGATGACATAGTGGTTGAGCTGTGCCGGGAAAACCGGGGCGGTCAGGATGCCATTACCTGGGAACCCAGAGAGATTTACCGCCGCCTTGGAAAAACCGGTTTTCAGGCCCTGGAGCTGGAAGCCCTGGGCAGGATCCGCAAAAACAACGAAGCCTGCGTACTGGCTCTTGGCGGGGGCACTCCTGAAAACCCGGAAACCCGCTGCGTCTTGTCCGGTCTCGGGATTTTAGTGTATCTTTACGAAGAAGCTGAGATCCTCTATTCCCGCATAATAGCCAGAGGAATTCCCCCTTTTCTGGATGAAAAGGCCCCCCGGGAGAGCTTCCTGGAGCTTTTTCAGTATCGGGACACTCTGTACCGCTCTGCGGCGGACCTTACCATTGAGCTGAAAGGGGCGGATGTCGCAAGAGGATCGGCCATGATACACAAAGCCCTTCAGGAGTACGACAATGTCAGGTAGCAGTTTCGGCACTCTTTTTCGCATAAGTACCTTTGGAGAGTCACATGGACCCGGTGTGGGTGTCATCGTTGAAGGTGTCGCGCCGGGGCTTCCTCTTGCGGAAGAAGATATTCAGGTAGAGATGAACCGACGTAAACCCGGCCAGTCGGATGTCACCACTCCCCGTCAGGAGAGCGACCGGGTTCATATTCTCTCCGGGATTTTTGAGGGGCTTACCACCGGCACTCCCATTGGCATAGTGCTGTACAACCAGGACATGCGCCCCAGTGCCTACGACGACATCAAAGAAATGTTCCGCCCAGGCCATGCCGATTTTACCTATCTTGCAAAGTACGGAATCCGTGACCACCGCGGATCGGGCCGGGCCTCCGGCCGGGAAACAGCAGGCCGGGTAGCTGCAGGCGCGGTGGCAAAGAAGCTCCTTGCCAGGCGGGGTGTCTCCATTACCGCCTACACCCTGCGGGCCGCCGGGATTTCCTGCGAAAGCTTTGACCCCGCTGTTATAGAGAAAAACCCCATGCGGGCCTGCAACCTTACGGCCGCCGAACAGATGACCGCCCGGGTAATGGAACTTTCCGAGATCGGGGATTCCGTGGGCGGTATTATCGAGTGCCGTATAATGGGTGTCCCTGCCGGTTTGGGGGAACCGGTCTTCGAAAAGCTGGATGCGGAACTGGGCCGGGCCATTCTCAGCCTGGGGGCAGTCAAAGGCATCGAGTTCGGCTCCGGCTTTGCCTGCGCCGATATGCGGGGAAGCGAACACAACGACTGGATGGATGCCTCCGGATTCCGCAGCAACAATGCCGGCGGGGTTCTGGGGGGAATATCCACCGGCCAGGAGATAGTCTTCCGGGCGGCAGTAAAACCGACATCCAGCATAACCGTTAAGCAGAAAACCCGAGACATCCGGGGGAATGAGCGGGAGATTATTACCGAGGGTCGGCATGACCCCTGCATCTGTCCCCGTATTGTTCCGGTTATGGAAGCCATGGCGGCCATTGTACTGGAGGACCAGTTCATGCGCTACGAGGCCCTGGGCCGCCGCTGAAAAATTTTCAATTCTGTAGGAGGTATTCTTTTTTATGCGTTATTCCTTCCGTGTAAAAGGTAACCGCAGGCTCTACGTGGCCTACGGACTTATTGTATTGCTGCTTCTGTTAACCGTTATTCCGCTCCTGGTACTGCCGAATATTGCCGGCATGTTTGTTGCCGTTCTATTCGGCTACTTTTCCTTTCAGATGATCCGCATGCTGCTGAACCATTTGAAAAGCTTTATCATGACCCATGACGACGGTATTACCCTGCGCTTTCCTACCAGTTCCCTTGAGCGGCTGGACTGGAACCAGATTAGCCATGCCGGTGTTATTCACACCCCCGAGGATACGCTGGTCCGCTTTATTTATGCCGAAGACAAGGACCGTCTGGCAACCATTCCGGAGGAGTATGTCCGCCTTGAGGAGCTTGACGAAGAGCTCAAGAGCAGGGTGGGCTGGTATGAACTTACCCAGGAAAAGGGAAAAAGCATTCAGGAGACAATCCGTCCTGTTACCAAGCACGCCGATACGGAAGCGGAAGCAGAGATTTCCGACGAAATAAATAATGAATAATTCCATAAAATTTGGATATTTTGGATAAGCGTACTATACTTGTACTTAGCTACTTTTTTTGAACGGAGGAAAATATGAAACGCCTGCTGATAATAACAACAGTCCTGATGTTTATTGTAAGTTTTTCCCTTACAGCCCAAATAACCAACGATTTGGACGACTTTATGTCAACTTTTGAAACCTTTGCTGACGATGCCGCTCCTTCCATCCCGATGCTGGCGGATGTGGGCCTGCGCTGGTCAGACAGCTACATCGGCGGGTTTCCCCACTTTGGTGTCGGTGCTTCCCTTGGTTTTATTGTCGTTCCCATCGATGACATCGAGGGTATGTTTGCCGCCCTGGATATTGCAATCCCCAAGGAGCTGAAGGACCTGGGAGGCCTGCCGGTACCGGCCAATGCGGTGGAAGCCAGAATCGGCGGTTTCGTATGGCCTTTTGATATAGGCATCAAGGCGGGCTATCTCCCGGAGTTTGCCAAGGACGCAATGACAGATGACGTGGCGGTGGATTACAAGATGTTCGGTTTTGATCTGCGCTACCGGCTTGTTGAAGAGGGGCTTCTGATGCCGGAGGTCTCCGTGGGTGCCGGCTACACCTGGCTTGAGGGAATGGTATCCACCAGCGTAGGAGAAAACGCAACAGTCAATGATGGAACATATAATTTATTCTTCTCTTCACCCGATGTATTTTTCGGCTGGCGCAGCAGCGTTATCGACGCCAAGGTCCAGGTGAGCAAGCGCTTTCTATTTATCCTGCGCCCCTATGCGGGCCTTGGAGTTTCTTACGGAATATCTGAAGCAGGCGGCGGATATAATGCAGATGTCACCACCGATGCTCCAGGGGGATACAGTTACTGGAAGGATAAATACGGAGTTGATGCATCAAGTTCCGGTGCGGAATACTACTCCGAAGCCAACGGAGCAGCTTTCCGGGCCTACCTGGGAACCTCCGTGGAGCTGCTCTTTGCCAAGCTGGACCTTTCGGGTACCTACAATCCCGTTTCCGGGGCCTACGGCGGACAGCTTAATCTGCGGGCACAGTTCTAGTTATAGGTTACAGATTTCCGCATCCGGATCGGGGTCCCCTTCACATTGAGGGGGACCCTGTTTTTTACATACTGTCCCGAACCGTGGGGATGGACCCAGTTTACAGGGCGGAAAAAACCGCGAAACTGGAAAAAGTCCGAAAATAGCTACTCCTCAACAGTTAAACCACTGTAAATAAAGAATTTATCCGGTATTCATCCCCACGGTTCGGGACAGTATCTGTTTTTTTAGACCGAATAGGCCAGTTTGCTGCGGGCAACCCGCTTGCGGGAGGCCCGGATCTCGTCGCCGTAATCTTCCATAATCGTCGCAATCCTGTCCCGCAGTTTGGCAAAGCCGAACTCCCTGGCGGCGATCTCGAAGTTATGTTCCACCGCCTCCTTGCGGGCCGCGGGATTGGTCAGAAGCTCGTAGACTTCATCCACCGCCTGATCGGGAATAATCAAACGCCCGTCCTCCCCGTAGACATCGAGGATCTCCACATTTTTAAACTTGAGGATGCCGATATCCGTCTTGTAGACCAGGTAGGTAGTGGTTGCCACCGGGACCTTCGCCGCCATGGCTTCCAAAAGAGCATTCCCGAACCCCTCCCATATAGGCAGGTAGGTAACCATATCGGCATTTGCCAGAACATCCCGGTTGGTGTAGAGCTTCCGCCCTTCATCGTCCCTGCCCCTCTCAGAGGCAACCCGGTCGGAGATCAGGTGTACCCGGACGTTCAGCTTCCCGGCCAGCTGCTGAATCTCGCCGATATAGTTCTCGTCGGGTTCGTCCCCCTGGTAGAGTGAGATAATGAAATGAACCCTGTCGGCGATTTCCGGATGAACTGCAATCAGCTTTCCGATAAGCCCCACAGAATCCTCTATTCTTTTTCGCCGCACAATCCTGGTGGGCTGGACAATCAAAATATCCGAATCTTCAAAACCGAGTTCCCTGCGAAAGTCCGCGTTGTAATCGTCCATAAGCACGGGATTGTCAAAATCCTCGCAGTTGGGTACCAGTTTTGGCTGCACCCGTTTTATGGAACGCAGAATGTGAGCGGCATAGGAGGAGAGCACAATATGCTCCAGCCCCGGGTCCGTGGGTGGCATGATCCTGCCGAGGAGTCCTTCGATATGGCTGTTGGAAAAACGGCTGCGTTCCCACCAGAAATCATGGTGGTGAAAAATAGTTGCCACCCGCCGCTGGGTTGCAAGCTCGTAAACACCCATTCCTCCCAGCAGTGTCATGGGCATGGCATTGGTGTTCTGGGCAACTATGACATCCAGGCTGTTGTTCTGGACATATTCAAAAAGGCGGTTTGCCACATCCTTGCCGTCGAACTGCAGCCGGTCCAGGATGATTTTTTTACGCTTCGGGGTTATGTGGGGCGGATGCTTCTGGAGATAAGGGAAGACCTGTCCTTCGTACCATTTCTGCTCCCGGCTGTCGAAACGTATATTCGGCAGGGTAAACTGCCGCTCCTGAGGGACGGATGCCAGGGGTGTACCGTATTTACCGGCAATGGTGTGGACTTCGTGCCCCATCTCTCCGAGTATCCTGATCCATTTATCAACCTCCAGAGAGACCCCGTCAACATCACCAAGTTTTCCGGAAATTATTCCAATTTTAAAAGTCGAGCTCATATTTGTCCTCCGATTAGTGCCTTACTGTCCGCAGATAGGCCCGTTCCGGCCTTTCCAGCGGGGATGTTTTGAAGAGATATCCTCGGTATACAGGGGACCGGGCAGCGAAGCCTGATCGATCCCCCGCAGTCCGGTTACAGCATTGGAAATCCAGCGGCCCAGGCGCAGGACCACCATCTTGTGCCGCAGCCGTCCCTGTATGTCCCGGTTCAGAATCTGGGGGATTGTGCTGGTGGTCACAATTTCGTCGATCACCGGATCGTTCAGTGTAATGCGGCCTTCCCGGCTTGAATAGAAATGGGTCACCATAAATATAATCCGCCTCGGATTCCCTGTTTTCAGAAGTCGGCAGCATTCAATAATTGTGGTCCCCGTGCGGACCATATCATCCACCACAATAACGTCTTTGCCGGCTATATCGCTTATGTCCGCCTGGGAATCTTCGGCCAGGAAAATGTCTACAGTACGTTCATCCGTACGGTGTTTGTTCATCCGCAGTAGTTTTACTCCTGGATTCTTCAGGGCCTTCTGCAGTCTCAAACAGAAGGCTGCGGCTCCTGCATCGGGAGAACAGAGCACCATCTTGTCAATCTCTGCTATATCCGAATCCCTCAGGTAATCGGCATATACGTCGTAGGGCAGCAGGTTGGTAAAATAACCGGAAAAGCGGTCCATGAAGATATTCTCCACCGACGCAGAATGGTTATGAACGGTTACAACCTCGTCGGTTCCAGCCTCTTTCAGCAGATCCGCGTAAAGGCGGGCGGAAAATGGCTGGCCGTCAAACTTCTTGTAATCCTGAGGACTTCGTACGCATGGCGTTACACCATGCTCCGGCCGCGGCCCACGGTCCTGGGCACTGTAAAAAAGGTCGGGTTCAAGCAGAATAATCCTGTCTGCGCCGTTATCCTTGGCCGCCCGGGAGATAAGAAAATTCCGCATGGCAAGCTCGTCGCGGGTGAACCCGGACATGGCAGTGCTGGTTATCACAATGGTGTAGGATTCAAGCTTGCGGCCGATATTCTCCCAGGAGTCCTCGTCTACGATGAACCTGGGGCAGAACTCTCCGTTTAAAAAACTTTTCAGCGACACCAAGTCGGAATAGTGCTCCTGCTGTCGCAGGTAGTAGCCTATATCAGCAGCAAAAGGACTCTCCGCGATATTTCCGATGACTAACAGGCTGCCCATAAAAAAAGACTATAGGGAAGCACTATTCTGGTCAAGCTGATTTTTCCATTCCTTTTTTGTGGCCTTTATTCTTTTCCGGCAGTCTCTCAGGGCTGGTCAGGGAAGACACAATCAGATATTCTGTCCGCATGTCGTCGAAAAATAATACACCCCTGATTGTACAAAGTGACGGCTCCCTGCTGCTGGATGTTCACGATCCCGGATTCGCCGCAGCACGGGACGATATAGCACCCTTCGCGGAACTGGAAAAATCCCCGGAACATATGCACACCTACCGGATCTCTCCAATTTCCCTCTGGAACGCTGCATCCGCCGGCTTAACGGAGAAGGAGATAGAAGAACGGCTCAGAAGGTGGTCCCGGTTCCCTGTACCGGATAACGTACTGTTCTCCGTTAAGGACCTTCTGGGACGCTACGGGAGTATCATTCTGGAGCCCGACGATGAGCCCGGCTACCTTGTGCTGCGAATCAAGTCGGAGGCCCTGCGGCGGGAACTGACGGCCCGCAGGGAGATCATGAAACTTCTTATCCCCCGGAGCGACGATTTTCTGGTCTCCCTGGTAAACCGGGGCAGCCTTAAGAGTACACTTATAAAGATCAATTATCCAGTAGACGACAGGGTGCCTCTCAAGGAGGGAGAACGGACTGACATAATCCTGAGGTCTGCCACCGCTGACGGCAGGGATTTCACCATACGGGATTATCAGATAGAAGCTGCCGAGAGTTTTCATGGCGGCGGGCTTCCGGGAAACGGTTTCGGTGTCATAGTACTGCCCTGCGGTGCCGGAAAAACAATTGTGGGTATCAAGGTTATGGAGCTGCTTCAGACCAGCACCCTGATTGTTACTACCAATGTGGCGGCGGTCCACCAGTGGATCGATGAATTGAAGAACAAAACCGGACTGGATTCCGAGTCCATCGGTGAATACACGTCGGCCAAAAAAGAGATCCGCCCTGTAACGGTTACAACCTACCAGATACTTTCCTATGGGCAAAAACAGGACCCGCCCTTCCCCCACTTTGCCATTTTTCGGGCCCGCGACTGGGGACTGATTATCTATGACGAGGTCCATCTGCTGCCCGCCCCGGTTTTCCGGGTTACTGCGGAGATCCAGGCAGTACGGCGTCTGGGGCTGACGGCGACTCTGGTTCGGGAAGACGGCAAGGAGGGGGAGGTTTTCTCCCTGATCGGTCCCAAGCGTTACGATGTTCCCTGGAAGGAGCTTGAACAGAAAGGCTGGATTGCCGAGGCCTACTGCACCGAAATCCGCATCGATCTGCCGGAGGAGGACCGCATACCCTACGCCACCGCGGACAAGCGGAAAAAATATCGTATTGCAGCGGAAAATACCCGCAAAATCGAGATTACCCGGGAACTGACAGCCAACCACGCCGGTGAAGGTACCCTGGTCATCGGCCAGTATATCGATCAGCTGACAAAGATCGCCGCGGTGCTGAAAGCCCCCCTCATCACTGGGAAAACACCCAACAAGGAGCGGGAAAATCTGTACCGCCGCTTCCGTTCCGGAGAGCTCAGTGTACTGGTAGTCTCCAAGGTGGCAAACTTCGCTATCGACCTGCCTGACGCATCGGTTGCTATCCAGGTTTCGGGGACCTTCGGTTCCCGGCAGGAGGAGGCCCAGCGACTGGGACGCATCCTCAGACCAAAGGACCGCAACTCATATTTCTACTCCCTGGTTTCCCGTTATACGCTGGAGGAGGAGTTTGCCTTGAATCGTCAGAAATTCCTTACCGAACAGGGCTACGGCTACCATATAGAGTTGTGGGACAACGATATTTAGGGTAGGATACTCAGATGCCCTCTTTTGATGACTGGAAACGTGCTCTTCTGACCCTGGACGATGAGCCATTTTTTGAACTGATTAAAAACCATTTAGGCAAGGTACAAACCCCGTACCATAAGCCATCCATAATAAACGGCATTGAGAAATTTCTGTCGAGCCCGGAGACCAGGACAAGGATTCTCTGCATGATGGGTGATAAAGAGATTGCCATCGTGAGTTTTATTCTTCGCTCACCGGGTTCTGATTATGATCATCTGTACCGGTTTTTTCAGGATACCCATAGTGCGCTTCGCTTTCAGAGCCTGATAGAGAACCTGCAGGAGCGCCTGATTATCTATCGGGACGAGGCAGGATTATTCTTTATAAACCCGGTATTACAGGCTGAACTGGAACAGTTGATAAGGGACGAACCGGTCACGGTAAAATCTTTCGACGCTCCTTCCGCGGAACCGTGGTTTACAGAAGAGCTGTTAATCGCTTTTATTGCCTTTCTTCAGGATAACCCCTCGCCAGGCAAACAAAGTGGTGAACTGAAAAAAAGTGTACGAACTGCCTTCAGCGAGGTATTTCCCCAGCATGACGGGGACAACCGGTTTCAGCTCTATCTTGATACCTTAAAGTTTCTTGGCATAATCCATGACCATGGGGACCGTTATTCCGTCTCCCGGGAACAGCTGGAGTCCTTTATTTCCCTGGAGAAATTTGAACGCTCTTCCGTGTTTCTCGCGGGAATAACCGCCGCAGTCTGGCACGAGTCTCCGCCGCGGCGGGCATTTGCTGCAGGACGAACCATAATAGAGGCCCTGAAAAAGAATACCACCCAACCCCTGGCCTACGAACGGGAGCCCCTGGTAAAACAGCTGAGCACCGAACTGTCCCGGGAAAATCAGCGTTTCACCCCCAGGAGAATTTCCCAATCCCTGGATCGCTTGATATTTGCGGGTTATATGGATGAGGAGGAGGGCTTTGTCCGCCCCCTGGGTTTTCAGACGGCATCTGAGCCGGAGGATTCAGCCCCCATGATTCTGCAACCCAGCTTTGAGATACTTCTGCCTCCCGAAGCGTCAGGGGCGGCACGTCTTTTTGCCGCCCTTTACTGCAGGCTGCAGCGCTTTGACAGAATCTCTCATTACGGGCTTGAACAGCAGCATTTCACCGCATCACTGCAAAGTACCGGGGAGGACGCAAAGATTCCGCAGCTTCTTGCCCGCGCCTGCGGGCAAAAGGTCCCCCAGAATGTAATTATGACCCTTCGCGGCTGGATGGAGCGTGTCCAGCAGATAGAGATTGCCACAGGCACGGTAGTAAAGGTCGTTCCGGAGATTATACCGGTCATAGAAAAAGAGTTTTCATCAATGATTGTTCAAACCCTGGCGCCGGGGGTTTATTTTGTAAAACCGGAAAAATTGAGTCCCTTTATTACAAGATGGAAAGCCCTTGGCTACGCGGACCCGGGGGAAATACGAAACCTGCTCTCTGTTGCAGACAATGAGTCGACTTTTACCTACACAATGAATGTCGACACTCTGCCCGAGATTCCAACCGAGCCGGCAAATGCCGGCGCCAGGAATACACCGGAATCAGAAAGCGGCACCGACTGCAATCGTATTACCGCAGAGCTCCGGGCCCATCTGAACAGTCTGGAAGTCAACCCGGAACAGCGCAGGGAGCTGGAAGCAAAGATTAACAAAAAGCTCCTCCTTTTTCCCCAGCAGGTGACTCCGGAGGTTTGCCGCATAGGCCGGATTGAGGCCAGGGGCATTGATTTTCACGCAAAGCTGAGGATTATCGAGGATGTGCTTGAACACAGGGAAGATTTGCTGGAAATCGAATCACCGGAGATCTCCGACGGCAGCGCCCTGGTCTATCCTTTGAAGCTGACCAAGGATCCCGGAGACCCCAGCCTGACCGCCCTTGTGCTTCCTGAGGAGATTGAACAGACCTTCAAGATCCGTCGGGCAAGCAGAATACGTAAACGCAGACGCTCTGTTTTCTACTGAGCCGGATAATTCATACCGGTGAACAGCAGGTACTGGGCTTCTGCCTGGGCCTGGAGCATGGGCGAGCCGTTAATGGTTCTGCACCCTGCCTGCTTCGCGGCAGCGAGAAATCGGGTAGTTTCGGGGACGTATACCAGATCATAGGCAATCTCACTGCCCCGCCAGGGATACCCCTCCACAGGATTCGTGTCCTCAAGGGGGTGCATTCCCGCTGCTGATGTCTGAACAATAAGATCTCCATATTCTGCCATTTCCGGAAAGATTTCCGGCGACAGACTGGCCCCGCGGCATCCAAACTCCGCCGCCAGGGCTGCGGCTTTCGATTCAGTCCGGTTTACTATCAGGACCTCTGTACCGGCCTGTTTCAGTCCGTAAATCACTGCCCTGGCAGCTCCGCCTGCCCCGATAACAACGGCGCGCCCGGGAAACACGCTTTTACCGCAGAGGGATTTGAGGGGAGAGAGGAATCCACTTACATCCGTATTATGTCCTTCAAACCCCCGTTCGGTCCTTACCAAGGTGTTACAGGCACCTATGGCCTCAACCTCTTTTGAGCTTTGATCCAGAAAAGGGATAACCGCGGATTTATGAGGTATGGTCACAGACAGGCCCTTAATGCCAAGCTCCTCTGCCAGCAGCATGAACTCCTGAAGGTCATCAACCTGAAATGGCAGATAAACCGCGTTCAGGGATTGTTTATTATACCCTGAGTTGTGAATCCGGGGAGAGCGACTGTGCAAAACCGGATTGCCTATTATGCCGTACACGGAGGTAGAGGGAGAAACAGAGCGGTAGCGGTACAATTCCGCGAGTATTTCGGGAGACAAGGGTACCGGATCATGTTCAGTATTTTCCGGCGATACCAGGGTACACCAGCAGCCAAAATAAGCGGAGAGGATTCTCCCCGCAAAACCCCACTCTCCCATTCCCTGAATAATCCTGTGCCCGGAGGTCATGCGCATTGCCGCAAGCAGACGGCGTAAATCAGCCACAGAACGGGGTGTTGTGACCACTCGCGGTATTTCTTCTTTCTCCTGGGGAAGTTCCTGTATAATCCGGGGCAGGTCATCGGGAACGCCCCCGCTCTCGTGTACGGAACGAATTATTCTGACACCCTGCCGGCGGGCGCAGTCAGTCGCTGTCCCTGTGGGAGCATTGCTTTCAAGATCAAGCCAGGAATAATGGGAAGAAAGTACTTCACAGATTTTCCGGCAGCGCTGTTCCTCTGTACCTTTCCAGTGGCCGCCGTCCGCGACCCTGCGCAGGGTAAATATAATCGGTACGCCCGCCCGCAGAGGGAACTGCCGTATAGCCTCCGGAGTCCACTCTTCAAGATAATCGGCCCTCAGCTCACAGAGATCTATATATCTTCGATACTTTTCAACATCAGCGAGATTCTCCATCAAAGTTTTAGATTCCAGAGAAAGACAGATCATTAAAAATCTCCCCTGTACAGATACAGGTCATCCACAGTGCTGTCGGGACCGTAGAGAACCCTCAATCGCAGAGGATAAGCACCTCGGTGAATTTCGTAATACTGACTTCCGTCTATTCCGCTATGAAGGGCCTTACCAAGAAGAGCTGTAACCCTGTCCGCCGTGTCTCCGATTCTGATTCCTCCCAGGACTGCACTGGACGTCCTGTCCGCCCGGACCTGCCATACGCGGTTTTCAAACCAGAAAAGGTAGAGTCCTTCCCGGTAAAAAACCACAGTGTCCTCCTCCGGGCTTTCGCCTCTGTGTACATATATATGAGAGGGGGGCCCGAAAGCCTCATAGGCCTCGGCAGGCCCCATTCCAATCCAGGATGAATATTCAACCGTCTCTGCAATCAGTAACAGTGTACTAAAAAGGAAAAAGAGAACTGTAAATTTTAATTTCAATTGAGCTGCTCCTTGAGTACAAGAATACGGTCCCGGGTCTTTTTCTCCAGCCCCGGGGTTCGTTCAAGCTGACGCAGGTAAAGTTCCGCCCTTCGTTTATCGCCCCTGCGAATATGGTAATCAGCAAGGCCCAGCAGAGCTGCTTCGTTGCGGACATGAAGAAAAACAGCCTCCTCCAGGAGTTTCCGCTCTGCAGGACTCCCGGCAGCAAGGAAAGCCTCACCTACTTTACGTCTGCTTTTCTGGACTGAATCGAGCTCCATCCCGGCAAGAAGCTCTATCATTTCACTGACAACTTGTGCGTCTTCGTTTGCCGTGGCGATCTCCATAGCCCGTAAGGGATATTCCGGGTTTTTCGGATCACTGGTGTGTAACTCCCGGTACAGCTCAAGGGCTTCCTGACCCTCTCCCCTGTTTATATGAATGCGGGCACCCAGAGCAAGGATCTCAGAGTCCCGGGATTGTTCGCTGGCATGTTCAAAATAGAGAAGAGCCTCCTGCCAGAGTTCCGCGTTTACTGCGCTTTTCATAAGCAGAACATCACGTGTCAGGGATTCGGAGTATCCCTGGGAACTTACATCTCCAAGCAGGAGCCTGCCCTCTTCGCTGCGGCCAGTTTCCAGGAGAAGCTGGGCCTTCAAATCTTTCAGTCTCTGATCATTGGAAAATTGCCCTTGGGCCTGTTCAATTACCGACAGCGCTTTTATTCTCTGCTTCATCGAACGGAGAATGTTCGCCTCCAGCAGGGCGGTATCCACAATCCCCGCCCCGCGCCTGCGGGCATTACGCACCATTTCGAGGGCCTCTTCTGCCTGTTTCTGGGCAAAAAGAGCCCTGCCGATACCCATAAGGAGTCCCGGAGTATCACCAAGGAGACTTCTTGCTTTTAAAAAGTTTTCCTGGGCAGAGGAAAAGCGTCCCTGGGCAAGCTCTACCCTGCCGCGCAAAACCAGGAATTCCCCATCCGGAACAACGAGTTCCGCAGCTTCATTCAGAACAAGTTCAGCCTCTTCATAGCGTCCGGCCTCTATGTAAATCCGCACCATGCCGTAGGCAGCAGGGTAACACTCCCGTGAACTCTGCAGGGCGCTGATGTACCAGGTAACGGCATCGTCGTGATTGCCCCGGTGTTCTTCCACGTAGCCAAGAAGATACTGAGGCAGTGTTCCCTCCGGGTTCAGCTCATGTCCGACGGTAAGAGATTCGTACGCGATATCCAGGGTATCCGTAGAATCTGCAAAGAGCACAGACATGGGAGGCAGCAAAAAAAAGAGATAACTGCTCTCTTCAATACGTGTAACCGGATAGACACCGTTTTTAATATCCCGGGCAAGGGAGGCAAAATAGCTGTTTGGCAGGGGTTCTACCATGGGGAGGGTCTCCGGCAATGAAGAATAGAGGGCAGAATAGAGCCAGCTGCTCAAATATTTAAGGTCCTGGGCATAGTCGGATAAACCGCCTTCTTCATCAAGAATTCTGTAGGCGTCCCGCAGCGATCCGGGAGATCCATTGGCAATACCACGAAAGGCATCAACAACAAATCCCTGGTTTCTGTTTACCTGAGGAGGTGCAACAGCTTCCTCAGGAGAGCCCGGGATAGTAAAACAGCCGTTAAGCAGCAGAAGGGATAACGGCAATGCAGGAATAAAAAAGAATCGCCTAAGCATGGTCATTTCTTTTTCTTGCGCAGATATTCTCCGAAAAGCCCAAGGCTCAGGAATATAAAGAGAACCGGCCACCAGACTGTAACAACAGACGAGAATCTTTCCCGAACAAGATCGAAACTGAAGGGCAGAAAAAGCAGAGATAAAATTATCATGATGACGGCGGGTACAATAATCTTGACCCGGAACGTCCCAGTAAAACGTCTACCGTACATGGACAGAGAGATTCCCGCAATTGTCATAAAGAGTGGCCATATCCTCTCCATGGTAAGATACGGGGTCAGAAGGGTGCGTAATACCAGCAGCAGTCCGCTCAAAGTAAAAAGGATTCCCGGGACGATATATCCGGACGGAGCATTGTTTACCTTTACCAAATAGATAAAAAGCAGGCCCAGCAGGGTAAGGGGAATGGGCCACAGGTCTTCATAACGAGGGAGCAGTCCGCTGGTCACCAGCAGCAAACCTGTGCCCACCAGAAAGAAAAAGACACTTCCCAATAAAAGTTTATGCGGAACCCGTACCCGCCGTTTTTTCATTCTGTCCTATCCCATGTTGTCGATGATCGCTGTACCAAACTCACTGGTTGACACCTTGGTGGAACCTTCCATGAGACGGGCGAAATCATAGGTAACCTTCTTCTGAGAGATTGCCCCGGTCATTCCTTTTTCAATAAGATCCGCAACCTCCAGCCACCCCATATATTCAAACATCATACTGCCCGAAAGAATAATCGATGAAGGATTGACCATATCCTTGCCGGCATATTTTGGTGCGGTACCGTGGGTTGCTTCAAAAACAGCGATCCCGTTGTCGTAATTAATATTGGCACCCGGTGCTATACCGATTCCGCCGACCTGAGCTGCCAGGGCATCGGAGATATAATCTCCGTTCAGGTTCATGGTTGCTATTACATCGTATTCCCCAGGCCGGGTAAGAATCTGCTGAAGAAAAGCATCGGCAATTACATCCTTGATCAGTACTTTGCCTTGAGGCACCTCTCCACCGCACTCATCCCAGGAAACCACAGATTCGCCGAACTCCTCTTTTGCCAGGGCGTAGCCCCATTCCCGAAAAGCCCCTTCAGTGTATTTCATGATATTGCCTTTGTGCACCAGGGTTACGCTTTGCCGCTTATGGCCCAGGGCGTACTGAATGGCGGCTCGAACCAGCCTTTTTGTACCTGTTTCACTGATCGGCTTTACACCGATACCTGAATCTTCCCTGACGAGCCACCCCATTTCCTGCCGCAAAAAATTAATCAGTTTCGCGGTCTTTTCATCTCCCATGGGGCTTTCAAAACCGGCATAGACGTCTTCCGTGTTTTCACGAAAAACAACCATATCAATTTGTTCAGGCCTGATCACCGGAGAAGGTATTCCCTTATAGTATTTTACGGGACGCTGACAGACATAAAGATCAAGATGCTGCCGGAGCGTAACATTCAGGCTCCTGAAACCTCCGCCTACCGGGGTCGTCAAGGGGCCTTTTATTCCCACAAGATAGTCCCGAAAAGCATCTTCAGTCTCCTGAGGCAGCCACTTACCGGTGGCATCAAAAGCCTTCTGTCCTGCCAGGACCTCTTTCCATGCAACTTTTTTACGCCCGCCGTAGGCCTTCTCCACTGCAGCATCAAACACCCGTACCGCAGCTGCCCATATATCCGAACCTATTCCGTCGCCTTCAATATATGGAATTACCGGCTGATCCGGAACAGTAAGTTTATCACCGGTTTTCGTAATGCTATCTGCCATGTTCGCTCCTGGTACACAAAGTTCGGTTATCCGTTTCTCTCAGACTATCAAATATATGTACGCCCGGCAAGATAAGATCCTGTTTACTACAGGCTCGCGGCTGAAGCAATATTGCCAAGTCTACAGGGGTTTGGTAGTATCTGTAACCAGATATGAGAAAGCGCATCGGCGTAACAGCCTTCTTCGTGGTGATGGTTCTTAGCCTCATCCTCTCCGCCACGCAATGTTCCGTTATCGACTCACTGAAGTACGGAGAACTATCCTACTTTCTCAAAGGGAGCGGTGAGCAGAAAAAGGAACTCGCGGATCTTTTGACCCAGCTGCAGGAATCTGAGAGTCAGCGGCCCGAGTCCCGTTTTATCCTGCTGAACGAAATAATCAAGCAGCTTTATCAGCGTGAAGCACAGGAACAGCTGAATCTGCTGCTTTCTACCTATGTGGAAGAAAACCCGCAGGATCCTTATAACGCCTACTACCTTCTGGTAATCGCCGAAAACTACCGCGATAATAAGGCATATCCCTTTGCCGTCCACTATTACGAACGCATTTTAAAGAACTACTCGGACCTGCTGCTGCGGGAGAGTTCGGTACATTATCTCTGTTTGAAGAGTCTTATAACTCTGGTAGACGATCCTGAAGTACGTATCCAGTACTACAAGGAGCTTATAGCCCGTTTTTCCGGCGAAATAGATATGGGTGAAGCCTACTATTTTTTGGGAAAAACATACGAAGAGGTAGGAGAATGGGAACTGGCAATCCAGGCCTACAAGCAGTTTCTGCTCTATCCTGAGACCTCCATATCCGACAGACCTGAAGCCCATAAAGATATAACTTCAATGATTACCTTCTACGACCGCCGTGACAAGGACTGGACAACGGCAGACCTTGATAGTCTGGTCAATAATATAAAGGCTGCTATCTGGAGGGAGGATCCCCGTCGGCTGCGTCAGTATATGGCGAAGGTCAATTTTTTCGCCCTCTCCTGGGAAGAAGAAGAAACCCAGGCAAATATCGATTTTTTGGCGGATATCGGAATCTTCCTTAAAGGAAACGTCTCCTATTCCCGGGAACTGGATGAAGGTTCCAACAGCCGCGAGGCCTACCTGCGCACCTGGGGTTGGTCATATCGCATAAAAACCTGGTATCTCTATTTCAGACGGGTTAACTTTCCTGCGGATCCCGAGATTCACGGGCAGTGGGAATGGGCAGGAATCTATTTCGGCGAGAAACCCTTTGCCGGCAGCAGCAATGGCTGACCTGCGTTTTTTTCGGAGCACACTGTATCTGCTTTTTTTCTGCTGCTGGTCTTTTCAAACGGTTTCTCTTCCCCTGCCTCAGGCTCCTGAACACCGGGATCCCCGCAGGGTGAACGAATCAATGCACTATTCTGCCAGTTCCGCTAACTCACCTCAAGGGCCGCTTCCGACCAAACAGGGACACAAAGGCCCTGCCTTTCAATCCCTGGAGATATCAAAATTTGCAGATATCCCTGAGGTACAAGCCCACTACCGACATTATGCCGGAAGAGCAGGCCAGGAGTATCTTGTACGAGTCCTGCAACGGGGCGAAACCTATCTGCCTTTTATTTTCTCGGTTATCACGGAAATGGAGCTCCCCTGGGAGCTGGCCTATCTGCCTATTATCGAATCCGCATTTATTCCGTCTGCCGTCTCACGATCCGGAGCGGCCGGGCTATGGCAGTTTATGCTCAACAGCATATCACCCTACGATATCAGGGTTAATAAATGGCTGGATGAACGCCGGGACTTCTGGAAGGCGACCCGCGGAGCCCTGCAGAAACTGAAAACCAATTACGATGTTCTTGGAGACTGGCTGCTGGCCATTGGAGCCTATAACTGCGGTTTGGGCGGTATGCAGCGAGCCATTGAGGAGGCTGGAAGCCGGGATTTCTGGACCCTGGCCAGAAAAGGATATCTCCCCGCCGAAACGGCAGCATATGTTCCCCGCTTTCTTGCGGTCAGCCGTTTTGCCTCGTATCCCGGCCGCCACAGGCTTCCCTACCAGTGGAAGGAGCATGCCTGGACCCGGGTGGATGTTACAGGTCCGGTGCATCTTAACCGTCTGGCAGAAGCTGCTGATGTGCCCCTGCGCGTTCTTACCGAAGCCAATCAAGAGCTGAATCAGCCGGTAACACCGCCGGAGCGTACAGGCTATCGACTGAAAGTTCCTGGAGAATACGCCGATACTATAAAAAAGGCCCTTACCAATAAGGATATGGCGTTAATGGATCTTGACACATATACAATTCAGCAGGGAGATACTTTATATGCCTTAAGCAGGCATTACGGGGTTTCCACCGATCTGCTGCTTGAATTTAATCCCAATCTCGATCCCCGGCGTCTATTGATCGGTTCAGAGGTAGTCATTCCTCTCGCCGCTCCAATGCCCGCCTACCGGGGGCCGCAGGACTCCTCCTACCAGGTACATTATGAACAGGTTTCCCATTATCGTGTGCAGCCCGGGGATACCCTTACGAGTATCGGACACCGCTTCGATACAAGCGCCGCTGAATTGGCTTTCAATAATCAGCTTAGTCTTGATTCTCTTATACATCCGGGGATGATACTCAATGTTCCTTCTCGGGAAACAGGATCGGAGGGCGAACGATGAGAGGAACACTCTTCCGGTGGACGATTCTTCTTCTACTTACAACTTTTTTGGGCTCTGTTGACCTGCTGGCCTTACCGGAATCACAGGTTTCCGTGGATTGGGAAGAGGGAATCATCCAACTGACGGTGACCCATAAAGTTGATGATTTCTCACCCCAGCAAAGATCACGGCTCCAGCAGGAAACCTTCAGGGACCTGGGTGAGCTTTTCCTGGACGCGGCAAAGGAACTGCGGATTTCCTCATCCCTCTCTCTTGACCAGTGGATCTCCCGTAACCCGCGCAGGATTTCGGATCTGCTTGATGCTGTAAAAACAATGCGGCCACTTTCCAGCAGGTTTTCCCGTGAGTTCGGAGAACTGATCTTTACCTTTCACATGCCCCTCTTTCCCGATCTGGCCTCTGTTTTTATAGACCACTCCCGAGGATACACCCCCGCCCCAAGCCTGTTTCATGCCCCCAGCGGCAACTATACCGGGATACTGATCTACGTCCAGGATACGTACCCTGTTTTTGGGGAAGACAGGGAGTCGCGGATTAGTCCGGTACTCTTTCCTCGCATATGGGATGAAGAGATGAAGATTGTTTTTGAACCGGAAATGATGAACAGTGAGGATCTTCTTGCACATGGTCCGGTAAGCTATTTTCGCAGTCTCACTTCCGGAGAATTAATAAAGCGTGTTGGACCAAATCCCATACGTATTGCTGCCCGGGGACTCTTTGGTATAGTTCCTTCAGATCCGATTATCCCCCGATCTGATGCCCTTTCTTTTCTTAATTCACCCCAGGCCTGGGAAATTCTTCAGCTGGGAAAAATAGCTTTGGTAATAGGTGATCAGGCACCGCCGGCATTTTAGATCTTCACTGTATCCTGAATTATTGACTTATCCCAATATATGTGGTCTATTCAGAACTATGCGAGTTGGTAGAATCTTTTCTGTTACAAGCCTTCTAAGCCTTTGCTTCCTTCTGATTACCTCCTGTTCCTCCCGTGGAATCGGTTTCGGGGTCATTCTCTGGCCTCCGGAAAACAGCTCCCTGGAAAGCTCGGATGTAGTAAAGATAATCAGTGAATCGAATATCGAAGAATCCTATATAATTGAAGTTCCCGGGAGCGAAGAAAAAGAGAGCCTTAAACGCTGGCGGGTTAAATCCTACGAGAGTGAAAACGCCGCCAGACAGGCGTCTTCAGAGTATGGTCCTTTTGCCGAAACCATGGCTCTTTCAAGCAGTGTTGGATTACCTGTCCGATCACAGCCCGATGCTTTAAGCGACAGGGTTTACCGGCTGAGACAGCATGAGGAGATAAAAGTTCTGTCTAAAGCCCCTGAAGAAGCACAAGTCGGTGAGTACCGCGGCTACTGGTACAAAGTCCTTACTCAGGATGGTACTATCGGCTACTGTTTTGACCAGTACCTGCTCTTGTATCAGGAAGGCGAACGGGAAGCCGTTCTCTCGGTTCAGAGTGTTGATCTTAGAATTGAAGATTTTTTTACCCGCTCCTACTATCCTGAACGTTTTGTTCATCTAATTCGGCAGGGGACTCCGGCACTACAGGTTCTTAATCCGGAGCATGGACTTTTTCCAGATAGAGAACAGGGAGTAATCACTATTGTTTCTGCAAAATACAGCCTGTCTGAAGAGTTTTCCGATGTGGAAAGTGCGGGAAGGAACCGCTACTACTTTACGGACAGCGGAGTATACATCACAATGGAAAGCCCTGAACCTCCCGTTTCTTCGATTTTGGTTCAGTTTCAGGCAGAATCTTCTGATATAACTGCGCGGTTTATGTCCATTCCCGATCTGGAAGAAATGATCGAGGAAGAAAAACTGCGAAGAGAAGTGGCCCTCCAGGAAATAGTCGAAATGGGCGAGCGCTTTATGAGCAATGCCTACGGAACCATAGAGATTTATCCCGACGGCTCATTTGAGTGGTCAGGCAAAGAGCGTCTGGTACCGGAGACAATAAAAGCAGAGTACGAAGACACCGGTACTATTCGTTTTGACCGGTACCTGTCATCGGATCTGCGCCGTAAATACGACGGGGCCGCGAGTTTCCGGTTTCATGGTGCTGGCTCCGACCAGGGTATTACCTTTTTGTACACCCTGGAGTCACAGGGAATACGCCTGACTATGATCCCTGAGGATAACGTTAAGGACTTCATGGTGCGGGAAATCGGATATAACTCTCTTATCCTTTTTATGAATCTGCAGAATTAGTATGTCTTTTCTTCAATTAAGCGGCATATCCCTGGCTTTCGGCGACAGAGATGTTTTAAAAGAGGTTAATCTTCGCATCGACTCCAGGGACCGCATTGCGCTGACAGGTGCAAACGGATCGGGGAAATCCTCTCTTTTAAAAATCGCCGCCGGGCTGATTGCAGCAGACAGCGGGAACTGCACATTCAGCCCCGGAGCCCGGGTAACGTATCTGCCCCAGACAGGACTGGAGCATTCTGGACGCACTCTGCTGGACGAAGCTGAAATGGCCTATACCTACGTGCATGCCATGATCGACGAAAAGGTACTGATCGAAGAGCTCCTCTCTGAATCCCGGGAGGGAGACCCGAAAATCGAAGACCTTGTTCACCGCCAGCATCTGCTGGAAGAATCTATTGCCCATAGCGGATACTACCAGCGGGAACAACGCATCAGCGATGTTCTGACCGGTCTTGGTTTTTCCCGGAAAGATTCGATGAAGGATACCGGTACGTTTTCCGGGGGATGGCAGATGCGCATTGCCCTGGCCAAGGCGCTGTTGACAAATCCTGATATTCTGCTTCTTGACGAACCGACTAACTATCTTGACCTTGAAGCCCGGGACTGGCTCCAATCTTTTCTCGGCAGCTTTGACGGCGGGATTGTTCTTGTTTCTCACGACAGGTATTTTCTCGACTCCTGTGTAAACAAGGTGGCAGATCTATTTCTCGGAGAACTTACCCTGTACACCGGGAACTATTCAGCTTATCTGAACCAGCGCAGTCAGGAGCTTGAACAGCTCCACAAAGCCTACCTTCAGCAACAGGAAGAGATTGCCCGTCTGGAAAGCTTTATCCAGCGTTTTCGTTACAACTCATCAAAAGCTGCCCTGGTTCAGAGCCGGATTAAACAGCTTGAAAAGATAGAACCCATCCAGATCCCGGAAAACATGAAGCATGTACGCTTCTCTTTTCCCCAGCCGCCGCACAGCGGCAAACAGGTAATCCGGTTCTATGATGGATTAAAGAAATACGGAGACAACTGTGTCTTCTCAGGCCTTGAGCTTGAGGTCCAGCGGGGCGACAAGCTCGCTCTTGTTGGAAAAAACGGCGCCGGAAAATCAACCCTTATGAGAATTCTTGCGGGAATCGATACAAGTTACGAAGGTGAACTGAAACTCGGTAGCGGGGTAAAAACTGGTTTTTTTAATCAGGATCTTGAAAGCACCTTTACTGCGGACCGTTCCATTTACGATGAAATAGTGGTAAACGCGCCCACCGCTCTTGTGCCCTCTCTTCGCGGTCTTTTAGGGGCCTTTCTGTTCCGGGGAGACGATATATACAAGTCTCTTTCCGTACTCAGCGGAGGAGAAAAAAGCCGGCTTGCCCTGCTTAAGCTGCTTTTAAACCCGGTGAATCTTCTGATACTTGATGAACCCACAAATCATCTGGATCTGCAGACCAAGGATGTGCTTCTGGATGTTCTTAAGGATTATCAGGGAACTCTTATTTTTGTTTCCCATGACCGTTATTTTATTGACCAGCTTGCGACTTCTGTTTTTGAAATCCAGGACGGCGCAGGCCGCTTATTCCCCGGTGAATACGGGTATTACCGCTCTCTTAAGGAGCGGGAGACAGGAAACTCCGATGAAAGTACAGAGCGCAGCAGGACAGTGCCCGCAGATGAAGAGAATAAAAGTGACAGTCGTCTGCACAGGGAACAGTTAAAGAGTCTGCAAACAGCATCGCGGCGGCTTGCACGAGAAGAAGAGTCCCTCCTGAAAACGATAGACAGTCTTGAAAGGCAGCTTGCCGCCAAAGAGAAGGAACTGGCCCGTCCTCAAGTTTATTCGGCCCCGGAGGCCTCGAAGCGGGTACAGGAAGAGATTTCCCGTATAAGGGCAGACATGGAAGATGCCCACAATCAGTGGGAAGATATCGCCCATGAACTCTTCGAAACCGAAGCATCAATCGAAAATCTTATCGGGCCGGTGCGGCAATGAAATGGACAGCCAAAAACAGACCCGTTCTCTACCGATTGCTGTTTCTCGGGGGCCTTACCGGAACCCTTGCCTGGACACTGCTGGAACTTCTTTTATTACTGGCAGGGATATCCTTCAGTCTGGAAGCCGGCCCTATCGGCTTCGATATACACGTTATCTCCTTCTGGATTCGATTTAATCCCGGAACTCTGGCAGGAATTATCGGCGGCTATCTGCTTTTTAAATCCCTTTAAGAATTATTACATGGAGCTGTAATGCGGGAATCACCGGAAGAAGAAATTGTTATAACCCTGGCATCTGCCTCACCGCAGCGTGCAGCCATGCTTAGCGATCTGGGATTCCCTCTCCTCCAGCATCCCCAGCATATCGATGAGACCCTGCTTACAAACCATATAGAAGAGGAATCCCTGCGTTTAGCCCGGCTAAAGGCTGAATTCTGCATGCTGCAGGGAGAACACAGTCAATGGATTGTGGGAGTAGACACCCTCGCAGGGATCGGCTCCTCAATACTGGGAAAACCTTCCTGTCGCGATGAGGCACGGGAAACACTTGCTGCCCTGCAGGGCGCCCGTCATACGGTCTCTTCTGGAATTGCACTGTTTGACACTAAAAGAAAAAGATCTGTCATGGAGGTCATTAGTACCGAGGTAGATTTTGCTCCAATGACACCGGAAGAGATCGACTGGTATCTTGATACCCTGGAGTGGAACGGTGCTGCCGGCGCCTACCGCATACAAGGACGGGGAGGACTCTTTATTCATGCTCTAAAAGGGAGTTACCCCAATGTGGTGGGCTTGCCAATCCACACGTTTTATGGCATGTTAAGGTCGTTCAATTATCCGTTTCAATTGCTGAAGCGGTAAATCTTCCACGCCAAAACGGTATTCGGCTAGGGCCGCAACCAGGTGTGAGAATAAAAGAGAAGGAAGCGGTTAGCAGCCGCGTCTAGGAGGGAAACCTTGGCAGTAGTTACTATGAAGAACCTGCTTGAGTCGGGGGTCCATTTCGGCCACCAGACCAAGCGCTGGGACCCCCGCATGAAGAAGTATATCTTCGCCGAGCGGAACGGGATCCACATCATCGATTTGCAGAAGACCATCGCCGCGATTCGCGAAGCATACGAGGTGGTCCGTAAATCCGTTCACGAGGGCAAATCAGTCCTCTTTATCGGAACAAAAAAACAGGCTCAGCAGGCAATTGAGCGTGAAGCACAGCGCTGCGGAATGTACTATGTGAACAACCGCTGGCTCGGAGGCATGCTCACCAATTTTTCTACCATTAAGAAGTCGATTCTTCGTCTGAAGAAAATTGAGAAGATGGAAATTGACGGAACCTTCGAAAGCCTGACTAAAAAAGAGGTATCAAAACTCAATAAAGAGCGTGCACGCCTGGAGAAAAACCTCGGCGGTATCAAGGAAATGAAAGACCTCCCCGGCGTGGTTTTTATTATCGATACCAAGAAAGAGTCCATCGCGGTAGCGGAAGCCCAGCGTATGGGTATTCCCATTATCGCAGTAGTTGATACCAACTGTAATCCTGACGGCATCAACTACCCTATTCCCGGAAACGATGACGCAATCCGTGCAATAACCCTGTTTACACAGATTATTGCCAATGCAGTTGTTGAAGCCGACAACGAAATCGGACTTGAAGTTATTGAAACCCTTCAGGACGACGATGAGGACCTCAATTCCGAGAAAGTACCTGATAAGGACGATGCGGAAAAGAGTGAAGAAGTAGAGACCGTATCAGTTGCGGCGGCCGTCAATAGCGAAGACGAGAAAACCGAAGAATCCTTCACTGATAAGGATTATTCCGATTATAGTCCCGAAGAAGAAGAAAAGACCGAAAGCCCTGTCGAAGAAACGGTTGTCGAGGAAGAGACCGTCGCGCTGGTTGACGAAGATAAACTATACGAAGATTAGGAGCAGATACGTGGCAGTAAGCGCAGCAGATGTAAAAACATTACGTGATAAAACCGGAGCCGGCATGATGGAGTGCAAAAAGGCCCTGGTTGAATCCGATGGAGATTTCGCAAAAGCGGAAAAGATTCTGAAAGAGCTTGGACTCGCCGCCGCTGCAAAGCGAAGCGGACGGGCGACAAATGAGGGCCGGGTATTTTCCCTGGTTACCGATTCCCGGGCTGTGATTCTCGAGCTGGGATGCGAGACTGATTTTGTCGCGCGAAACAAAGAGTTTATCGAAAGCGGAGAAAAAATTATTCGCAAGATCGCCGACGATGGCCTTACCGAAAGCACTCCAGAACTTGAAGCGCTTGTTACCGAAGTGGTCAGTAAGATCAAGGAGAATATTACTATAGCACGCTTCAAATCCCTTCCTGTTGGGGATAATGAAATCGCTGTTGACTACGTTCACGGTGAAGGTAATATTGGCGTGCTGGTAAAATTCAGTCTTGAAAAGTCCGACATGATAACTGATTCCCGGGTAAAAGAGTTCGCTTTTGACACCGCTCTTCATATCGCGGCCTACAATCCCCTGTACCTTGATAAAGATGCTGTTGATCCTGCCTACCTTAAGGAACAGGAAGAGATTTTTACCGTCCAGGCCAAAAATCTGGATAAACCCGATAACGTGGTGCAAGGTATTGTTAAGGGTAAACTGAATAAGCACCTTTCTGAGATCTGCCTTCTGAACCAGGGTTTCGTTAAAGAAGAAAAAAAGAGCGTTTCCCAGGTTATGGATGAAGTTTCGAAAGATGTTGGCGGAAAACTTACGATCAACGATTACGTCTACTACGCTGTAGGCGCAGAATAAAAGACGACAAAGATCAGCGGTCCCCCTTTGCGGGGACCTGCCTTTTTAAGGCTGACCGCGTAAGGAGGAAAAATGGAATCGATAAAAAAGAGCGCTGAAGACCGGATGAAAAAGAGCCTCGCAGCCATGGAGGAAGAGTTCGGATCTATCAGGACCGGCCGTGCCTCCGCAGCTTTATTCGACAAGGTCAAGGTAGAATATTACGGAGCCCCCACCCCACTGTCACAGGTGGCCACAATTTCCACTCCTGAAGCACGGCTTGTTGTTATTCAACCCTGGGACAAGAATGTTCTTGGCGACATAGAAAAAGCCCTGCTCAAGTCGGAACTTTCGGTAAATCCAAACAACGACGGCAAAGTTATACGTATCAATATTCCGCCTCTTACTGAAGACCGAAGAAAAGAACTGGTCAAGCTTGCAAAGAGTACTGCAGAGCAGGGTCGTGTGGCGATTCGCAACATCCGTCGGGATGCCAACGATGATCTGAAAAAACAGCAAAAAGAAGGAAATTTGACCGAGGACGATGTCAAGCGGGGAACTGATGACATTCAGAAGCTCACGAATCTGTATATCGAACAGATTAATGAAAAGCTCGACAAGAAGGAGAAAGAGATCCTAGAGATCTAAACTCGTTCATGGGCACAATAGACCCGGCTCGTTTGCCGAAGCATATTGGCATTATTATGGATGGGAACGGCCGCTGGGCCAGAATGCGCAATCTTCAGCGGACTGCCGGCCATAAAGAGGGACTCAAAAGCGCTAAAGCGGTTATTGGGCGGGCGGCGGAGCTGGGTATTCAGTATGTCACCTTGTTCACCTTTTCTACCGAAAACTGGCGCCGCAGCCAGGATGAGGTAAAGTTCTTATTTAACCTTATTAATGTCTATCTTCGAAAAGAGATGGATTTCTACCGAAAGCACAAGATCCGGGTTATCCACACTGGGAACACGGAGAATCTTCCCGAACAGGTCCGTAAGGAATTGATGTCGGTACGTGACGACACTGCAGATTTCCCGGGTCTAACCGTCAATATCGCGATAAATTACGGGAGCCGCGACCAGATACTGCGGGCAATCAGCCGTCTGTTTGAGAACGGACAAAAAATGGTAGACGAAAAGACCCTTCGAAGCTGTTTTGACAACCCGGAAGTACCCGATGCCGATCTTGTTATCAGAACGGCTGGAGAAAAACGACTTTCCAATTTTCTTCTTTGGGAATCCGCCTATGCGGAGCTATATTTTTCAGAGAAACTATGGCCCGATTGGACTGGAGACGATCTTGATACGGCCATCATAGACTATCAAGGCCGAACACGGCGCTACGGCGGAGCTGAATGACAAGCATACAATCAAGAATCCTAACCTTTGCTGTCGGGGTCCCCGGGATTTCCGCAATTATTCTTTTTTTCCCCCAGGGGAATCATCTGCTTTTTACCCTCTTTACTGTAGTCTTTATATACCTTGGATCCAGAGAAACTGCCAATCTTTTCCGACAGAAAGGGTACTCCGTACCCTTTTTTGTTCCCTTTTCGGCGGCTCTTTTTCCGTTTTTGACCTGGACGGGCATGCATTTCGGTATTTCTGGGCGGCTCATCGAATACTACACCGTTCTGGTCCTGATGTTTATTCTCATGCGCGAAATCCAGAATTCTGAAGACAGGGATTTCAGTTCGTCTCTGCTTCGCATTGGCGCTTCTTTTACCACGTTCTTTTATCCGGCTTTTTTCTCAATTTACGCTGTTCGCATTACTGGGCTTGAGCATCCCGGTCTTCGCCTTTTCACCTTTCTTATTCTTGTCTTCGCAAATGATACCGCCGCCTATATTTTCGGTTCACTCTTTGGCAGAAAATCACGCCGATTGTTTAAAGCCAGTCCAAATAAAAGCCTGGTTGGATTTGGTTCGGGATTCATTGTCACTATTATTATAGCTGCACTCATCCACTATCTGCTCCCGGTGATTTTTACCAGCATATATGTAGCATGTGCCGCGGGGGTCTCTGTTGGTTTGACTGCCATTATCGGTGACCTTGCTGAATCCGCACTGAAACGATCAGCTGTTATCAAGGACTCAGGGGACGTGATTCCCGGGCGAGGTGGAATACTGGATTCAATAGATTCTATTATTTTCAGTGCTCCTTTATATTTCCTGATTCTTAACTATTTTAGCTGATGAAGATGAAAACAAAACGCGTTATTCTACTTGGAGCTACCGGCTCTATCGGCACAAGTACTCTTGATGTTATCTCCTCCTTTCCCGACAGATTCAGGATTGTCGGGCTGAGCGCCCACACTAATACAGATCAGCTTTTACAGATTGCCCGGAAGCATCCTGAGGCAAAAACCGCCCTTAGTGGAATCTCAAAAGCCGATGGGGCTGAAGAAATCGACATTTTCGGCAAAAACGCGGCTGTAGAGCTGATTGACTCCGTACAGGCCGATATTGTGGTTAACGGGATTATGGGATCCGGCGGTCTTGCTCCCTCTGCATCTGCTATCAGTGCAGGCATGGACCTCGCCCTGGCCAATAAAGAGACAATCGTCATGGCAGGGGATTTGCTGTTACCGGAAGCAAGGAACAAAGGAGTCAATGTTCTTCCTGTGGACTCGGAACACGCCGCGGTCTTCCAGCTCCTGAAAAACCGTCCACACTCTGAAATCAGCGACATCATTTTAACCGCCTCCGGTGGAGCCTTCCGCACGACTCCGCTGGAGCAGCTTGACAATGTAAGTGTTCAGGAAGCTCTGAACCACCCAACCTGGAAGATGGGCGTCAAAATAACCATCGATTCTGCTTCCATGGCCAATAAGGGCCTTGAGGTTATCGAAGCTGAGCGATTTTTTGACATGAACACCGACAAGGTCTCTGTCCTGATTCATCCGCAAAGTTATGTCCACTCTCTTGTACGAACCTGTGACGGTATACTTTATGCTCAGATAAGCGCACCGGATATGAAAAACCCGATTATAAACGCTCTATCGTTTCCGGAAACCCTGGTGAGTAACTTTGCACCCCTTGACCTCACAGGAAAGAGTCTTGATTTTTATGAACCGGATTTCAGACGGTATCCGATGCTTAAACTGGCTTTTCAGGCCTCCCGCAAATCGGCTTCGTATCCTACGGCATATAATGCCGCCAACGAGGCAGCGGTTGATGCCTTTATACATAACCGTATCAGTTATCTGCAGATTCCGGAGATTGTTGAAACTGTTCTGCAACAAGACTGGAGCGAAGCACCGATAGATTTGCAGGGGGTATTCGATGTGGATTCACGAGTACGCTCTGCAGCTGAAAAATTGCTTGCAGTATAAGGAGCACACATTTTAATGTTTTTTACCATTGTAACCGGGCTGATCGGCCTCGGTATTGTAATATTTGTGCATGAAACAGGCCATTTTCTGGCCGCCAAAGCTATGGGTATTGAGGTTGAAGCCTTTTCTCTTGGCTGGGGAAACCCCCTTGTCCGGTTTAGTTTTCGGGGAACAGAGTATCGAATCTCCTCGCTGCCTATTGGAGGTTACTGTAAATTAAAGGGTGAGCAGAACCTGCAGCCCGGAGAAGCAGCTGAATCCGAAAATACCGGCCCGGAAGAAGGTTCACTTTTTTCCGTTGCGCCATGGCGGCGGGTGCTTACTTTTCTGGCAGGACCGGTAAGTAATCTGATATTTTCCGTTCTTATTCTCTCCCTGATATGGGGAATCGGCTTCAGCATTAAGACCTTTGACAACAGGATTATCCTTGTTTCTGATTACGACAATGTTGGTACAGCCGCTTCCCGGTATCCCGCAGATCAGGCAGGAATCAAGACTGGCGATCTGATTGTCAGCATAAACGGCAAAGAGGTAGAACACTATCGGGATATACAGGAGCTGATTTCGATACGGGCCGGCGAAACCCTCAGCCTTTCAGTAGAACGGAACGGAGAGATCCTTCCCATTACAATAACCCCAAGAATGAACCCGGAAACCGGGGGAGGCATTATAGGGGTTACGCCCTGGATCGAGCCTGTTGTAGCCGAAGTGGCTTCCGGGTCCCCTGCAGCAGCAGCCGGAATTCTTCCTGGAGACCGAATTGTCGAGGCAGACGGTAAAGCCGTCCAAAACCATCTTGATTTTCTGCAGGTCCTGGAAAATCATCCTTTAAGATTCGGATTAAAGATCGAACGCAATGGAAAGATTATCGATCTTCGTATGGTTCCTGATTACAACGAAAACGGAACACCGGTTACCGGCATCAGTTACGCGAGTATAACCTCAACACAGCGTGCAGCATCCCCCCTTCAGGCCCTTTACAGGGGATTCAGCGAGTCCTTTTCTATCATCGGCCTGAGCATCAAAAGTTTCGCCCTGCTCTTTAAGGGTATAGATTTACAGCAGGCGGTATCCGGTCCAATACGAATAACCTACATGGTTGGACAGGTAGCCTCGAGCGGCTTCAGTGAGGGTATTCAGACAGGACTTATAGCGCTTTTCCGCTTTTTAAGTTTCCTGAGTGTGGCGCTTTTTGTGATGAATCTTCTACCCATCCCGGCCCTGGATGGCGGTTTAATTGTCATAACAGTATTTGAAATGCTCCGTAAAAAAAGAATTTCTTCAAAGGTTTTTAACCGCTACCAAGTATTCGGTTTTATATTTATAATGGCTCTTCTGGTTTTTACAACTTTTAATGATATCTTTTACTTTTTTACCAGGCTCTGATTGTTGGTGGAGGAATATACTATGGACCATGTTAATGAACACAACATAACCTGTTATTGCGAACAGGAAGTCAAGGTCACTGTTCCTGAGATAATAAATCTTGAGAATTCCCCTGAAAAAGCAGATGAAATTATTCAGGGAGAGTTTTTAAAACTGATATGCCCGAACTGCGGCAAAGAACTTAAACCTGAATTTGAGATAGTCTTCCATTTTGCCGGCTCCGGGCCATCTCTTTTATTCCTCCCGGAAATCAAACGCGAAGCTTTCTATAAAGGACAAAAAGAGGTCCCCAGGGATCATAACCTTGTTATAGGTTACCCTGAATTGCGTGAGTTTCTGCTGATGAACCGTTCCTCCCTGGACCGCTTTTCGATAGAGGCCATCAAACTTCATCTTCTGCAGAAAGCTCCCTCAGAATCCGGAATAGTAATCTATTTTGAGAAAATCGAGAATGAAAAGCTTATATTTGAAGTTATCGGACTACGAAAAGACGAAGTCGGTATTGTACAGGTTCCACTTAAAACATACCACAAATTGGTCCAGGATAAAGATCAGCTTGTGCAGGAAGAGCCTTACAACGCCATGTTTCGTTCTCCCTATATTTCTGTAAAGCTTGTCAGTTTTGAGGAGGCATCGTAATGAGACGATTAATAGGCTTTATACTATTACTTGTCCCTTTTTTTATTGCAGCCAATACTCCGCAGCCTCGAATTGTTATCCAGACCGGACACAGCGGTGAGGTCCGATCCATCTCCAGACAGGAAACAGCGGGCATTACTGTTAGTGCCGGCAGAGATGGGTCGTTACGGGTGTGGCGGAACGGTGTACTTTTGTATAACCGGCAGGTAAGTCATCTGCCGCTTTCCGACTTGATTATTCATCCTGAAATGCCGGTGGCCGCCTTCATCTCTACAGACAGCATCAATACGTACCGACTCAGCGTATACAACTGGATTGAAGACAGGGAACTGTACAGTATACGCATAAAGGACGCTCCTTTGTCTCTCGGTTTTTCCCCAAAAGGTTCGTATCTTTTCTACAGCAGGGCTGACAGGAACAGTCTGACCATTCTGGATGCCCGGACCGGTTCTCCCCTTGATATTGCCGCCGAAGGCTTAGGTATAGTTTCAGCAGCCTTTATTTCCAATACCGAATCAACCATGGTTTGCTATTTGCCCTCCGGCAACATCATTTACTGGGACATAGAAATCAACAGCCGTAAAGCTGCCCCCATTGGAACCATGAGCAATCTGGAGATGGTGGGTTTTAATAATACAGGCAGATACGGTGTCGGATACCGAAATTCCAGCCTTCATCTTTTTGACCTTGTAACCGGGCGAACCCTGTCAACTCTTCCTATGGATGGAGTAAGCAAGATTTCAGTGCATCCCGGAATGTCACGCGTCGCTGTAATACGAAACCCGGGACGGTACCAGGAAATTGTCGAAATTGATTTTTCTGACCGCACACTGCGGGAGGTTTTCCGTTTTTCTCCCCCTTCCAACCGCCCTGTTTCGCTTTCGTATCATCAGGGCGGAATAGATGTGGGCATGGAAAACGGAAACCTTGGACGGATTATACCCCATCTTAACCGCTATACCCTCTGGGGCAAGTCGGGCCCGGTAAGGATATCAGACATAGATGCCTGGAACGGGTCTCTCTCTGTCAGCAGTCCCGGATCTCTTATTCTGATCGATTCACCACAGCTGCGGGGGGCCTTCGTATCTGCACCTGATTCAATTGAAACCACGGTAGTTTCCCTTCCCTTCGACCAGAGCGGAGGTTTTCTGCCTCTTGATGTCCGACGCGGCGTCGTATGGAATGCCCAGAGCCCCGACAAAGCTTATCTATTCTCCGTTTCTGACGGATCCTTCGAGGCACTTTTTTCCGTCTCATCCGCCTGTAAAGAGATCTATACCGACGGCGACCGACTTTTAAGCCTTGATCAGAACGGCAGTATCCTGCAGTACGACCTCCAGAATCGCGAAGTCCTGTACCAGTACGCCGCTTCCGGTATCCGGGATGTTACATTTATAGATAAAGAATCAATTATTGTAGGTCGAAGTCCCTCAGCGCGTTTTCCATCGCCCCTGACCCGTATAAACCTGCGTACCGGAGAAACCGTATCTCTTGAAGCTGATGATCTTCTTGTCTACTCACTTCATTATGACCCCTTGACGAACCACCTCTATACCCTCGGTCTGCAGGAACGGCGCGGACATATAATGACGGTCATTCAACAGCTGCAGGGTGCAGGCTTTCAGCACTCCCTTCCCCTGCTCTCGTATCCCGGTGAAGACCACAATGCCACTTTTATCCTGGACGGTCTGCGCCTGTTTACATCCCTGGGACGCTCGGAAATCCAGGTATCCGGCTGGGACGGGTTTTCTGCGTTTTCTTCGATTTCTCACGTCCCCCACAAAATCAGTGTGGATCGTAATCTGGTTGCCAGTGTAAACAGCGATTATTCAATCAGCATCTGGAGTAAAAAGACCGGACAGTGGCTTTCTGATATTTATCTCTTTCCCGGTAACGAATGGCTTCTGGCAAGAAACGATGGTTCCCTCGCGGCATCATCACGGGGACTGGAGTTTGTTAAGGTCTTTAATGGTGAACAGGAAATTTCGCCCCGATCCATTGGTTTTTGATCTAGAATTGTTTATGCGAATCCAGTAAGATCGTCACGGGTCCGTCGTTCAGACTTATTACATTCATACGTGCTTGAAATATTCCGGTAGCCACTGTAAGACCTTTTTCTTTCAAGGAATTTACAAAGCCCTCGTAAAGTGTTCTGGCTTTATCTGGAGTTGCAGCATTGTTGTAAGATGGACGTCTACCTTTACGCGCGTCAGCAAAAAGGGTGAATTGACTGATCACCAGGATTCCGCCCTTTTTTTCTGATACCGAGATATTCATTTTTCCGGATTCATCGGGGAATACGCGGAGGTTGGCAACCTTGTCCGACAAATACTTCAGATCCTTTTCGGTATCCTCCACACCGACACCAAGATATACGAGGATACCCTCTCCTGTTTGTCCTACTGTTTCTGATTCGACCTCAACCCGTGCGGATTTTACCCGTTGAACTACGGCTCTCATATTTTTCTCAATTTTTTACTCTACCAGCTTGTGAATGGAGACACCCTCAAGCCGAAAGCTTCTTTCTCCGGTGGTCCTGTTATGCGGAATAATTATCTTTGCAAGAACTTCCACCTTTTTGTTTTCTTCCAGGAAAACCGGGAAATCCAGACGTACAGGTACAACTCCTTCAAGCAGAAGATCATCGTGGTATCCAACTAAAAGATCAAAATAGATGGCGTCATTTTCAGTTATGATGTTCGCACTTTTTCCTTTCCATGAAATGTAACATCCCTCGTGTAAAAAGGGTGCGGAAGTAACTTCAGAAAAAGAAAAGGTATCCTTTAAAGTCGCGAAATTCGGTTCCTGAATATACTGAATAAGATATCGCGCCTTTTCTTTTATATCTTCAGAAGCGTTCGATAACATAAGACGATTTATCTCTCTACGGGCCAGGTTGTCCCGGTAATTATTCATAAGAGCGAGAATCTCTTCGGTAAGTGCTCTTACTTCCGCCTCGCTCAGGATATATGCAGCGGCCTCGTCTTCAGTCGAATCATTTGATGAAAAGAAGTCTATTCCGGCGATCTCCGGTCGCCGGTCATCCTCGCTGCGAAATTCAAAAACATTGAAGTGTACAGCAGCAAAAACAGCGGCCCCAAGAAGAAGCAGAACAATCAGGATTTTTTCCCAGGATCTTTTCTTCTTTCTGGGATACCGAAGATATCGGTCCAGCTTTTCTTCTTCCAGCCGCATTGCAATCTGGCTGAACTCTTCGGCATCCTGTATCAGTTTGAGCCCTCTCTGGGCTTCCTTTAGCTCACCCTTATTTTCAAGAATGGACAGCCAGATGCGAATTGCCTCTTCCGTTTCTCCCCTCTTAGCCAGCACAAGGGCCAGCCCCAGGTTCGCTGAAGTATCCTCCGGACTCAGCTGCTCGGCCCGTCGGAGGTAAGAAAAACCACCGCCGAAATCCCCTGTATACAGGCAGGAGTAGCCGAGGAGCAGGTAAAAACGATAGCTGTCTCTGTACTGGAAGACCTGAGGTTCCAGCATCCGCAGCACTTTGCTGTATTTACCTCGAAAATAGAGTTTTTCCGCAGCAGATAGAACTGGATCCATTAATCAAGCCTAATCTTTAAATTCAACCCGTCGCTCTTTTAAAGCAGCAAGGAGCTGCCGCAGCAATACGATTTTTTCTTCCGGGACCCCTTGTTCACTCTCCATAAGCTGATCGATTTCTGCTATGAGCTCACGCAAAAGAGCAACCTCCTGTGCAGGATCACCCGTTTCTGTTTCTTCGGCAAGCATATCTGCTATTCTATCGCTGATGTTTTGTGAATCCGGCCGGTACCCTCCTTCTGCGTATGCTCCCATTGCAAGAATAATGGTTCGTTCCTCCCCGGCTTGCAGGGGAGCAGGATTGTAGAAAAGAGCAACAGCGGAATCATTAATTGAGTAGGGCGGACTCGTGAAACTTCTGGAAGTGCTGACAGTATAGGACCAGCCGCTCTCGTTCAGCCGTTTCCAGTTGGCAAAAATTACGGAATCAGGGGGAGTGAGTCCAGGTCCCCGCAGCATGATCATAAGTCCTCTGCTCACAGATTGTCCCCGGGACGAGAGAATATAGGAGGGAAACGGAGGCGATAGTCCAGTCTCATTAACGATAGAGCGATTATCGGATGTAACAAAATGTGCATTACCATTGTTTTCACCAAGATAAGTGTCCAGCAGGTAACGCAGCCCGACAGTCAGATTCTGACTGGAGATATTTCTAAGCCCGAACTGTATAACAATTCCATTATTCACATCGGAAGATGCAGAGCGAATAATCCTGAATTCCTGGCGAATTTCAAGCTGTCTGGAAGTCCATATACTGCCAATACGTCCAGGTTCACGGATAGTTTCCCGTATAAAATCCGAGCTGGACTGCAGATTATAAATACGGTTGTTGATTGCAAGGCTGAAGCCGGTAGTTCGTGGATCGTCTGAATACAGCAACGGCAGGGGATTTTGCTGACCTTCGGAAATAGAAACAAGGGTAAAGCTCCCGCTTTTCTCATCAATTTCCAGACGTACCCTGCCTGATTCAAGTTCCAGTGAGTAGAGCAGAACAGGCATGAGTAAAATGAGCAGATAAACCGTAAAGCGCCCTGTTTTTGTCAGCATCATTATTGACCGCTCCGTTCAATCAAACCCAGATAATATTCTTTTAATTCCAGAGCCTCTGCCTTCATATTCAACAGTTCGCGAATTACATCGGTATCTGTGGGAGAAACACGGGATGCGGTAGTATCCTGTCCGGGGGCTTCGCTGCCGGTCTGACTACGCAGCTGCCTGTTTTGATCTTCCAACTGGCTGATTTTTATTTCCTGCTCCTTGACCCTGGCATTCAGCCGGTCAAGCTCTTCCTGAAGATCATCAGAGAGTACGACAGCTAAACGCTTCTGGTACTCCGACAAGGCCTGCTCATAGGCTTTCTCCCGCTGAATAAACTCCTCTACGGCCTTCAGATACTCCTCGTGACTGATTTTAAGGAGTTTAACCAGTTCGTTTTCACGGTATTTAAACTGTATAAGCTGCAGTCTGAAACGGGCAGCTTCTATTTTATAACTTGAGGGATACTCTTCATCTATATACCGGAAGACCTCTTCAGCTTCATCAAAGTGCCCAATACTGTACAGGGATTCTCCAATCCAGAAATACGCATTGGCTACATACAGATCCTCCGGATACTGCTTAATAAAACTGTAAAGAACCTGTATTGCCGGATCAAAATCCCGCTGAAGATACAGCAGCCTGCCCTTCTGGTAGAGTCCCTCCGCCTTTAAAGGACTGTCTTGAAAAGACGAGAGAAAATACTCGATATTACTGGCAGCTTCTTCGTATTCTCCCATGGCGATATAGGTCTTTCCCATCCAGAAATAGGCATCATCCTGATGATCCTCCAGGCGCGTATCCGTCAGCACGCTGCGGAAACTTCGTAAAGCTTCTGCAAACTTTCCATTCTGATACGACCGTATCCCATGTTCGATTGCCGCAGGAATCTCTGCCTCCAGCATAACAGCACCAGGCAGAATTATAAGAGTCAATATGCATAAAAAAAGAGCATTTTTTCTGGTTCCTGTCACACCTATATACCCCCGCTTTACTTTTCGACAAATAAGCGAGCCGGCATTACCGTTAAAGAAAGCGGTCACGACCCCGCAGAACAGATACTTCAGCGGCTGGATCTTCAGAGTTGAAGAAGGCGCTGCCGGCAACAACTACATCGACTCCGCTTTTTTGAACGCTCTCTATTGTGCTGCGGTTAACCCCGCCGTCAATGGACACCAGGTAAGATAGAGATTTTTCTTTTCGCAGCTGTACAAGTCGTTCCACCTTTGCCAGGCTCGAAGGAATAAGCTTCTGGCCACCGTAACCGGGGTTTACCGACATTATCAGGACGAGATCAACCTCATGCAGGATTTCTCCGAGACTTTCTACCGGAGTAGACGGGACTATGGATACACCGGGTTTAACCCCCAGGTCCCGAATGCTCTGGAGAATTCGATGGAGATGGACCGTTGCTTCGGCATGCACAGTAATATAATCCGCCCCGGCGGCAGCAAAACTCTCGATTTGTTTTTCCGGATTGTCAACCATAAGATGGGCATCCAGGGGAAGATCGGTTATGGCGCGGATATCCCGGACCATCTGGCTGCCAAAGGTAATCGGCGGCACAAAGGAGCCATCCATCACATCCAGATGTACCCAGTCAGCTCCGCTCGACTCTATCAGGCGTACAGCGCCGGCAATATCGGTAAAATCTGCGGAAAGAACTGAAGGTGCGATCAAGGGAGCCATCTGTCAGTTCTCCTCTTTTACCGTGAAACGAATCCGTTCGGTGCCTTCGATAAGAATAAGCAGAACTGTGTTCTCCGGTTCCAGATAGGGAATAGAGAGGAGTCCTCCCTTGTGCTGTAACTCCAGCCGGGTTTTCCGTACACCCTCAGGTGAAACGGCATCTATGGTTATGGTGGCCGGAATGGAGTAATTGGGAAGACTCTTTTCAAGGATACCGAAAACATGGTCTTCCGGCAAATCTTCCGGACGGGTAATTACAAGCTGGTGCAGGGACTCACGGGGAACATCTGCATCCGGGGCCGGGTTCTGGGATACTACTATCCCCGCATCCTCATTTTGGTCCGCATTACGGGCTGAAACCGTAAAGTAGATATTCTGTCGAATCAGCGACTCAACCGCCTCCATATAGGGCATATCGGTATAATCCCGCACAAGAATAGTCCCGGTCTGCGGTCCCCGACTGACAACCAGTTCAAGGGCTGTCTGCGTCGTTATCTCTGTTCCCGGCTCCGGTGACTGGGAAAGAATTGTCCCTTCCGCCAGTTCGTTATAAATCCGCTGCACCGGCTCTTTAATCGAGAGCATGGGGCCGTGAACCGATACAAGACTTTTCAGATGTATCTCCAGGTCTTCTATATTCCATCCTACATAGTTATCAATACGCTCGATGATTGATCCCTTGCTTACCCGCAGCACAATTTTTGATTTAGCCTTGACTATTGCACCGGGATTGGGATCCTGTTCAAGAACGGTACCCTTGTCCGCAGGGGTTGATGAATAACGAAGCTGAAGATGAGGATAGAGCTCCTTTTCCTGCAGAGCAACCAGGGCGTTTTCCAGATCATTGCCGATTACATTCGGTACCATGGTTTGTTCCGGCCCCCGTATTGTTACCATAAAGGTAACAAATCCCGCCAGCAGCATAAGTATAATTGTTCCCAGGGCAAGAAAAATTACTGTTTTGAAATAGCGATGTTCGGGAGAATCGTTCTCGCTGGGAAGTAGTGATCGTAATTTACCGACGAAGTTCTTCATTGGTTCCTCCAAGAATCGATCCTTCGATCCCCCGTACGCCGTTAACGAAGGATTGCCATGGAAGGTGTTTTTTTCCTTGCAACTGCAGTGCCCGGACAGCGAGGAGACCTTCTCCAGTTTGTATCAAAATTCCCCTCTTCCTGTCTACTGCCGTAACTTTTCCACTGTCGGCACCGCTGTTTTCCGGTATAACCTGTGCCTCCCAGATGGTAAGCTTCTGGTTCTGAAAGCTCGTGTAAGCCCCGGGCCAGGGATTGAATGCACGAACCATGCGGGAAATATGCTCCGCCGGCTGATGCCAGTCGATAATGCCGTCCTCTTTACTTAGCAGCCGGGAATAGCTCGCATCCTGGTGACGCTGAGGAACAGCCTGCAGCGAACCGTCCTCGAGGCCCCTAACCGCCTTCAGCATGGCTTCGGATCCCTCACTGGCTGCTTTAGCGGTGAGTTCTCCGGTTGTTTCTGTCCCCTCCAGAGAATGCCTTTTCTGCAGGAGTATATCCCCGGCGTCCGTCTCCAAGGCGATCTTCTGTACAGTCAAACCCCACTCCCGGTCACCATTCAGGATGGTAAAAGGCAGGGGTGCGGGACCTCTGTGCTGCGGCAGAAGCGAGGGGTGCAGGTTAATTCCCCCCAGGGGAAACAGCTCAAGAAAACGGGGACCGAATATTTTTCCGTAGGCTACCACGGCCAACAGGTCGGCATCGATCCCTGCAATCTCTTCTCTGGCTTCCTTTCCCAGACGTTGAGGGGTAAAGACCGGCAGCCCCAGTTCAAGAGCCCTGGCCTTAACCGGCGAAGGGACAAGGATTCTTCCCCGGCCTTTTGAGGCATCGGGACTGGTTAAAACTCCTGAAATATACCCTTCACGGTATAAGAGTTCCAGACAGGGCAGAGCTATCTCCGGAGTTCCGGCAAAAAGGATCTTCATACCTGTGTTTTGGCATTCCTTTTATCGTACTCCCTGACCGCTTTGTCACGTTTCACCTGGGATAAATGGTCAATGAACAGGACGCCGTTCAGATGATCAAGTTCGTGCTGAATAACCCGGGCCAGTATTCCATCGGCGTCGACCCGAAAGGGACGGCCCTTTTCATTAAAGGCCTGAACTTGCACCTGGGACGGACGGACAACGTCGGACCAGATACCGGGGATACTCAGACAACCCTCCTCGTAGTCAACCTGTTCTTCCGAGGTCAGGGTTATTTCCGGATTAATAAAAACCCATAATTTATGACCTTCGGGCTGACAAATAAAAAACCGTTTTAAGATTCCAACCTGAGGCGCAGCAAGGCCAATGCCCTGCCCCCGCAGAAGATTATGCATATCTTCAATCAAACGACTCAGGTTCTGGTCAAACTCTTCTACTCTTGTGCTCTTTTCCCGCAGAACATCATCGCCAAGTGTAACAATATTCATCATAAGGAAATAGTACCGAAAAGCAGAGGCGGGGTCAATTCATAGGACTATAACAGGTTAACCGGATCGACATCTACCTCTCTGTAGACTCCGCCGGGGGTCTCCACCCGTTCAAGAAAAAAGCGGCAAAAATCGTAGAGTACGGAGAAATCCCCTCCCCGCAGGATACTGTGGACACGATAGTTGCCGGAAATAACCGCCAGCGGGGCCTCGCTGGGGCCCAGTAGATCGATACCTGGAGGAAGGTCCCGCTCCATATAGGAGCAGAAGATATCCGCAGCATCCTGCACCTTTTCCCTGTTTTTTCCCCGAAAGAGAATCCGAATCAGGCGGGCAAAGGGCGGAAACCTGAGGCTATTCCGTACCATGAGTTCCTTCCGGTAAAATTCGTTCTGGCGGCCCTCAGCCGCCAGCTGAATAGCCGGTGACTGGTTATGGTAAGTCTGTATAAGCACCTCTCCATCGGGATGAAAACGACCCGCCCTTCCTGCCACCTGAGTCAGCAGGGCAAAGGTCCTCTCGGCGGCCCGAAAATCCGGCAGCATCAGGGTAGTATCAGCCATTACAATCCCCACGAGCCGAACTCCGGGGAAATTCAAACCCTTGGCCACCATCTGCGTCCCCAGAAGAATGTCCAGTTTTCCCTGCTTGAAATCTGCCAGATTTTTTTTCAGGCTGCCCTTTCTGGATACCGAATCGGTATCCACCCTGGCTACCCGGGCTTCGGGAAAAAGAGAAGCAATCTCCGATTCAATACCCTCAGTACCGTAGCCGGAGTAACCGACATCCAGAGAGCCGCATTCAGGGCAGACCTGGACCGGACGAGTCTGATACCCACAGTAATGGCACAGCATAATGCCTCGGGATTTATGGAACGTCAGGGATACCGAACAGTGTTCGCAGCGCATTTCGTAACCGCAGCTTTTACAGTGAAAAAAGTAGGAAAATCCGCGGCGGTTTAAAAACAGGATCGCCTGGCGCTTGTCGGCCAGGGTGTTTTTGAGGGCGGCGGATAATTCCGCACTTATAATCCCCTTCTCGCCCCGCATATCCACAATCTTCATTGCCGGAGGCGCCCCACCGGCAAGACGCCGGGTCAGATGCAGGGTACGCAGCACTCCCTGCTCCATCAAATAAGCCGCTTCTGCCGAAGGAGTCGCGCTTCCCATAACAAGGGCGGCAGTGCTCTTCTTCATCCTGTACATGGCAATCTGTCGTGCATGGTAACGGGGAGTCGAACCGGATTTATAGGAGTTCTCATGCTCTTCGTCAATAATAATCAGTCCCAGATCTTCAAGAGGAGCAAAAACTGCGCTTCTGGCGCCGATAACAAGCCTTGCCTCTCCTGAACGGATACGTTTCCACTCTTTCAGGCGTTGAGACGGGGTAATCCTGGAGTGCCAGACCGATACGGTATCGCCAAAGCGGGCCACCGCCTCCCGTACAAGCTGATGGGTCAGGGATATCTCCGGAACCAGGTAGATAACACCTCCTCCCCGCTGCAAAACATCCCTGGCCGCGGAAAAGAAAACAGCTGTTTTACCGGATCCGGTTATACCGTACAGGTAAACCGGCCGGGTATCCGTATCCAGAATTGCCCGAACAGCTTTTTGCTGTTCATCAGAAAGTTCAAACTGAGAGATCGGAACGTCATCTTCCGGAAGAATGGAGGGCATGCTGCTCTCTTTTTTCCCTCCCGGAAGCATGCTGCCCAGGACTTCCCCGATGGATGAAAAATAGCGTCTGGCCGTCCATTGAGCAAGATCAACCTCGCTTTCGCCAAAAATCGGCTCATCGTCAAGGGGACGGAGAATCTCCTTCACCTTAAAATCACCAGAGGGCGGATCGGGAGAGACAGACAGAACAAATGCAATAACCTTTCGTCTGCGAAAGTCTACTTCTACCCTGTATCCAGTGCTTACCACGGAATCTTCCGGCAGCTTGTAGGTAAATGTTTTGTTAAGAGGAAGGTTAAGGGCAACCTCGATAAACACTGTTAAAACCGTTCCCTGATCAGCCGGTACCAAGAATGCCGGCGAGGCGCCGAAGATCGTCCCACACCGGGCGACGCAGTTCCGGGTTCCGCAGTACGGCACTGGGATGATACGTAACTACAACAGGAACTCCCTTGAAGCTGTGGGTAGATTCCCGCATTATTCGCAGGCTTGTCTCCATACCGGTGATTTTTCTACCGGCAAAGCGCCCTAAACAGAGTATTGCCCGGGGCTGCAAAAGGTCGATCTGGGCAAGCAGGTAAGGAAAGCAATTTTTCATTTCCGCTTCTTCAGGATCGCGGTTATTCGGAGGGCGGCATTTAATGACATTCGCAATAAAGGCATTATCTTCCCTGGAAAGATTGACCGCATCGAGCCATTTGTCCAGATATTGACCGGCAGCTCCGACAAAGGGGGTTCCGCTTAAATCTTCCTGCCCGCCGGGCGCTTCACCTATGATCATAACTTCCGGCTTTCTACTGCCTTCACCAGGTACGGCATTTTTCCGCAGAGATCCCAGCGGACAAGCCTTGCAGCTGCGAATTATTTCGGCAAGCTCATCCAGGGTATAGCTGCCTATATCTTTTTCGGCTTTCTGCCCTGCTTTATCTCCCTCAAGTTGCAGGTTTCCCGATATTGTTCCATGGTCACGGCGGTAAGTGCCGGTGTGCAGATCTTCAAAATCGTTGAGGATATCGCGGTACTTAGTCAGAATACGGTTCATTATAATATACCTTGTAAAGATAGAGTCCTTGGGCTGGTGCTGTCGGTCCGGCGAAATTACGGTCACGGGCAGAAATAATCTTTTCCAGCATCTGCGGCTCTTCCCCCTTCTGCTCAAGATCGAGAAGTGTTCCAACGATGGAGCGCACCATACGCCAAAGAAAAGCGTTTCCGCTTATTTGAAAAACCAGGAGCCCGCCTTTCGGAAAAAAACTGGCGGCCACTATTTTCCTGACTCTTGAATCCGATGCATCTCCGGCTGCGGTAAAGGTTGTAAAATCATGAGTACCTATCAGAGCGGACGCCAGAGTGTTCAGTTGCAGAATGTCCGGATAGCGGCGAATCCGGTACACCCTGCTTTCGCAAAAAGGAGAGGTTTTCGGCCCCGGTTTAATGTAATAACGATAAGTTCGTTTACGAGCACTGAATCGGGCATGGAAATCTTCCCCGACAGCAAGACTTCTGTAAATCCGTACACCCGGCGGCAGAATACTGTTTAAGGCCAGGGAATATTTTTCCGGCGGAATCGACGCATCAGAATCGAAGTGAGCTGTCTGATTCAGGGCATGGACCCCTGAATCAGTTCTGCCGGAACCGATAACCCGAGTCATTGTTCCGGTTAGAGTTTCCAGGGCCGTCTCCAGAGCTCCCTGCACAGAAGGGTCTGTCTTCTGCAGCTGCCATCCGCAAAACATGGTTCCGTCATAGCTTAAATCCAGCCGGATCCTAGGCATCAGCTCCCCCGAACTCCCTTAACGCGTTGTTTATTGCATCAAACAGATTCCGGGAGCAGTTTAATATTGCCTCGGGTTTACTCTTTGTGGCTTTTCCCATACCGAATATCCTGGCCACAATGCGTTTCGCCAACAAGAGGGACTTTTCCCGTTTTTCCGGATCTTCCTGTGGACCGAATTTGAATTCGAGATAACTGGCCAAATAGAGGACACCGTCGTAACCGTAGTTCTTGTCCAGATCCGGTCCCAGATTGCCGGCATTTCCCAGACTTTCTGTACCATCAGATTCGTACTCAACCGCGAGAGTATAAAAAAACCGGGCCTTTCGATAAAACAACCGGGCCATGTAATCAAAATTTTCGTTCGGCATTGCCGCATGCAGATCATTACAGAGCCACGCCGCCCGCAATGACGCTAATCCCTGTTTAATCGTCGGAGCTGCGAACTTCGGGAAAAAATCGTAGCACATCAGTGCAAAGTAATAGGAGGCCACCCCTTCCTTAAGCCCCCTGGGTTCACGGAATTCCAGTTCCGGGAAAATCGGCCGTATTACAGAAACGCGTTTTTCGCCGTTCTTTTTCAGTTCAGGGATCGCGTCCTGAGGAACATCGGAGAAATCTGAGAAAAAGGCAGCATAAAAACACGAGGGGCATACGGTAACCGGATAGACCAATGGGTGGACGACTCCGTATTTCTTGTTTACCTCATAGAGCCGCCGCAGCTCTTCGGTAAGGTTTCCGGCAATCAAACGCCCGCTCCCTGTGAGCATCTCTTCCCGGTGAAAACTGGCATTGCATACCGGACAGGCCAACGGCTTCTTGGAAAAAAAAGTGATTTTGTTCATTGCCCCTCTCCTTCAAGAACTACCATGGCAACCGCGTTATCCCGTTCATGGGTCATGGTAAGATGCACGCGTGTACCGCCAAAATCGGATAATGCTTTTTTTGCCATACCCAGGAGTTCAATGTCAGGTTTTCCAAAGCGGTTGTTTTTTACCCGGATCTCTTTCAGGATCAAACCGTGCAAACCGGTCCCCAGGGCCTTACCGAAGGCCTCCTTGGCGGCAAAGCGGGCAGCCAGGGAGAGAGCCGCTGACTTGCCGCGCCGCAGTGCGTCGTCAATTTCCGACGGGTGAAAAAATCGGTCCATAAGTTCCGGAGTTTCCAGCCAATGTGCCATGCGGGTTACATGCACAATGTCTATTCCAATACCCAGTATCATAAACCTTCCGCCTCTTCCACCGTCAGGGTAATCTCTTCAGGTTCATAATTCAAAATCAGGATTTCCCCCGGAACTTCGGCTTCAACGGGAAGGCGGTAGACCCCTGGAGAACGGATAAGGCTGCCGTCGATAACCAGAGCAAAATCCTCGGGACTGACGGCCTCCAGAACGAGCTGGGTTCCCTGGAACTTGATGCTGCCTGCAGGAATATCCGATTTAATGGTGAACCCCTCATCCAGATCAAGCAGAAGCAAATCGATTCCTTCAAATGTCCGGATAAGCCGTGTCTCCTGAATAATCCCCCGGAACTCAACCTCTTTATAATCTGGAAATCGGATCATGTCTTCAGGCTCGGTTTCAAATCCGACTTTAAGAGTAATGGAGCTGCGAAGATTGGTAAGATCTATGGGCTCTGTCATAATGGATCTGATATCCTGCACACTGCTCCTGGGGCCTTCTATACGCAGTTTTTCTGGAGAAACAAAGTACTGTCCCAGTTCATAGCCCCTGGCAGGATAGCCGACTATATTCGGAACTACCTCCACGACCTTCTCTGACTTTTCTTCAAGCTCCAGTTTCACCTCTACCGGCTCTACAGTAATCTCCAGATAATCCACGCTAAGAGCGCTTCCCTGTTTGTGATACTGCAGGGGGGCTTTGAAAATCCCTTCCCGCTTGAAGTCGGAAAAATCGGCGAATACCTGGATATCGTCTTCGATAATGTTAAAGACCGCATCCCGGTCGCCACGGATAGTAACCCGGGCGTTACGCGGATATGGATCGGCGGGAACAAAGTTCTCGTTGATCCGGACCTCCAGGGGTGCGCTGAAAAACCGCTCTTCGAGACTCGATATTCTGTAAAACAGAAAAAGTAGCACAGCAAGGGTCAGGGAGAGCACTTTTACAGGCCAGTTGTGGGCTGTGCGTTCAAGCAACTGTCTAATGTTCAATCACGGCCCCCTCTTCTTCCCGTTCGTCTTCATGAATGTTTAGCAAACGCCGCAAGGTTAAACGTACTTCGTTAATTGTTAAATCGTAGTAAAGGTTCGCATTATAAGCCAGCGATACTGCTCCTGTCTCTTCCGAGACAATAAGCACCACCGCGTCTGTCTCTTCCGCAAGCCCCAGGGCGGCCCTGTGGCGTGTACCAAAACTGCGGCGTATGTCCGACTGTTCTGAAAGGGGCAGAAAACAGCCGGCGGAGACAATGTCTCCTCCCTGCAGGACAATGGCACCGTCGTGCAGGGGCGTATCATGGCCAAAGATTGTCAGAATCAGGGAAGAGCTTATATCCGCATTCAGCCGTGTTCCGGTTTCAATAATATTTTTTAATCCCACCTTGAGGCTGAACACAATAAGCGCACCCCGCTGCCGTCCGGCCAGCACCTCCACCGCATTTAATACACTGTCCAGCTGATACGAAGTGCCCCGATTCTGCAGCCTTAGCCACTCACCCCGGCCGATGGTTGTAAAAATATTGCGAAGCTCCGGCTGAAACACAATGGCGATTATGATTACCAGTACCGTTGCCAGACCATTCATGATCCACAACAGGGTGGTAAGCTCCAGAAAGAAGGCAAGCACGTAGATCAGGGTCATCAGGAATGCACCCTTTACCAACTGAATCGCCCTGGTCTGAACCAGGATCTGGTAAATCTGATAGATAATAAAAGAGAGAATCAGGATATCCAGAAGCGGTCGGATAATATCCCGAAAGAGCCATATCTGGTTCAGCCATTCCATGAACTGCTGTCTCCCTCAATGGCCCGAACAACCATAACAGCATCGAGGGTAGCGGCGACATCATGGACCCTCAATATGGCTGCGCCCTTCAGATGAGCCAGGACCCCTACTGCAATACTGGCATGGATGCGCTCATCTACTACACGGCCGGTGATTTTTTCCAGGAAAGATTTTCGGGAATGGCCGATTAGAACGGGAAACTGTAAGGCCGCAAGCTGTTCAATATCCCGGAGCAGGGACAGGTTGTCCTCATGCCGCTTGCCGAACCCGATTCCCGGGTCGAGGATAATTTTGCTTCTGTCGATACCTGCCTGCAGAGCAGTATCCACCGCCTGCTGCAATTCCGCCTTAACCTCTTCAATGACATTCTCATAGTGGGGTTTCAGCTGCATATCCTTAGGTGACCCCCGTTTATGCATCAGGACAATTGATCCTCCGTAAGAGGCAACCGTCTCTGCCATTTTTTCATCATCCTGCAGCGCCGAAATATCGTTTATTATATCCGCACCGGCCTCGAAAGCGGCGACGGCTACGGCAGCTTTTCGCGTATCGATACTGATCGGAATTTCCGACTTTTTGCGGATTTCCTCGACAATCGGTATGACCCTGCGCAGTTCTTCATCCTTGTCCACATACTCGGCCCCTGGACGGGAAGATTCGCCTCCAAGATCCAGAATATGGGCACCTTCCTCTATGAGCTGTCTGGCCTTACGCGAGGCATCCGCCATAATAGATGCACGAGAGGATGGATAAAAGGAGTCTGGAGTACAATTAATTATCCCCATGATCAGAGGAGACCTTGAAAAATCGATATCCGCAGGATGATCTGACATTCGCATTACCGCTATTATAAGAAAAAGGTTCTGTATTGACCAGAGGAATTGGCTTGTACTACAGTTACATCCGGAGGAAGAGATGGAGATACCCGTGCGCCGCTGGCGCGACTTGAGCAATAAGCAGAAAGAGACCATCTTGCAGCGGTCCGAGCTGAACATCAGCGAGGTCAGCGATACAGTAAAAGAAATCATTCGCCGCATACAGGACACCGGTGATGCTGCGTTAAAAGAGCTGAGTCTTGAACTGGACAAGGTCGACCTCAATCTTCATCCTCTTCGGGTAAGCGAGGATGAATTCGACCGGGCCAGGCAGGTTGTCTCCGACGAGGTCAAGGACGCCCTGCTCTTTTCCATCGAGAATGTCCGTATCTATCACGAGGCGCAGCTCCCCAGGTCCATAGAAATGATGGAGATACGCCCCGGTGTCTATGCCGGGGAACGAGCCACCCCGATCGATTCTGCGGCCATCTATATTCCCAGAGGCAGAGGAAGCTTTCCCTCAATGCTCTACATGCTTGCCGTGCCTGCGACAATAGCGGGAGTGCCTCGGATTGCAGTGCTGACACCACCTGACCGGGATGGCGGCATTGATCCCGCCTGCCTCTACACCGCGGAGATCTGCGGCGTAGAAGAGATATACCGCTTCGGCGGGGCCCACGGGATAGCCGCCATGGCCCTGGGAACAGAATCGGTGAGCCCTGTCGACAAGATAATCGGCCCCGGAAGCATGTACGTAGCTGCAGCAAAACGACTTTTGTCTGACAGTGTGGATATCGGTCTTCCCGCTGGTCCCTCGGAATCAGCGATTCTCGCGGATGCCAAAGCCGACCCGTACCTGCTCGCCATCGATCTTCTGACCGAAGCTGAGCACGGCGCCGACAGTTCTGCAATTCTCGTTTGTACCGATGAGGCCCTGGCGGCCAGAGCCGCCGAGCATCTATCAGCTGAAATAGAAAAGCTGCCACAGCCGAGGAAGGACTTTGTTCATGCTGTATTTTCCGGTTACGGCGCTGTTATTACCGCCGGCTCAATCGAGGAGGCCGCGGAGATCATCAATCTCTATGCTCCGGAGCATCTCCAGGTGCAGTGCCACGACCCCTTTGACGTATTGCCTCTTATACGTAACGCAGGAGAGATTATCCTGGGAAGCAATACTCCCTTCTCTGCCGCGAACTACGCGATAGGGGCCAACGCGGTCCTGCCTACAGGAGGGCGTGCACGCACCTATTCCCCGGTTTCCGTGCGGGATTTCATGAAATATTCTTCCGTCATCTACGCCACCAGGGCCGGTAATGCCCTGTTGTCAGAGCATGTGGAAGTCCTGGCAGAGTATGAGGGATTTCCGGCTCATAAGAACGCGGTATTAAAAAGACGATGAAGGAGCCCCTTCCCCCAGCCCTTGCTGAAGCCTTTGCCTGGATAGAGAGCTTCACCAATTTTGAGCGCCGCGCTGCCGACAATCTGCGTCCCTTCCGGCTGGACCGCATGAAGATGCTGGCCCGGGAGTTTGGTGACCCGCAAAACTCCTTTTCCATTATTCACGTCGCAGGATCCAAGGGGAAAGGTTCAACCTGCGCCTTTGCCGGTTCCATTCTTACAGCAGCAGGATTCAGAACCGGGGTATACGCGTCTCCCCACGTGCTGAGTTACCGTGAACGATTTATGCTGGATGGTGAGTATCTTCCCGAAGAGCTGCTTCTCGAAGTAATTAATTCCATCAGAAAAGCCTACAGACCTGGATGGTTCGGTGACGAAACAGACCCCACAACCTTTGAACTACTGACCCTGATCGCTTTTATTGCCTTCCGGAAAGTTGGCTGCAAATGGGCCGTGCTGGAGACCGGCCTTGGCGGCCGCCTGGACGCTACCAACATTGTTATACCCCAGGTTTCTGTAATAACGTCCATTGAACTTGAGCATACCCGCCTGCTGGGAAACAGTATCGCCGAGGTGGCCGCGGAAAAGGGTGGTATTATAAAACCCCGCGTTCCGGTCCTGCTGGGAGACCTCCATCCTGAAGCGGTATCGGTCCTGGCGGATATTGCCCGCCGCCGTAACAGCCCTCTGTACAGGAGCTCCGACATACATATCACTGCAACAAAGGAGGGAGGGGTAGATTTTCAGCTTCCCGGGGGGGTAAAAATAGAGGCACACCCCGGTATTACAGGAGTTCACCAGAGGATTAACGCCTCCGCTGCCGCTATGGCGGTCCAGCTGGCACTTCAGAAACCTTACAAGCTTGATACAAATGCCTGTATCCGGGGAATTGAGGCTGCCCGGCTTCCAGGACGCTTCGAGGTGGTCCGCAACTTGGGGCGGGACTGGATTTATGATGGCGCTCATACGCCAAATTCAGTTGCCGCAACAGCAGAGACCTTTCGGACCAGGTACCCCTCCGGGGGGGTCCTTGTTTTTGCCATTGCCGAGGATAAAAACACAGAAGGCGTCACCGCTGCCCTGCCTGCAGGGCTTTCGGCGGTAATCGTAACCAGACCGGGAACCTTCAGGGTAAGCAGCCCGGAGAAGGTCTCGAAGACAGTCTCCCAAAGGTATCCCGGGGTTGAACTGATTCCCGAAGCCGGCAAGGCGATAGAACGGGCACTGGAATGTGCGTCTCCGGGGGAGCCGATCCTGGTAATGGGATCATTCTATTTACTAGGTGCTGTTAAAGAAGTACAGGATTTCTAGGTACCGCAAAGGAGTATACATGTATTCCAGAAAAGTGAGGGCCCTTACACCCTATGTTCCGGGAGAACAGCCCCAAAACAGACAGTATGTAAAACTGAATACCAACGAAAACCCCTTTCCTCCTGCTCCAGGTGTTAGCGAGCTGCTGCGGGGCTTTGACGCAGGAGCTTTGAGGCTCTACCCCGACCCCGATTCACAGCGTTTACGGGATACATTTGCGATGCGTTTCGATCTTAAGCGTGAAAACATCTTTTGCGGTAATGGTTCCGACGAGGTTCTCTCCCACCTGTTTTATGCTTTTTTTGATGAAGAATTTGGTCCTGTATTGTTTCCGGATGTCAGCTACAGCTTTTACCCGGTATTCTGCTCATTCCACGGATTGCCTTACCAGGAAGTCCCCCTTACCGGGGACTTCGATATAGACCTGGAGCTTTTTGTAAGGGCAGCCGCGGAATCCGATTACAGCGGCATTATCTTTGCTAATCCCAACGCTCCCACCGGAAAATCCCTGGGAAGGAACGCAATAATTAATCTGCTTGAATCTGTCAGACCGGACCGGCTGGTGGCTGTTGACGAAGCCTATGTCGATTTCGGCGGAGAAAGCGTTGCAGGCCTGGTCAACGAGTATCCCAATCTGCTTGTGGTCGGCACCCTGTCCAAAAGTTACTCACTTGCCGGACTGCGCCTGGGCTATGCCGCAGGGCAGCCGGAGCTGATCGCAGCCCTGACCAGGACAAAGGATGCCTTTAACTCTTACCCTGTTTCCCGGCTGTCCCAGGAGATTGCCGCTGTTGCTCTAAAGGACTACGACTATTTCCAGCAAAGCAGAGACAAGTTAATTGCCGTCAGAGACTGGACAGCGGAAAAGCTGACAGAAATGGGATGGCAGGTGCTGCCGTCAAAGGCCAATTTTCTCTTTGCCCGGCCCTCTTTTGCCTCCGCAGATGAACTGTATGCTATATTGAAGAAGCGGGGATTCCTGGTCCGGCATTTTTCCAATCCCCGCACCAGAGAGTTTCTTCGTATCAGCATCGGAACCAGAGATGATATGGAAGGCTTTATCGGGGAACTCGACAGAATTAAAAATGGAGATTAAGGCCGAATCCCGAGGAGGATCGAATGGAGAGAATTGAGGAACGGATAGAACTGATGCAGGGCGACATTACCACCCTGCAGGTGGATGCGATAGTGAATGCCGCCAATTCCAGTCTTATGGGAGGCGGGGGTGTAGACGGAGCTATCCACCGGGCCGGGGGAGCTGCCATTCTGGCTGCTTGCCGGGAAATTCGTCAGAACCAGTATCCTCACGGTATGCCCGCAGGAAAGGCGGTAATTACCACTGCCGGGAACCTGTCAGCAAAGTATGTTATCCACACCGTCGGCCCTCGCTGGGGTGGAGACGAAACGGCTGCCCGCAGGCATTTAGCCGAGGCGTACGGTAACAGCCTTGAACTTGCCCTGCAGAACCGCTGTAAGAGCATCGCGTTTCCCGCGGTCTCCACCGGTGTTTATGGTTTTCCTAAAAAACTGGCAGCTCCAATTGCTTACGGTACTGTCAGCACCTTTCTGCGGGAGCATGATCTTCCGAAAAAGGTAATCTTTGTCTTTTTCTCTCTCGGGGACCTGGAGATATTTCGCTCCGGCATGCACAAGAGTATCGCGGAATAGATGTCTCTTAACTGGCGTGAGATAGACACCATACTCGATGAACTCAGTCTGGCCGGGGGCTTTATCCAGAATATCATTCAGCCCGATTTTTCCTCTCTTGTGCTTGAACTGTTTATACCAGGCAAAGGTGCAGAAGGCCGCTTCAGCCTCTATATTTCCCTGCAGCAGGGGAAAACCCGCATCCACAGGATATCCGCTAAAATTCCACGGCAGATCAAGCTGCAGCGTTTTCCTCAGCTGCTCCGCTCCAGGATTAAGGGCTGCAGAATACTCACTGCCCGGCAGGTACCCGGACAGCGCATGGTAGAGATCAAGGTCCTCCATGGAGACAAACCTTTAAGCCTCTGGCTGCGACTCTGGGGAAACGCGGGAAACATAATCCTCTGCCGGGATAACGGAGAAATCATCGACGCTTTTTACCGCCGCCCCGCCCGGGGAGAAGTCTCCGGGGGCAGTTTTCTTCCCTGGAGCGAGGAGTATCGGGATAAGGATGAAGCTTTTACCCTGGAGGATTATTCCGAATACGCCGATTACAACAGCTTTATCGAAGATCGTTACTCCACGCTGGAAACAGACGAGGCGTTTGCCCGGAGCAGGAACGATCTTTTACATCAGTGGCGGCGTTACTGGAATTCCCTCAAGGGTCGTCTGAAAGGTATAGAAAATGCCGCATCCAGGGAAGAACAACACGAAACCGAAGGATCCGCCGGAGACCTGATCCTTGCAAGCCTCCACCGGATACAAACCGGAGACCGCTGGCTTGAGACGGAGGATTACACAAGCGGAAACACGGTACAAATTCCCCTGGATCCCGCGCTCTCTCCCCAGGAGAATGCCCAGAAATATTACAGCCTGCGAAAAAAAAAGGAACGGCGCCGGAAGCATGCTCTGGAACAGATAGATGACCTGCGCCGGGAAACGGAACAGGCAGAAGAATTTGTCGCAGCCTGTGAACGAGCCGAAACACTCTCCGATCTCGAAGGCATTCCCCGGGCACCGGAAAAAAAGAACCGCCGCGAATCGGAGGAACCGGAACGTCCCGGAGCTGTCTTTTTTTCCAGGGAATGGCAGATAATCGCAGGTAGAAGCGCCGCCGAAAGCGACAAGCTGCTCAGGGAATGGGCCAAGGGCAACGACTACTGGATCCATGTCCGGGATTATCCGGGTGGACATATTTTTCTCCGGGGGCCAAAGGGAAAAAGCCCGCCCCTGGATGTACTCCTTGACGCCGGCAACCTTGCCCTCCATTACAGCAAAGCCCGGCGGGGTGGAGGCGGCGACTGTTATTACACTCAGGTTAAATACCTGCGGCGTCCCCGGGAGGCAAAATTGGGAACTGTCCTGCCTACCCAGGAGAAAAACCTGAGCATAAGCCTGGACGAAGAACGACTCCATCGGCTTCTGGATTGTCATGCATAGATATCCCCTTTCCTGTGCTACCGATGACCTTCGACCACTCCTTGCGGCTGGACACTTTTTTTCCGGCGACAATGAAAAACTCGGCTCTCAATTTGACAAACTCTTCTCGTCTCAGAAAAGACCGTCCAAAAAACAAGCACGTGCCGCAATCGTCCCCCACGGCGCTGTTACATACGCAGGTCCCGGCTTAACCTGGGCCCTGCAGCGGCTCTCCCTTGAAAGCGCAGATGCGGTTATTTTACTGGCACAAGTTCACCGGGAAACAGAGGATACCATCTGGCTGCCTGACTATTCAGGTTTCATGACCCCCTTCGGCACTCTTACGGTTCCCTCCCGGAAAACGCTTGAAGAAATCTCGGGTTTTGCAGACCTGTTCAGAACTGGCAGAATCCCCTTCGAGGAAGAGCCCTGCTTCGACATGATCTTAAGCGCCCTGTCGTACCTGGGCTTCAGCGGACAGATTCTTCCAATCCTGTTCGGCTCCGACCGGGATTCCTTGAAGAAAGCAGGATTGGATCTTCTGGACTACCTGGACCCCGCGTATCTTCCTGTGATCATCAGCAACCATATAAAGGATCCGCATAGCGGAATAATCGAAGCGCAAGATGGAAAAAACCTCGTAAAACTATTGGAAACACACCTTTCCGCTCCCCCTGCCAGGTGGTATCATGGAGAGAATCCGCAGTACTGTGCCGCCCTCTGGACAAGATCGGATGTGGAAGATGCGGAAAAGGTGAGAGGTAAAGAATAGAAGGATGAAAGATTTCATGGAGCCCTTTACCAATGCCGAAAAGAAGGCCCTGCTTGCACTCGCCCGCTGGAGTATAGGACGGGAACTGGGAACAGCCGTCCCGAAGAATTTCTTTGCCGATTTTTCTTCCTTTGTACAGGAACACCCTGTGCTTCAGCAGAAAATGGGCGCCTTCGTTACCCTGCGCAAAAGTGGAGATCTGCGAGGCTGCATCGGCAACATGATCGGCCGTGCTCCCCTGCATGAAACCATCATGTCCATGGCAATTTCAAGCGCCTTTCATGACCCCAGGTTTCCGCCGGTGAAAAAAGAGGAATTTCCTGAAGTCAGTGTAGAGATTTCCGTACTATCCCCCCTGGTAAATATAGATTCAACGGAAGAACTGGAACCTGGCGAACACGGTCTTTATATTACCAGGGGTTTTCACAGCGGAGTGCTGCTTCCCCAGGTGGCTACGGAACAGGGATGGAACCGGGAAGAGTTTGTCCGGCATACCTGTCTCAAGGCCGGTCTGCCTCCCGGGGCCGTGGATGAACCGGACACCCGGCTCGAAATTTTCACCGCTCAGATATTCTGCGAAGAGGACCTCAAGCTACAATGAACAGCACAATAAACCCGATCGATTCATGCCGCATAACGCTGCACCGCGATGCTAAACAGTACACCGGGCTAAAGATTAGTCCCGGCAGCCGGCCCGACATCTATAACCTCCGTTCCGACAGCACCTGGGATACAGCCTGGATATACCGGGACGGAGAGATTACCGAGTGGATACCGGAAGGTCATGTTGAGTATCAGGGACGTTACTGCATAGGTCCCAGCTTTGACGGTGAGCGGCTCTCCCTGGTCATCGATTCGAACAAACTTGACCTGGCCACAATCAGAAAAGTGCTCTCTGCCTGTATTGCTATTAACACGCAAAAACAGAAGCTTGAACTCTTTGACGCCGCCTCCATTTTTCTGCTCGATGACGGTAGTGTTCTTCTGCTTTCATCTTCCCTGGCAAAAAAACAGCGCCTCTGCCGCACCAGTGATGAACTGACACGGGATTTTGAAAAACTCAAGCACCCGGACCTCCGATATGAGGATGGTCTGGTATACTCCTTTGCCCTGCTGGCATATATCGCTCTAACCGGCAGACACCCATTTATTAACAGCCAAAAAGATATTCCCCTCGAAAATAAGAAAAAGAACAGGGAAGAGGAGGAAAAAGAAGAAGAAATCAGGGAACAACTGCGCCGCAGGGAGTTCGTACCCCTTAGTCTTATGAAACCCGGGATCAACGAAGAAGCCTCGGCCTACCTGGATTCGGTTCTTGATGGAAGCCGGGAAAAGACCGATATACAGGAACTACTTCAAAACCTGCAAAGAATCGTCAGCTCTCCCGGACCAGCCGTATCTTCAGTGGAGCTCCGGCACAAAGAAGCCCTCGCGGCGCGCAGGGAGCGTCAGATACGGCGCCTGCAGTGTGCTCGCAGGTTTTTCCATACGTATACAGTTCATCTGATTATTGCCGGGATTATGATAATTGCCGGTGCAGCACTTACCTTCAACATACTGCAAAAGGCCTCCGTTCCTTCCCCTACCCGCGGCCTGGAACCTGAACAGGTTGTACAGCTTTTTTACGAAAGCATGAACAGCCTGGATCATGATACGATGGAAGCATGCGTAACTGATGGTGCCGGTAAAAACTACATTGAAGCAGCCGTACGGCTGACGGTGATAAGCAGGGTGTCCGCAGCCTACTCTGTCGGCGGACCTCCTCCATTTGTATCCGCCCAGGAATGGGTTGATGCCGGGCTTCCGCCTTTGGAGAGGGGGCGGTTTATTTTCGGAGCCGCCGATCTCTCCCTTGAAAAGATCGGTGAAACGGATTTTCGCGTCCGCTATTTTTTCGCTCAGCCCTCGGGGGGAGACATGGAGGAGTCAGAAAGCATAAATATCCGTATAACCGAGCACATAGAGATTGTAAAACTGCTCAGAGACACTGATGATTACAGCATCTATTCTATTGAACCGGAAGAGAAGCGGGAGATCGACTCTTTCCGGGACTTAAAAAAGGAATAGATCATTCGAATGATTTCTTCCCTCTCCTCCGGATGTTTCCATAGAGTCCCAGGCAGGGCGCGGAAGAAGGTGAGCTGCCGTTTTGCGTATCTGCGGCTGGCAGTCCGGATACTCTCCATAACCCGCATAATATCTGTCTCTGTTTCTTCGGAGTCGTTATTTTCAGTAAAAAACTCCCTGTAGCCGATGGCCTTCATGCCAGGGTCCTGAGCCCTGTATCCGGTCTTTTTCAGAGACTCCACCTCCCGGACCAAGCCGTCCCGGAACATCAGTTCTACCCTCCGGTTTATCCGCCGGTACAGCTCTTCCCGTGGCCGCTGAAGGCCGATGATCAGGGGATCAAGTCCCCGGCGCGGTTTCTCCGGGACTTTATAGGAAGAGAGCGGCCGTCCGGAGCTGATATATACCTCAAGTGCACGCTGTATACGGTAAGCATCGTTATCATCGATCCTGGCGGCCGAAACTGGATCCACCCGGGCAAGCATCGCTCTTAACGGGACCAGACCTTCTCTGGCGGCCCGTTTGGAAAGGTCCGCTCTTACCTGAGGATCCGAGGAAGGTGCATCGGGAAGTCCGTAGAGAAAATGTTTGAAATAATAAGCGGTTCCGCCGGAGATAAGAGGAAGCTTTCCTCGCTTCAGGATATCCAGCACAGCCTCATCCGCAAGGCGGATAAAATCCCCTACATGGAACTGTTCATTCGGATCACGGATATCTATAAGGTGATGGGCTATTTTCTGCATAAACTCGGCGGAAGGTTTTGCCGTGCCGATATCCATGCCCCGGTAGACCTGCATGGAATCGGCGCTGATTACCTCGAAATCTGCCCCGGAAAGATGACCTGTAAGGTCTGTCTTGCCGACACCGGTTGGCCCAAAAAGAAGAACCACCGGTAATGCCGGTGGTTCCTGGTTTACGTAATTAAAATTACTCTTCAAGCCTGTATTGTACGGTCCTGTTAAGGACCTGTTTGATCGCCGTGGAAACAACTTTGCCGCCGTTCTGTTCGATCTCTTCGTCTCCAGTAATCGTAACCTGTACCGCCCGTCGAATCGCGGCGCAGGTCATCTCGTAAACGTTGTCCGTGTTGTCCACCAGCAGGTCCAATGGAATAATCATCTCTACCGCCTCGATCTCGTTGTTAACAGTTATTATAACAGAGAATGCTTGTGCTGCTCAATCCCCATCAAGGTTCCGGTACTGTTCAACAATTTGCAGGGCTACCTCATACTGGTCTGAAACAGAGGTGTCGATAATCAAATCGGCGAACCTGTAGTCGTCGTTATTATACCCGTAAATTCTCTTATATCGTTCGTGATCCCGCTGATCCCGGGCTACGGTTTTCTCCAGCACTTCGATTACCGTACCTCCTTCACGTGCGGCGATCCTCTCTGCCCGCACCTCCAGGGAGGCGTCAAGAAATACCGTCAGGTCCGCTTCGTTCTGTAAAAGCCAGATTGCAAGACGTGATCCCAGCACACAGTTGCCTTCCCTGGCAAGCTCAACCTGTTTACGGTCGAGTTTGAGGTCGTAGGAATCATCCTTTTCCGCCAGAGCGCAGAGCTCTTCGAAGGAGACCCCCATCTCCTGTGCCATAGTGCGGAAGGTATAGTTAATAACCCGGAAGCCCAGCTGTTTCGACACCAGGTGGGTAACCGTTGTGTTTCCGCATCCGCTTTTTCCGGATATGGCGATTATTCCTCTTCTATTCGACATTTCTCAGCTGCTCCCGTACATTCTCAAGGGCGTCTTTCATGGCGACAACACTGGTACTGATATCATACTGGACACTCTTGGAGCCGATGGTATTGATCTCCCGATGGATCTCCTGAGCCAGAAAATCGAGTTTTTTTCCAACTCCGTCCTGTGAGTCAGCAATCTGTGTAAAACTCTCCAGATGACCCCGCAGACGCACCAGCTCTTCGTTAATGGAGTACTTTACCATCAGAGCCGCTATTTCTGTAAGGATTCTGCTCTCTTCTACCTCGTCGCCTGCAACTTCCAGGAATTTATCCCTCACCGTTTCGGTGAAATAGCGCTCAAGATCTTCCTTTAAGACCTCGACCGCAGAGAGGGCATCGCTAATAACTGAAATATGCTGAAAAATATCCTTTTTCGTGCTTGCCCCCTCCCTGCTGCGGGAGGCCGAAAAATCCTCAAATGCCCGTTGTAAAATGGGCTGAATTGACTCCCAGTAACGCTCCAGGTCACGGCTGCGGCTGCTCTTGAGAATACCATCCATTCCCAGCAGATGCTCCAGCCGCAGGGGTTCGGTGATTCCGGTCTGCCTGGCGAGCTGTCGTAAAATGGCCGCGTATTCCGAGGCCACCGACTCATCCAGATGGACCTTCAGCTCCTCCTCCAGCTCCCGCAGTCGGATATAGACTTCTACCCGTCCCCGTCGAACCCGGGAGTTTACAAATTCCCGCAGACGGGGTTCCAGGGGACTCAGGAAGGGCGGCAGATTAATCTGGATATCCAGGTAACGGTTATTCACTGACTTTACCTCTACCGACAGGTAGAGTTTTTCAGTTTCTTCTTCGCAGTAGCCGTAGCCGGTCATGCTGATCATTCAGTCCTTCCTTTTCGTCTTTCATAGAGTTCATGGCTTACTATCCAGTTATTTCCCGCGCCCATGGTAACAAACAGATCGCCGGGGGCCAAAAAGGATTCCAGGTCCTCAATAGCCTCCGCCGGCTCAGGATAATACCGTACAGACCGATGCCTCGCGGCGGTCCTGAGAAATAACTCCTCGCCGGTTATTCCTCCTGCATGCTCTCTGGCGGAGGCGTAGATATCGTGGAGTATGAGTTCATCTGCATCTCCAAAGGCGGAAATAAATCCTTCTAAAAGCGCAGCGGTCCGGGAATAGGTGTGGGACATAAAATCTACGACAATGCGCCTGTTGGGATAGAACTCCCGCAGACCCCGGAGGGTCGTTTTTATGGCTGTGGGATGGTGAGCATAGTCATCCATAAAAAGAACCCCTCCGGCCGCCCCCAGAATCTCGCTGCGCCGCTTACTGCCCCGGAAAGCTTCACAACCCTTTAAAAGCTTTTCCTGATCCAGTTGTATGCCCAGATCATCTCCCATGCAGATAACAAGGGCCGCGGCGGCAACAGCATTCAGCACCGTATGTCTGCCGGGTATCCGTAGAATGAGAGGCACTGCAAAGCCGGCAACATCCGCCGCAAGGTATTCGTCTCCAACCTGGTAATCCCGTATACGATAGTTGCCCTGAGCAGAAAAACCGTAGGGTACAAGACGCAGGTCATCCCGCATGGATTGAACTTTTCTGGCCAGTTCGGCTGCTCCGGGGTCATCAGCACAGTAGATCAGGCACCCTTTCCGGGGAAGCTTCAGGGCATACTCGATAAAAGCCGAGAGAATGTCATTGTAATCGAAGTAATAATCCAGATGGTCCGGTTCGATACTGGTTACGATAAGCCAGCGGGGGGAAACATTCAAAAAGTGACGGCGGTACTCGCAGGTCTCGGCAATAAGCCCCCGGTCTCCAAGAAAAAGACAGGAGCGATCGTCAAAGTTGGAAACCGCCGAACCTGCAATAACACCCACCGGGAGCCTCGCAGCCTGTGCCATGGTTCCCGCCATGGCCGTGGTCGTTGTTTTACCATGTACCCCCGCTACAGCACCGGTGGGTTGCCCCCGGGAGATCAGCCCCAGGGCTTCGGGATAGCTCATGCACCGGAGTCCCCGCTTTTCGGCCTCCGCCAGCTCCGGGTTGTTCTTCGCATCGTAAGCGGCGGAATAAAAGAGGTGATCAATCCGGGAAGGAAGGTTCTCCCTTTTAAAAGGAGCGTGGACCGGAATATTCAGGGACTTCAGGATCGCATCGGTATAGAAGACCTCCTCCACATCGGAGCCTTCTACATGTGCTCCGGCGTGGCGGCAGTACTCTGCCAAAGCAGCCATTCCGGTACCTTTAATACCGACACAATACACCCTTGGTCCGGAACTGAAATCGATCATTGCCGGATATAATAGATGAGGGAGGTATTTTTTACAAGGAGTTTCAGGAATCCCCTGCCGGCTAAGCACCAGTACGGTGGACGATGTGCGGTCTGATTTGTATTATACAGACAGTACATCAAAAAAATATGCCGTCCGCGGCAGCGGCCCTGGAGGTCCAATGAACAAAAAATTACGTACAGGACTTATTGTTCTGGGTATCATTCTGATTCTTCTCTTTATAATCTACAGCAGTTTTCGTGGAACCTATAACTCGATGGTCTCCATGGATGAATCCGTTAAGGCAGCCTGGGCCCAGGTAGAGAACCAGTACCAGCGCCGTTACGACCTGATCCCGAACCTGGTTGAGACCGTCAAGGGATACGCCAAACAGGAACAGGAGACCCTTACCGCCGTTACCGAAGCACGCAGCAGGGCCGGCGGAGTCATGCAGATGGACGAGTCTTTACTGGAAGACCCCGAAGCCTTTGCCCGCTTTCAGGAAGCCCAGGCAGGTCTCGGATCGGCACTCCAGCGTCTTTTAATGATTACCGAGAATTATCCCGACCTCAAATCCAACCAGAACTTTCTTGCTCTGCAGGACCAGCTGGAGGGTACGGAAAACCGCATTGCCGTTGAACGTCAGCGCTTTAACGAGGCCGCAAGAAACTACAATACCTACATACGACAGTTTCCGAGGGTTATAATTGCAAACATGATGGGATTCAGAGCAAAGGCCTATTTCTCTGCCACAGAAGGCGCATCCGCCGCACCCCAGGTATCCTTTTAGGACATAGCAATGAAACCACTATTATCCGAGAGCGACAGTCAACGAATTGCCGCCGCAGTAGCTGAGGCCGAAAGCTCAAGCGGCGGAGAGATTGCAACCGCAATCATCCGGGAGTGTGATGATTACGGTTTCCGGGAGCTGGTCTTCGCGCTGATCGCGGGCTTTATCAGTTTTACTATAGTCGCCCTTTTTGACAGCTCCATGGAAGCCCTCTTCTCGTCCCTTTTCTGGGGCTTCAATCCCGCCCTGCTCCCCTTTATCTACAGCTGGATCGCCCTCTTGTGCGGGACAGCGGTCTTCTTTCTTGCCCAGATACCGGCGGTGGATCGGCTTGTCGTTCCCAAAAAGGTGATGACCGCTGCCGTCCAGGCGCGGGCACGGCGCCATTTTATGGAAGCGGGAGTCTACGACACCCTGGACCACACAGGAATACTTATTTTTGTCTCCCTGCTTGAACAGCAGGTAGAGCTGATCGCAGACCGCGGCATTAACGAAAAGGTAAAACAGAAAACCTGGAAAAGCATCGTGGACGAGATGACCCGCACCATTGCTGCCGGAAAACCGGCGGATGCCCTGGTTAAAGCGGTTGCAGAGTGCGGAGCAATCCTTGCCGAGAATATCGAACGGCGGCAGCAGGATAAAAACGAACTCGGTGATGCGCCGGAAGAACTGGAGAGTGGATCGTGAGCAGAAACAATCGTAAATATGTTACCTTTCTGAGTGTTCTTCTTTTCCTGATAAGCCTGCCCGCTGTGGCTCTGGACGTGCCTCCTTTAACTGACCGGGTCAACGACCAGGCAGAGATACTGTCAAGCAGCACGGAGCAGGAACTCTCGGCTTATCTGCAGGCAGTGGAACAGCAGGCGGGCCCGCAGATCGCCGTTCTTACCATACCGTCGTTGCAGGGTGAGTCTCTGGAGGCTTTCTCAATCCAAGTCACCGACCAGTGGCAGCTTGGGGATGCGGACCGGGACGACGGTGTTCTTTTACTGGTGGCCATGGAAGAGAAGAAGATCCGCATAGAAGTCGGTTACGGCCTGGAGGGCAATCTGACGGACATGAAAAGTGGCTTTATTATCCGCGAGATTATTCAGCCTTCCTTTCGAGCCGGAGATTTTGACGGAGGAATCAGCAAAGCCGTACAGGCAATCGGCGGTATTGTTACCGGCGAGGCTGATATCTCTCCCCAGGCACTGGCAGCGGCTGAGAGGGAACAGTCAAGAAGCGAAGGCGGTGCGGCTTTTAACTTTTTTGCCTTCGCCGTTATCATCTTTCTAAGTATGATCTTCAGACACCGCAGGTTTGGATCGTCCTTCGGCAGTGCTTTACTGTGGGGTGCCCTGCTCGGAAGTGCTGGCAGCCGGGGCAGACGCAGTTACTCCCGGGGAGGCTTTTCCGGCGGCGGTTTCGGCGGAGGAGGATTCTCCGGCGGAGGAGGCGGCTTTGGCGGCGGCGGGGCTTCAGGCGGCTGGTAGCCTGCAATGCGGTGCCCCGTAACCCGCAGGAATCAGCACGGTGAGGAAGTTTTCAGCGTATGCTTTGACAAGAACGCTCTTGCCTTCCGCCCGGGACAGTACATAATGGCAGGTCCCGCAGGTCTGGGACATCTGCGGGAATATTCCCTGGCTTCGGCAGGTGAATCCGGGGAAGGGCGCATTCTTTTTCGAAAAATTCCGGAAGGCCTTGTCAGTCCGGCCCTGGCGGAACTGCAGGAGGGTGACTTTCTCGACGTACGGGGGCCGTTCGGTGAGTTTGTGCTCCCCGAAAACTTCCGGCAGCGCAAGTTTCTTTTTGCCGCCACCGGTACCGGTATTGCGCCTTTTTCTTCCTTCGTCAGCTCTCACACAGCTTCAGGAGAGGATCTGGATTACACCCTGCTTCACGGCGTACGTTACATGGCAGAAGATTACCTGCATGGAGAGTTTCAGCAGGAAAGACTTGTTTCCTGTATCAGCCGGGAGATACCTTCTAATGGCGGATTTTGCGGCAGGATTACCGATTATTTCCAGTCCCGTCTGGATCGTATGAAAGAATTTGACTTTATCTACGCCTGCGGCAACAGTGATATGATCTATGAACTTTTTGCCCTTGCCCGGAAAGCAGGCTTTCTGCGAGAGCAGCTGCGGGCTGAGATCTATTTTTAGCGGTTTATTTAGTTGCTGGCCTGCAACCGCTGTTGAATAAGCTGATACTGGTCGCCGGCGTGATAACTCGAGCGGACCATGGGGCCGGATTCACAGTGCAGGAATCCCCGCTCCAGGGCAGCCGCTTTTAGCTCATCAAACTCTTCAGGACTCCAGTAATACACAACCGGCAGATGGGTTCGGCTTGGCTGCAGGTACTGGCCAAGGTTAACCATTTCCACCCCGGCAGCCCGCAAATCGTCCAGAGACTCAAGGACCTCGGTTTTTTTCTCTCCCAGCCCCAGCATCAGGCTCGATTTGGTCAACTTGGCAGGATCGATCTCCTTGACCATTTTCAGAAAATCCAGGGAACGGTCGTATTCTGAACGTGAGCGTACCCGTGGTGTAAGACGGCGCACAGTCTCCAGATTGTGGCTCATGATCTCAGGTTCTGAATCCATCATGATTTCCAGGCTTTTCCGGTCTCCCATCAGGTCCGACGAAAGCACCTCCACACTGCAGCCGGGGGCCAGCTGGTGGACCTTGCGTACAGTCGCGGCCATTACCGCTGCGCCGCCGTCGTCAAGATCGTCCCTGTTTACCATGGTTATAACCGCGTGGACCGCCTCCATTTCCGCGATGGTACGGGCCACCCGCACAGGTTCCGTCATGTCGACCGCGGCAGGCAACCCCGTCTTTACGGCACAGAAGCGGCAGCGCCGTGTACAGGTGTCTCCCAGTATCATAAAGGTCGCGGTACGGTGTTCTCCCCAGCACTCGTGGATATTGGGGCAGCGGGCCTCTTCACAGACTGTATTGAGTCTGCGGTCACTCACACTCTTCTTGATTGTATTATAATCCCGGTTGGTTAACAGGCTCATCCGAATCCAGGCAGGTTTACGGGTATAATCGAAACTACGCTTCATAGGGGATTAAAATACTGATAGTCCGTTAACAGGGCAACTTTTGCTTGACGCGTTTGTTCGTATTCAATAAATTCATATAGTACATATATTATATACAAGTAATTATGTATCGACAATCTTTCACAAGGGGAGGTTTCTCCTATGTCAGCAGTGGATACCAGATTTGACGGAACTATTAATTCTCCAGAACTTAATGTATATGGACTCTCTTTCTGTGAACACTGTAAAGAGGCAAAGGAGTATCTGAAGAAACGGGGCTTCTCTTTTCGGTATCTTCTGGTTGATAAACTCCCCAGAAAACAGATTCCTGCAATAAAACGCGAAATTGAACCTGCCGACGGTGCAGCCATCATGTACCCTGTTCTGAGAATCGAGAATGATTTTCTCTACGGATTTAACCAGTACGTATGGGACCAGAAATTGCGGCAAAAAGCTGAAATCCGGTAAGGCCGGAAGGAGTAAAACATAATGAAAAAGATCCTGTTGGCGCTGATACTTGTTTTGGCCCTTGGCTTTGCTGTACAGGCACAAGAGCGTGAATTTGAATTCGGGGAATTCTTTGACGGCCTCCATGTTACGGGCAAATCCTTTGATCTGGATGAAGAAACCTACCGTCTGACAGTTACCGGCAAGATTACCCGTCCCCTGTCTCTCTCTTTTGCGGAAGTAAAAGCCCTGCCGACGGTCAGGAGAAAGCTCGACTTGATCTGCGTTGATACCTTTACCGATTCCGGTGACTGGACCGGGGTAACGGTAAAAACCATTTTGCAGCGTGCAGGAATACGCCGGGATGCCAAGGTTGTTATCTTTTCTACCCCCGATGACTCCTACCGTACCCGATTCACCGTAGAAGACGCCTTTAAAGATGACATGCTGATAGCCTACGAGTTCAACGGCAGGCAGTTTCATCGGGTTCACGGATTTCCACTCAGGCTGGCTGCAGGGGGACACGACGGCAGCAACTGGGTCAAGTGGCTGTCGAAAATTGTGGTTGAGTAGTTCCGTTAATACCCAGGGCGTCCCCAGGGAATCGTCTCGTCAATTCGGTCGGCCAGGCTGTCCATATCGTCATCGTCATGGTACAGAAGTCCGGGAGATGAGACCTGATAGCCGCCCGAAGCGGTTCTTGCAATGCGTAAGGCCTTATGACGGACCCCGGCAAGTTTCTGCGAGTTAGCCCCGGCAGCATCCTCTACCTGGAGCTCTCCGTTGCAGGCGCAAACGTAGGTAGAGACGGTGTTTTCGACGGCAACAAAGAAAGCCGTTCCCCGCACACCGAAGGCTGCGGACGGTGTCTCAACCAGAAATTCAGGTTTCTCTACTTCAAGTGCTGACAGCCGCGTAAGCAGGAAGGCTATTGCTCCCTTGTCCACCTGAATATTACCCCGGCCTTTCTCCAATCGTATTATTGCAACAGTATTCTCAAGTACGCGGAATATGTTCTTTACACCGAAAAGTATTTCGCAATATGCTCCTTCTTCGGTAGCTACAGTCGCACCGGGTACAACGGTATCTCCTATTGCCGCTGGTTCACCATTCATAGTAACCCGTCCTTCAAGATACTGTACTGTTCCTGTAAACCCTGGAATAGTACCCGCGGAAGGTTCCCTGTTCCCACCTGCAAAAACAGGTAGCATACAAACCAGTAATCCTGATACAATGATTGCTTTTACGTTCATATTTCTATTGTAGAAGAGACCTGGCGATTGTACAACTTCTTTTATATGGCCTGCTTATCATGATCCGTTTTCTGACCTTGAACTTTTTCAGGATGCTTTGTTGGGCATATCGTATAGCCACGACGGCCATGACAGTGGTTATTTGTTGCGTATGTCGCAGGTAAAATCACCACGACATTTTTTCAGTTTACTATACTGTAGCTTTTTAAAAGCGTTAGATATTCTGTCTCAACAGAAAAACTGGTAGGATGGCAGGGGTATGACAGATACAACGGCACAGGCAAAAAAGATCGCAAAAAAGGTTTTTGGTTTCGATACCTTCCGTCCGCTTCAACTGGATATTATTAAATCGGTTCTTGCCGGAAAAGACAGCCTGGTTGTGATGCCCACGGGTGGCGGGAAATCCCTCTGTTACCAGATTCCGGCCCTTGTATTCGAAGGTCTCACAATTGTTATTTCGCCTCTGATATCTCTTATGGAAGATCAGGTATCCCAGCTCAGGGAGCTTGGGGTACCGGCTGCCTGCCTGAACAGCTCACTCTCAAGAGAGGAATACCGGGAGAATATGCGACTCCTCCGCATGGGCGAAATAAAACTGCTGTACACAGCTCCTGAGACCCTTCTCCTGGAACGAACAATGGCCTTTCTGGACAGCCTCGAGGTTTCCTCTGTTGCCATAGACGAGGCCCATTGCATATCCGAGTGGGGCCACGATTTTCGACCGGAGTACCGCCAGATTGCAGCCATGCGTCCACGGTTCCCGAAGGCTGTGTGGATAGCCCTGACCGCTACTGCGACCGAGAGGGTACGCGAGGACATATGCAGCAGCCTGAACTTTACAAAGCCGGAAGTCTTTATTGCCGGTTTCGACCGGCCCAACCTCTTTTTAGAGGTCCGTCCCAAGTCGGAACCCGTTAAGCAGGTACTGGAGTTTATCCGGGGATTTCCGAACCAGTCCGGAATAATTTACTGTTCCACCCGGCGTGGCGTTAATGAGACGGCATCCTTACTGCAGACCCGGGATTTTGCTGCCTTACCCTATCATGCCGGTCTAAGCGATGAGGAACGAAGACGTAACCAGCAGGCTTTTATTAATGACGATGCACAGATAATGGTTGCCACAATTGCCTTCGGCATGGGCATAGACAAACCGGACATCCGCTTCATTGTTCATTACGATTTACCCAAGAATATTGAAAGTTATTATCAGCAGATTGGCAGGGCCGGCAGAGACGGGATTGAATCCCAGTGTCTGCTCCTGTTCGGCTACGGAGACATCCGGACAATCAGGTATTTTATCGGCCGGAAAGATAAAAAAGAGCAGAAGGCCGCGGATCTTCATTTGAAGGCAATGCTGAACTTTGCCGAATCGGAGATCTGTCGCAGGGTTCCCCTGCTCTCCTACTTTGGAGAAGACTGTACATCAGACAGCTGCGGCATGTGCGACAACTGTACCGCGAAGAAGGAAAATACGGCGGGGAAGGAGGACTTGAGTCTGGCAGCCCAGAAGTTCCTTTCCTGTGTTATCCGTACAGGTCAGATATTCGGTGCGGGGCACATCATTGACGTGCTGCGAGCTTCAAAATCCCAGAAAGTGCTTGAGCGAGGGCATGACAAGCTCTCCACCTACGGGATCGGTATGGAGCATACAAAGCAGCAGTGGTTCAATCTTTCCCGGCAGTTTATTCGCCAGGGGCTGCTTTTTCAGGATCAGCAGCACGGGAGCCTTAAACCGACACAAAAAGCCTGGGAGGTGCTGCGCGGGGAGCTCCCTGTGCTGGGACAACTTCAGGAAGAACAGATACAGACCATCCGGAGAACTCCGGATGCAGGTGAATATGACAGCCGGCTTTTTGAAGACCTCAGAAGGCTGCGAAAAATACTCGCCGACAAAGCAGGGCTTCCGCCGTACATGATTTTTCCGGATACAAGCCTGATCGCCATGTCCCGGCGACTGCCGCAAAACCGGGACAGCATGCTGGACATCCCCGGCGTTGGAGAGGTTAAGCTGGAAAAATATGGAAGATATTTTCTTCAGACAATCGCGGAGCACCGGGGAACATAGTATAATCTACTATACCAGGGAGGACGCATGAGGATTACCATTGCATATAATCTTCGTACCGACGATTCCGAGGCCACCGCTGAACTGCTCAGCTCTGACGACATAGACCGGGTATACCGGGCCATAAGCAGCCTGCAGCACACCGTTACAGTCGTGGAAGTTACAGGAAACCCTCATCAGGTAATAGAACAGCTGGTAGAGAGCGAACCGGACCTTATCTTTAACCTGGCGGAGGGTACCATCGGCAGCTCCCGCGAGGCCTTTTATCCCGGCCTGTATGAGCAGATGGGCATTCCCTTTACTGGAGGAAACGCCTCCCTCCTCCATCTTAACCTGGATAAGCACCTTGCCAAGACTGTGCTCGCCGCCCGGGGGATTCGTGTACCAAAAGGAATCCTGATGACCGGAAAAAACCGCCAGATCGATGAAGAACTCCGGTATCCCCTGATCATCAAACCCAATTCCGAAGGTTCGAGCAAGGGGATTACCCAGAAATCCGTAGTCGAATCCAAAAAAGAGGCAGACCAGCGTATAGGTGAAATACTCAGTCAGTATCCGGAAGGGCTGGTCGTAGAGGAGTTCATTACCGGTCGGGAACTGAGTGTACCCTTCATTGAGGGCTACCCGGGGAAAATCCTGGACATTGTGGAACATACATTCGACCTGGAAAAGATCGGCGGCAGATTCAATATATACGATTACGACATGAAACAGGGCGGCGAGGCAGCCCGAGCAGTCCAGGCAATCTGTCCGGCCCGAATCGACACCTACGAAGAGAGGGCCGTTCTGCAAATGGCGAAACAGGTCTTCGATATTATGACCTGCCCCGATTTGGGGCGTGTTGATATCCGGCTGCATACCGATGGCACCCCCTATTTTATCGAGCTGAATCCCCTGCCCAGCCTTCACCCTGACGCATCTCTTATGACTGCCGCCAAAGAGCGGGGCCTTGAATTCCGGGACGTAATGCGCCTGATAATCCGTTCCGCTGCCCGCCGTTACGGCATGGCTATCAGACCGGCGCGGAAAAACAAGAAAAACCGTAACCCTTCCTTAAGCCCCCGGTCTTCCGTCAGAGACTTGGGGATTCAGATCGGCCGCATGAGTCCGGGGCTCATTAATGCCATTACCGATGTCAAAGGAGTACGGGTCGGACACTTCACCAGGATTGAGGACAATGTACTGATTCCCGGACAAACCGGGACAAGCAGTATCAGGACCGGGGTTACCGCCATTATGCCCGCAGGACAAACCTATGCGAACCGCATAGCCGCCGGGGGCTTTGTTCTTAACGGTGTCGGCGAGATGTCAGGTCTGACCCAGGTCCTTGAGACCGGGTGGCTGGAAACACCGATAGTACTGACTAATTCCCACTCAGTCGGCAGGGTCCACGCCGGGGTAATTCAGCATATGAGCCGGAAGTATCCCACCATGGGTACCGAGACCGATGTGATACTTCCGGTGGTCGGCGAAGCGGACGACTCGTTTCTTAATGATGTCCGTATCGGCAGCTGCAGCGCCCAGGATACGATAAAGGCCATAGAAGCGGCTTCCTCCGGACCTGTTCCTCAGGGCTCCATCGGTGCAGGAATTGGCATGACCAGCTTTGATTTCGCAGGGGGCATCGGAACATCCTCCCGGACCTTCGACTTACCAGAGGGCAGCGGTTTTACCATCGGAGTACTGGTGCTCTCCAACTTCGGCAAGATGCGCAACCTGACTATTGACGGCGCAGTGGTCGGGCGGCAGCTGGATACCGAGTTTGATTACGCAGCCCGCAGGGAGGCCTCTGAAGGGTCGATCATTGTTGTTGTAGCAACCGATGTTCCCCTTATAAGCAGCCAGCTGAATCGTATCGCGCGGCGCGCAGCCCTTGGACTGGGTCGGACCGGCTCTTACGCCGCCTCAACCAGCGGCGAGATTATCATAGCCTTCAGTACCGGAAACCGCAAACCCCGGCCGGCCCGCTCAGAGAGCAGCTTTATTAACCTTAAATGTATCTCCGACAATCATATAAATATTGCCTATGAAGCGGTTATCGAAGCCACGGAAGAGGCAGTACTGAACGCGATCTTCTGCTCCGGAGGCATGAACGGGCGGCAGCAGCGCTGGTGTCCGGCTATTCCCCAGGACAGGATAATTGACCTGCTGAACAAAGGAAGAGAAATCCATGAAAGTCATTGAAAAATACAACGACAGTCTGCATAACCCCTACTGGAAATACCAGCTGGGACCAGCGGCCTACGAGGTAAAGGACACCCCCAAACGGGTTGAGGCTATCAAGGAAGCCCTGCGCGAAGCGGGTGGCTTTGAGTTTGTAACGGCCCGGCATTATCCGGAGAGGCTTATAGCTCGACTTCATCCTTACCACGACTACATTCGAAACACCTCCGAGTCTCTTAGCAGCGAGGATGAGGAGTTTTATCCAGATCTTTTTCCAGGCGAAGGGGCCATGCGTAAAAAAAGGGTCGATGAACCCCTGTGGGGCGGCATCTGGTGCACCGACGCTGTAACACCGATCAAGAAGCGCACCTACGAGGTTGCCCGGGCTTCCGCCGAGACCGCTCTTACCGGGGCGGAAATGATCCGTAAAGGCACAGAGAGATCTGTATACGCCCTGTGCCGTCCTTCGGGACATCATGCCGGGCCGCGGGTCTTCGGCGGCTACTGCTACTTTAACAACGCCGCCACTGCAGCGGAGTTCCTGCTGCCCTCCGGTCCCGTTGCCATAGTAGACATTGATTATCACCACGGCAACGGGACCCAGGAGTTTTTTGAAGAGGTAAAATCGGTCTTTACCTCTTCAATTCACTGTGACCCCTCCTCGGAGTACCCCTACTTTTGGGGCTATACTGAAGAGACCGGCAAAGGTCAGGCTGCAGGTACCAACCACAACGAGCCGCTGCCAAAAGGCGCAGGAAAAAAGGAGTACCTGGCAGCCCTGGAGCGTATCCTGGCGAAGATTCGGGAATTTAACCCCGCGTATCTTATAATATCCGCCGGCTTCGACACCCACCGGGATGATCCAATAGGCGGACTCGCCCTGGATGTGGAAGACTATGCAGAAATCGGCGCAGCCTTCGCGGCCATGGATCTTCCGACCCTGATCTGCCAGGAAGGAGGCTACAATACTGCCACCCTGGGAAAATGTGCAGCACACTTGCTGCAAGGATTTATAACCGCATCCACGAGACCTTCTGCATGATTCTTTCGATTCTTGCGGTCTCCATTGGAAGCGTGCTGATCATCGCAGGCCTTATCGGCTGTATTGTGCCTGTACTTCCAGGCCCGCCGATTGCCTTTGCGGCACTAATCATTATCTCCCTGGCAGGAACATTTAATCTGTTCCCTGTCTGGCTGTTGGTTCTGCTGGGAGCGGCGGCTGTTGCGGCAGCGGTATTTGATTCTCTGTTACCGGTAGCCGCTTCCAGATTCTCCGGCGCGGGGAAGGCCGGTGTACGGGGCAGTATAGTCGGTATGATAATCGGTACGATCTTTTTTCCGCCTTTCGGTACGATAATCGGTACCTTTCTGGGCGCCCTGGCGGGGGAACTGATATGGAGACGGCCTGAATCCCGCCCATTTAAGGCTGCCCTCGGCGTATTCAGCGGCACCATGGCGGCGATTCTTATAAAACTTGCGGTTACCGGGGTAATCGGGTTTTATTTTTTTAGAGGGGCTGTGCTGCTGTTTTGAGTTTTTAACCACGCCAGGTACTACCGGGACACGGAATATGTAAAGTTCCTATTCCTTCGTCGTGGTTTTCGTGAATGTCGTGGTTAAAATCCCCGGTTCGGAAGAGGTGTTAACCACTACAGACACAACAGGAGCACGACATATTTATAGTTCTTATTCCTTTTGTCGTGGTTAAAGCTTTTTTTAATCCACTCCTTCAAGGCCTTTTCATTCTACCAGCCGTCTTGCCGCAGTCAAGGGCCGCGGCAAGACGGCCTTGACTGCGGCAAGACGGTCCGGGGGATACAGGTAAAACCTTGAAGGAGGCTTTGCCATGCTGTATCCGGAATTGTCAAAACTTATACTGGATTCCGCTTTTGCTGTTCACAGGGACCCTGGTCCGGGACTTGTGCGTCTGTAAGGAGGTTAAGTGAAAAAACAATTGCGATGAGATTGTAAAGACTAATGAGCTTACCTGATGCCGAAAGGCTTAAGGGACAAGAGCATGCTCATAAAGCATATTGGTTCCGAAGCCAGATAGGAGCCAGATATGCGAAGTCAGGGCGTAATACGGCTAAAGCTATACTGCCTGAACCCAAATTTCCTGGCCCTAAGGCGCCGGGGGTACGAAGACTGGCTGAAAAGTACTGGAAACCCTTGAGTATGGTTAAACAAGTCCAACCGACTCACATCGCAGGAGTTTCCCAGCGTGCCGTATAGCACGTAAAGGAGATGAAATGGGAGCCTACGTTACGCTATCGCGCTTAATTCTCTAAACAGAGATGACCTAAAACGGAATGCTGATATCCAGCTATAGGGAATCGTTCCTTGAATATCCGTCATGGTCACGGAGTCTCCGTAGTAGTCCGAGATCGGGAAAGCCGGTCACATGGCGAAGGGGGGCAGGTGTCATCGTTTGCTATCAGTAGGAGGTATGCGAAATGCAGAGAGCTGAAATAGTGCTGGCAAACCTGAATCAGAAATCAAGAAACAAGGAGGACTATCAATTTACCCGGTTGTACAGAAACTTGTTCAATCCCTGGTTTTATCTTTCCGCCTATGCAAAGCTCGCATCCAATGCGGGAAAACTCACGAAGGGTGTGGATGAAACCACGATTGACGGATTCGGAGGAAAACGCATCAGGAAGCTGATTGAGGCACTTCGATATGAACGCTATAAGCCAAAACCCGTGAGGAGGGTCTATATCCCGAAAAAGAACGGTAAGTTCCGTCCTCTGGGAATCCCCACTTTCTACGATAAGGTGGTGCAGGAAATCGTCAGGCAGATACTTGAAGCTATCTATGAACCAATCTTTAGTAGGAACTCACACGGATTCAGACCCAAAAGAAGCTGCCACACCGCGTTACAACAAATACATGAGTCGGGGAACGGAACGACCTGGATCATCGAAGGAGACATCAAAGGCTTCTTTGATAGCATTGATCATGAGACCATGATCGGCCTCCTCTCGAAACGAATCAAGGATGGACGTCTCCTAAGGCTCATCAAAATGTTCCTCAAATCCGGGGTCATGGATGAAGGAAAGGTACGTGATACCCTGACGGGTGCACCGCAAGGCGGTGTGATCAGTCCAATATTGTCCAACATCTACCTTCATGAACTCGACTCTTACATGGTGAAAATCTCTCATCAGGAATACCATGGGGAGAAGCGCCAGACCAACAAGGAATATACCAAAATTCACGCGAGGAAACTGCGGAGGATTAAGGCCGGAAGACTGAAGGAGGCTAAGGAGCTTCTACAGAAACAAAGAAAATTGTCTGCCTATGATAGTATGGATCCCAACTATCGGAGAGTTCGATACGTTCGTTATGCCGACGATTGTGCGCCAAGAAGACAGCAATTCGCCGAAAGGAGGAACTGTCATGTTTAACTGAAGATGAGGGAGGGCCCCTCGGAGCCGGCATGCAGGTGTAGGCTCCAAACCACCATAAGCTGCTGTGGCCAAAAGCCATGGTAGTGAGCGTTATGGAAAAGGCAGAGCAAGACTCTGTCAGGTATGTACCAATGGAGACGAACACCCGTGAACCATTGATAAAGTGTCGAAAGCGTAGGGATGTCATCAAAACCGGGAAGTAGTCGTTAGCCCGGGATAAGTCTGGAAGGAACCTGCTTACTGATCAGACGGTGGCCGGCATGGAGATGGCGTGAACGTGGTACAGGCTTCAGTTGAGAACTTGGGAACCTACGACTCCGATGAGAAGGGAGAAAATCAAGTGGAAGCCCCACAAGATTGAGAGTACCAATACGGAGTATAGGGGCGGAACAGCTTGTAGTAGTGTTGAAGCTTCTGTAATGGGAGTGGAGCGAAGAAGCTGTATTATCCAGCTTTGGAAGCTGGTCAACCGAAAGGGAGGAGCCAATGGACAAAGCAAAGTCGTACGAGATATCCAGGCACACGGTGCTGGAGGCATTTCAACGAGTAAAAGCGAATAAGGGGAAGGCTGGTATAGACAATGAGAGCCTTGATGCATTTGAAACCGATCTGAAGAATAACCTATACAAGATTTGGAATCGGATGTCATCGGGAAGCTATTTTCCCCCGGCCGTGAAAGCAGTGGAGATACCCAAGAAGCAGGGCGGAAATCGAGTGTTGGGAATACCGACAGTGTCGGATCGAGTGGCGCAGATGGTCGCAAAGATCTACTTTGAACCGGAAGTTGAACCGCATTTCCATAAAGATTCTTATGGATACAGGCCAGGAAAATCGGCAATTAACGCGGTGGCAGTTACGAGAGAACGATGCTGGAGGTATAACTGGGTGCTGGAGTATGATATCAAGGGCTTGTTTGACAACATTGACCATGACCTGCTGATGAAAGCAGTAAGGAAGCATACGGACATCCCCTGGGTGATACTCTATATTGAGAGGTGGCTTAAAGCACCATTCCAGAAGGCTGATGGAACAGTAGTAAAGCGGACAAAAGGCACTCCCCAAGGGGGTGTTATCAGTCCTGTTCTGGCAAACCTGTTTCTCCATTATGCTTTTGACATGTGGATGGATAGAACCCACCCGGACAAGCCGTTTGCCCGCTACGCTGATGATGGCGTTGTGCACTGCAGAAACCTGCAAGCTGCGGAAGAACTGTACAAAAGCTTGAGAGAACGGTTTGAGGAATGCAAACTGGAGATACACCCGGAGAAAAGCAAGATCGTCTATTGTAAAGATGATGATCGAAAAGAAAGGTATGAGCATACATCGTTTGATTTTCTGGGGTATACATTCCGTCCAAGAAGATCCAAAAATCGGTATGGAAAGCACTTTATCAACTTTACACCCGCAGTGAGTAACAAGGCAAAGAAAGCAATGAGACAGACCGTCAGGGGTTGGAGAATGCACTTAAAGAATGAAAAATCCCTGGAAGATTTGTCGAGGATGTTCAATCCTGTAATACGGGGATGGATGCAGTATTACGGACGCTTTTACAAATCGGAGATGTACTCGGTATTAAGACATGTTGACCGGGCATTAGTAAAATGGGTCAGACGGAAGTTCAAGAAACTAAGACATCAAAGACGAGCAACCCATTGGCTTGGAAGCATCGCCAAAAGAGATGCAAAATTATTTCACCATTGGCATGTGTGGAAGATTCGACCAGCGGCTGGATAATGGGAGCCGGATGAGCCGAGAGGTTCAAGTCCGGTTCTGCGAGAGCCTCGGGGTGCGATTCCCCGGGGCCACTCACCGTGTCGTGCTGGTTATTGGCCCAAAATCTATGGCGGAACGTATCAAACGTGAAGTATCGCATTTTCTTTCCTCAGAGTTAAAAATCGAACTAAGCAATGAAAAAACAGTTATCACAAATCCGCTGACGAATCGTTGCCGGTTTCTCGGCTATGACATTGTAAAAGGGAAAGACTACACTCAGATCGTGAAAGCGAAAAACGGCAGAAAAGTTAGATCCGTAACAGGAGTGCTTCAGTTGCTTGTTCCCGGCGATGTCATCAGGGAGAAGATCCGACCGTTCCAGCGACATGGTAAGCCAATTCATAGATCGGATAGAGTTAACACTCCTGTAGAAGGGCTTATTGCTCAATATAACAACGAGATCAGAGGATTGGCAAACTACTACTGCATGGCGGCAAATGTCGCCAGGCAGATATATCGATTTCCGTATGACCATTACTACAGCTTAGTTAAAACAGTTGGCCTCAAATTCAAATTGAGTGTGAGGAAAACATTGAGAAAATACGGAGTCGATGTCAAAAGAAAGCACGGTACAGGTACACGTAGGATTCTCGGTGTGGTTCATGAAACCAAGAACGGTCCTAAGCAGTTGGCGTACTTTAATGCGTCGATTAGGCGGATAAAAAGACCGCATGGAGAGCGTATTGCTGAATATGAAGCTGCTACCAATCACGAGAGTGAACTTATACGCAGACTGTCATATGGGCAGTGTGAGCTGTGCGGCTCCCGTTCTGAACCTATGAACCTTGAGGTGCATCATATAAAAAAGGTCAAAGATTTAAGAACAAAGTATGAGGGAAGAGGCCAACCAAATTGGGTAAAAACTATGATTAAAATTCGTAGAACTTCACTTGTGGTATGCGTTTGCTGTCACAGCTCTGTCCACAGGCAACGATTCAGTGCATGACACTGGAAAGCCGTATACCAGGAAACTGGTACGTACGGTTTGGGGGAAGACTACTGGAAACCGCCTGCAGCGATGTAGGTAGGCGCCAGTAGTCTATCCTACCTGGAATTGCCCTACCACAACGCTTTGTATTACGAACTTGCCTGTAATAATCTGCAGGTTAGCTACAACGCTCCATTTTCGGTCCACTACCGTTGTCATACAGTGGGCGAGTATTTTGCTGACCTTCTGGTAAACGGTACTGTCATTCTGGAGGTCAAGGCAGTCTCTGCCCTGAGTACAGAGCATGCAGCCCAGCTGTTAAATTACCTGCATATTTCCGGCTGCAGACTGGGGTTTCTGCTCAATTTTGCGCCTCAAAGGCTGGAGGTCAAGCGGCTGGTTTTGTAGGTAAAAGGATTTAACCACGACGGGCACTAGGAATTATTGGACCTCTTCGTTGTTCAACCAGATTTTTCTGCTATAATCGAAATTATGGTTGATTTGGCCAGACGCCTCAGCGAACTACCCGGCGACCTCTTTTCCATAAAATCCACCTATTTAAGCGGGTTCCAGGCAGTCGCGCTTTCCGACTATTCCTCCGGCGCGGTTGTTCTTGGAAAAGCCGGGGAACGCATGGCGAAAGGGGCACTGGATTATTATCAGGTTCCCTACGACAGGCAGGCCAGTTTTGATGCCCTGTTACGGACACTGTCCAGGGTTTCACCCTCTCCGGTGATGATCGTCGGGCTTCGGACAGTCCTGAAATACCGCAACCAGGCCGCCCACGACACCCAAACGGAACTGAGTTCCTACGACCTGGATGCCGCGGTCTCGGCCTTCTGCGCCGCGTATCAGGCGGTATACATCATTGCGGGCGATGTGCCGGAGACACCCAACACTGGGAACCGCGCCATAGCTCCTCAGGTCAAATCCCCGGGTTTGAGGCTGCAACAGGTCCTGAAAGACAATCTGAACAAGCTGACTCTCTTCAGTGCCGTGCTTCTGCTGATTGCAGTAGTCCGCGGCGGCAGTTACGAGTTTTTCCTGCTGCTGCGCGTAGCTGTTACGGTAAACGCCTGCCTGCTCTCCTACAGGGACTTCCGAAAACAAAAAGGGACTGCCCTGCTTTTCGGTGGAATAGCGGTTCTTTTTAATCCGATAATCCCGGTGTATTTGAACCGAGATGTATGGCGGCTGATAGACGCCGGTGTTATGGGGATTCTTTTGTGGTCGATTTTGAGGAAGAGGTGATTCACGGGCTCAGGACTGAGGCGGTCGAAAACTGCTGGGTATTGACCACGACGGGCACAACTGGGACACAACATAGTTGAGATTCCTATCCCTTTGTCGTGGTTTTTGTGGATGTCGTGGTTCATTACTACAACAGGGATGCAGAAGAAAACTCCGGCCTCTGTTCCCGTATTCACCTATTTCTTGGAGTTCCCGCTGTTCTATTTGTTTTCGGCATAATTTTCTCATCGGAGAAATAGCAGTTGGCGCAGATACCTGGTTTTTATGTTTGACATACATTGATGGCTCTGACTAAAGCGGAGATGATCAACGCCATGATCTCGGACTTTCTTGCCGCTATAGATGAGGGGCAAGGATGAGAAATGTTCGGGGGAACGCGGGGCCAGATAACCGGCAACTTCATTCTATACCGGGATATACTGAGAAAATGAACATGGAAAATGGCGTATTGATGATTTTAATGCTATACTGTCCCAGCATAATCACAGTAGGGGACAGGAAAATAGAATGCAAAAAGACTATTTCAAAAAGATCCTGAGCTACTTTTCTGCCCATCACAAGGAGATCTTTTTAATCGATGCTGAGGTCGAATAGTTCCTCTCTTTTTACCGCCAACAGGCGGAAGATATCATGCAGCATCGGGAGTTCGAGAATGAAGGGAACGCATCTCTTACACAGGTGAAATCATTCTCACTTGTCTCGGATATGCTGCGGGCATTCGGCATACGCCGAGGACGGGACCTGAAGCGTTATTTCACGCGCTCAGTGCATCTGCGGTATTTCAGCGCAGTCATTGTCTGGTTCGGTTTCTGGGCGTTCGTCTGGACCGCACAGGTGGCTGAGTTTCCTGAATCCTTGTCCTTGACAACCTCGATGAGCTTCAATATACCCTTCTGCGCTATTCCCTGCTTGTTGTATTCGGCATTCTCGTCATTTCGACGCTGTTCGATTATGTTGTCACCATGGACAGGCGCAAACGCATCCGCCGGATTCTGCATCTGCTTGTAGCAACCCTTAATATCCGACCCGATGAAATAAAAGATTATTTCAAGGAATCGTTCTTCTTCAATTACGACGATATATCCTGTTTATCGAGCCATTCCCGGATCCGTCCGGCCAGACTCTCCACGGAAATCGAGCTTCCTTTGCGGTACTGCTCAATCATGCTCCGGGCATCGTTTTCGCTGATATCCAGGCTTTTCTCCAGTACTCTGACGAGTTTTTTCTGCCCTATACTGAAGGCCGTTTTGCGGCTCTCTTCCCAGCTGCTGCCGTTTATCTCTTCATACTCCTTTTTGAATTTTTCATATATGGCTTCATCGTCCAGGTGGCGCTCAAACTGCGCCACATTACGGTCGTAGGGAAAATACCCCAGGAATCTGTTGAAGACCTTCTCAAAGATATAGATAAGCGCGTTGTCGTCGCTCCCGGTACGAGCGTCGGCCTCCTGATCAATATTAAACAGGATGCTCCGTGCCGGCACCTCCAGGACTTTCCGCATATTTGCCTGCTGGATTTGATCGCTTATCTTGGGAACAAAGAGCTCCGCCAGGGGCTCCCCACCGACGCTGCTGTTTTCCAGTATATAGGCAAGCATCTTTAAAAGGTGGGATTTACCGGACCCGAAATAGCCGCTTATCCAGACTCCGTTATAGGGGTAATTCTCACCCCGGCGTACCCCTTCGATAGACTCCCGGTAACCTTCTATAAGCTTGTCCAGGTGCTTTGCCACCTCCTGGGTAATGACGTACTCCTCGATCTCCTGCCGGATGTGTGCCCGGTCGTCCGCTTTTATTACCCCGTCTATGGTGCGTTCAATATCGTTTACCAGAATTGATTTTAAATCAGCCATCTATGCCACCCCGTGCAAAATAGTCGTCAAGACGGAAAGCCCGGTAATAAGGGCCGGGCAGACGTCCGAATAAATTCAAATTAAAACCGAACTCCTTGGACATCACATATTCCCCGGGGAAAAAGACCACCAGGGGCATTGTCGTAATAGTCGACTGCAGCTGGTTCAGGAGGTCGTGGGTCCGAAGGTAGGGATATACCTCCCCAATCTGGTGGATCATTATTATATCGTAGCTGTCGACCCCGGTTTTCCCGGCAAAGTATTTCTGAATTTCTTCAGGATTTACCAGACTGTTAAAAGTATCCATCAGTTCAGTCTTTGTAGCCTCCGCTTCGTATTGAAACATATCTTCAAGATCATGACTCTCCTGGATAATTTCCAGCACCATATCGTACAGGCCCACAAGCTCCGTCCGTACTCCGGCTTCCACAGAAAGCCGCTTTCTCAAGCGATGAATCGCCGGATATACCTCGTTCTGATGCTTGATATCGTAGGCATGCACAAAGAAGGGGACCTCGTTTCCCAGGCCTTCCATGTTAAGGAACTTCTTATGCTGTAAAATTGTAAATAATCGGTCGAATTCCTGGCTGATACTCATTCAAGATTCTCCCTAATTTTTTGTATTTTATATTCCGGATACAGGAGCATATACAGGTCCTCCGGCCTAGCAAGGGCTTCATAATGACTCTGTATATGTAAACCAACCAGCGGCTGCCGAATTGTGTAGATCCCCTCTCCTGATTCCAGAAGAATCCCACCTTCAATTAATACCCGTCGGGTATTTACAAGCAGCCGCTTGAAGGAACCTGGCTTCAATGCCGAAATCTCATCGTGGGTTTCGGCCTTTACGGCAAACCAGGATTCCATTTCGTAGGATTCCAGACGAGTGTCCCGGCCTTCAAACTTGTACAACACAAGCTCCACAACAAAATCAAGCAAAATGGTATATTGTCTGGAAACCAGGAGCATGCAGATAAAACCGGAATCGTCCGGTGATTCAGCCTCGGACAGCAGATTTCGCTCCCACTCGTCAGCGTGGGAAAGACGCTTCAGCACCTCGTTTACAACAACCTTGTTTGTGCTTCTGCGGACCCGCTGGAACAGGTTTTCCTGCTTAATACGTTCTCTGGCTTCTTCTATACTACGACATTCCCTAAGTACCCGAGCGGCTATCTCCGTTTCCGGACGCAGCAATGAGAACGATGACAGACCAAGGCTGTATTTTTTGTTGTTCATCCTCGTAAGCATAACCTTTAATAACAGGTGCAATACCGATAACACCTTTTCTAACCACTATACCATTCAGTTCACAATCCCAAAAGCAGGATAAACAATTTTTATCCGCTGCACCGATCCCGAAGCCCATGTAAATCTCATAAACCCGGCCCCGCAGCGCGGGGCCCCTCTTGAATCCATTTTCCTGCAAAACCTACAGCACGAACCCGTACCCCAGCAGCAGCTTGAAGCTATTCACGTCAAAGGGGTCCTTGTCCGCGTCAAAGGCATCCGTAAGGTTTCGGCCGTAGCGTGCCTCCAGGCTGAGTACACCCTGGTTCATGATAAATCCGTAGCCCACCCCAGCCGTCAGCCCCAGTACAATCGGATTATCCGGGGTTTGGCTCCCTTCAACGGTAACACCGCCTCCGCTCTCTTCGAACTCCAGGTCCCCCGGCAAAAAAATGATTGATGGCCCGGCAAGACCGTAGAAACCGCCAACCGGTCGTGCTGCAATCTTCAGCAGTACCGGGACTTCTATGGCGTTTATTGAATATTTGCCCTCAACGTCAATACCGGCGTAGGAATACTCGTAATCCTGGCCGTACTGGGTAAAGTTCAACTCCGTCACAATCCCGATGTTCGGGCTAAGCATGGATTCCAGGTACAACCCCGCGTGCAGCGCCGGGTGCAGCTGCTCCTTTATGTCGATGCCGTAATACACTTCCGCGGATTCCACATAATCGTCCCAGTTGTTGCCGCTGAACCAGCCCAGGTTAAGCCCGCCCTTTACGCCGAAAACGATATCCTGGGCCGTCAGCCCCGCAGAGCACAGAACGATGAGGAGGATCATTCCAATAAGTCTTTTCATATACAACTCCTTTTATTGTGATTGATACCTATGTTAATGCAGAAAGCGTGCCAGAAAAGTATGTGTCGAATATGTAAGCACTTAGGTGTTTATGGATGTAAAGATTCCGCTATGGAGGATAAATAATCTTATATGTTAATAAATTTTCTTACCTGCTTTATGGTTAAGCAAGATATAAACTGGTATTTATCTGCTTTTGAAAGCGTCGCTGCTTTTTCCTGGGCTTGTATTATGTTATGTAGTGGAGGATGCTTTTACCAGGATTGCTTTTTGTAAATCCTTCCTAATCCTGCTCCTCTCGCTGCTTCCGGTAGTAGACAGACGAAGGACCGACAGTCCCGATTTCTTTAAAACTGAATCCTTCAGTGCATCACGCTCTGCCTGGCGTGAGCCTTTCCGGTGAAATGCGAATCCGTCCACTTCAATTACCAAAACCGGACTCTTGTCGACCTTGCGATAAATGAGAAAATCGGTTCGTGTCCAGGGATGGGAGGCATAGGCAGATTCCTCGGGACTTAAGTGACCTGTATCCCTTACCAGCATCCACAAAGGGAACTGGAAAAGAATGCCACAGCCCTTATAAGGGCCCTCATCCAAGACTGCCTCAATCTCAGCGTAGGCAAGGTTTTCGGAATCATATTTCGAAATCCGTTTTAGCTTTTTAAATGCGTCTTTACGAGCTGCAGTGTATTCGGTATACAGAAGATCAAAAACAGAACGGACCCTGCCGGGAATAACATCACCATTGCTGTATTGTATATAGCGGACAAAATCGGCAATATTGCCGTTCCCCTCGGCCATCTCCTTTGACACAACCAGCCGCAGTTTCTCCTGTGCCCTGGATATGGCTACATTCAATAAATTCGGGTTATCGACGAAATCGTTGGCTTCGTTTGACACTGTTGTTATGATCATAACGCGCTTTTCTCTGCCCTGATACTTATGTACCGTGTCTACTTCAATCTCCTCTGAACCGATAGTCGCCCGTATTCGAGCGGTCTGTTCCCGGTAAGGAGAGACAATACCGATATCACAGGAATTAATCGTCCCCAGCTCGGGTAAAACATTCTCTATAATTTCGTCAATCTGACGCTGATTGAAGGTACCCCGTGCATGCCGGCCCTCCACAGTCACATAAACCTTTATGACATCGGATTCACCCTGATCGCTGGTCATAATGAGCAGGTCTCCCCCGTAAAACTGCTGGTTACAGAACTGAATAATTTTCGGGTGGCACCGGTAATGTTCACGCAGCAATGTCTCAGGGATTTCAGAAAAAGCCGATCGCACCGCAGAAAGCAGGTTATGTTCCTCATACCTTGCGTAGTGCGGTACATCGTAGCGTTGTACTACCTGTCTGGCCTTTTCTTTATCCTGTTCCGACAATACGTTGGGAAGCTGCATGGGATCACCGACTATTACAAGCTTTTTTGCACAGCCCATGGCAAGAACACCGTTCAAAAGATCAACCTGGCTTGCTTCGTCAACAATAACGCAGTCAAACATATACCCATTCCGGACCGAAGTTATCACTGAGAAAGTCGTGCTCAGTATAAGAGGATATTCATCAAGGAAATATTCAGGCTGCTGCCAGAGATCCTGAAGGGCAAAAATCCTTCTCGTTTTATTGTTATAGTGCTTTGCAAGACGATGCTTTAGAAGTCGCATTGAAAGGGCGGTCAACAGTTCAAGACTTTCATTAAAGCGAAAATCCTTCAGCGAAACTTCCAGCTTTGTACGTCTGTTTTCCAGGTCCTCTATTGTGCGCAGGTAGTAGGCTTTTTGCAGTATAGCAATCCGTTCCTCGATGCCAAGATCAAACAGAACGCGTCCGGTCATACCGAATCGCAGCAACAACAATAGCTTTTGCAAAATCCCGGTACGACAGCCTGTTGCTCCTGCAGTGCCTGGTGATTGTCTTTGATTTTTAGTATATTGGCGTTTTGCTTTCCTTTCATACGCCATCCAATATTTCATCAGATCCTGTGCAGGTGTTTCAGGCTGAAACGCCCGATCTCTTATGTCTGAGTTTCGGCCATCAAATTCCTGACGGAATTTCTCAAAATGAGTTAATTCTAGTTTGAGTGCATCGATCTTTTGAATAACACCAGACAACTCGTTTTTTAGTTTAAATCCTTTATCAATTTCCTGATTCAGACTACGAATTTTATTATAGACAGCTGCTGTCTGCCCAATGGGGAGAACCGGCAGTTGCCCCAGAGTATCCGTTTGACCCTCTATAAACGCCGTTTTGTTTTTAGCACTGCCGAGAAATGCGGCTACAAAATCCAGCTCGTATTTTTTTAGTTTCTCAAGTACGTTTGCCGTAGCGGAATTGTTACTGGAGACCACAGCTACTTTTTTCCCTTCAAGCAGCATGTTTCCAATTAAATTCAGTATCGTCTGCGTTTTTCCAGTACCCGGCGGTCCTTGGATTATGGATACTGGATACCGCAGTGCTTTTTCAAGCGCCATTTTCTGGCTCATGTTACAGCCAAAGGGTAATATCAGGTTCAGATCGACCCCTGACGAACTCGAATCACGGATGGAAGGTTTATCCCGAAGAAAACTGAAAAGAATACTTTTCTGTGAAATGATGTGCAGATGCCGGTATTTCATCGCAAGAAGTGAAGAACCTTCTTCCGTCCGTAGTGATACACATTCAGCAAGCTCGCGCAAATACGCGAGAACATCTTTGCTGCGTCCATCCGGAGAGGTCATCCGCTGAATGTAAAACTCAGATAACCGGCAGCATCTGCTGCTTCCCGTTCCGTGAAAGATTTTTATCCAATGTCCGAAGCGCAATACCGCATCAACATCAGACAAAAGATCGCCTTCAATAAAAACACCGCAGTTATCGACTGGTATAGATTCGGGGTTTGATAAAAAATCAACATTGCTCCGGAGATAAGGGTATGATTTTCCGCTTTTATAGGTTACGACAGTGCGTTCGTTATTAAGACTTATGTGTCGGATTTCATCCGTTTTGTCCTCGTCCTTGATGATGACGAGATTTTGCTTCGAGTTTATAGTCATTGTTTCCATGTACTTTATCGCCTGAAACCGGACACTGATAAAAATTCTCTAACTATTCTAAACCGAATCACCTGTTTACGCCAGCTTTCGATTTACTGACTGCGATCGCTCCTTGACTACACTCCCCTTTTCAAGGACATATCGTTGGTCTATGGACAGCATCGAAACGTTACGAAACTTCCATGCCCGCAAGGCACACAGACAGGAGCAGCAGGCCCGGGAACGGCGGAAATCCTATAAATCGATGCTGCCGAACTTTGTTACCGGCATTCTTGAGAAGGACTCTGTGGCTGAGCTGGTCATACTCTTCGGCCAATAAGAAACATATTCTCAGGATTATAGATCTGCTGATAAATAGCTCTCCTTGAGCTTGCAACATCATAAAATTTTTTATTCCAACGTAATTTTATTTATTACAAACCTGCCATAATCATCCAAATCCAGGTCGAATTTCCGACAAATTCCCCTTGGCATGGATACTGCATTAAAAGTGGTATGGTCAGTGTCCTACAACAGCGTCTGTTATTCCCGCTGCTTCGAATTACGATAATCGCGGGGCTTGTGCTTCTACTGTACATCTCTCTTCATCTCCTGCTTCCCGGGCAGTTCCCCCTTCTGCCGGCCCTGTCATCCTCCCGGGGGGCACTCCTGGCAGCCGTGCTTTCTGTTGTCTCTTTTGTACTGCTTCCCGGCTACAAGAAAAGCAGCTTCTTTGTTTCCCTCGGCGTCGGGTCAGGTTTTATCATTCTTGCCCTGTATCCTGGCCCCCTGCCTTTACGACTGCATGAGGGTCTTCTCCTTGCATGCGGGGGACCATGAGTTACAGCGCTGCGCTTTACAGTTCGCTGTACCCGTTCTCAACCGACAGCTTTTTTCCCTGGTTTTACCCGTAGTTCTCGTTGTTTCTCTAACAGTCGGCTCGTTTCTGCTGCCTGAAAGCACCGATATCACCTACAGCGGCGAACTGGATTCCGTCCGCCGGGTCCTTACGCAGCTTGACCCAGCCTATAAGGTCGTCCTCGGTATGGAGATGGAGCTTTCGGCTTACATCGCGGAGAAGCTGCAGAACAAAGATGACAAAGAGGAGGAAGAGGCCCTTGTTCATGAGCTGAATTCCAGGATTCAACAGATGGAAGATGAACTTGCCCGCTTTAAGGCGGTGGAGGAAGAGAACGTGCTCTACCGCGACGAGATTGCTGCGCTGAAACGGAAAATCGGCGACATGGAGGTCCGGGATACATCCACTGTTGCCATACGCAGGGTTGCCACCATCGCCGAGGCTGTACGGCCTGCCTCTCCGGTAGTGCGGGATTTCGCGGTACGCCTCGCATCTGCCCATCCCGGATCTTTCAGCAGGTTTTCCGGCGGATACCCCTCCCCCGGCCGAGAGGGCATCGCACAGATCCTCAGCATCCACCGCTACATTGCCGCAGAGTGGAAATACATAAGCGATCCCCTTAGCTCCGGAACGGACTACTACTCGCCGGCGGACAGAACCATCGCTCTGGGGCTTGCCGGGGACTGCGACGATTTTGCCGTTCTGCTGGCATCCTGTATCGAAGCAATCGGCGGCCGGGCGCGCATACTCCGGGGCAGCTGCTCCGACGGCGCCCATGCCTGGGCCGAGGCCTATATCGGCAACGCCGCGGCCTGGAACCAGGCTGTCGACCTGGTGGGAGAATTCTATCCCGGCCGCGGTATCTCCTATCTGAGCCCCTCCTCCCCCGACGGCTACTGGCTCTGCCTGGACTGGCAGGCGGGAATCTACAGCTGCGGAGAAAACCCGTCCTATATGTACCAAACTTCAGGGAGATTTTAATGTCCTCTGCTGCAAAGACCATGATAAATCTGCTCTTTCCCCTCTTTGCCCTTGCCGGTTCCGGACTGATCCTGCAGCTGGAGCATCTGGATACAGGCTATGCGCTAGTGCTTCCGGCTATTCTGGTGGGCTTCTACGGCATCATCATCGGTTTTAGCCTCTTAGCCACCGAGGACCGGGACTACGCGGAACACCAGATCGACACAATCTACTTTCTCGGTTTTCTTTACACCCTGACCTCCCTGGCATTCTTCTTCTACCGCTTTAATCCTGCCCTGCTTGAGAACAACTGGATTCTTTCCCGGGGTCTCTACTACGTCGGCGTTTCGGTAACCACATCAATCGCAGGGGTCCTTTTCCGCAGCATCACGCTAAGCGGATATTTAAAAAAACACGGTAAGGAAAAAATCGACCTTGAGAAAAGTTACATCCTTTTAAAGTCCATTGCAGAAAGTTTTTCTTCCAGTTACCAAGAGACCTTCCAGACCATGCGCCGGTATTTCGACGAACGAATGGAGACGACCGCCGCCCTGGGGACCAGGGAAAAGGAGTATCTGGAATCCCTGGAACGCTTAATCGATGTAATGGATAGCTTTTCCACAGGGCTTTCTGCCGCCAGCAAGGAGCTGCAGGAGTCGGGCCGCTCTTTTTCCCGGGACCTCGCCGCCCAACAGGAACCGATTGCGGGTATCGCGGAAAGCTCCCTCGCCTTTTCCCTTGCTGCAGGCCGCATACGTGCGGAACTGGAGGCCCTTCCCATGAGCAGCATTACCGGAGGCTGCGAGCAGTTCAGAAAGGAGATTAACGAGCTCGATACGGTGCTGGATAACTTTGTGAAAATCCTGGAACGCAAAGTGGAGAAACTGGGCGTATGAAACGGGGAAGCGACGCCATGCACTACTCCCTGGCGGAGTTCGCCTACATCCTCTTTTTTCTGAGTGTCTGGGCCGCACTGCTGCTGTACGGCCGCTACCAGGCCGTCACCGTACAGTACCAGAGCGCCCGGGAAGAAATCTCCCGGCTGACCGAGGAGGTGAACTACCTGAACGAAGTCCTGGCAGAAAAAGAGAACGCCGTCGTTCCCTGCTGGAGGAGGCCGGATAAAACCATTCCGGAGGTAGCAGGTGTCATTACCATTCACAGCAGTACCATCTACACCCTTACCCGAATTCCCGGTAAGGACAGAGACGCTTTCGCCGCCCCGCTGGAAACCCGGGATATGATCCTCAAGACCCGTACGGAAGCTTTCTTTCGGGAGGAGATAACATACGCGCGGGAGAAAAACTGTTACATCCGGGTACGGATAGAAAACAATACGAACGATTTTTCAGTCTACAAAGGCATGGCGCAGATTCTTGCCGGCCTTGGGATAGTGGTTGTCAATGAATAGCTGCAGGAATCTCTCCATAAGCATGCTTCGCTGTAAACTCTGCGGCGCGGTGGTCCTGCGGGTCGTAAGGAATAACCTGCATTACCTGATGGCAGGGACCCGCATTCTGTTCCTCCTGTCCGAATCAGGCTGCGGCAGTTTCAAACAGAAAATCCGCTTTTTCCGTAAGGCGTTTACACTCCATAGGTGGACGATATTTACCGATTTTGTGCGCGCCGCCGGGACCCCGTCGCAGGAGTGGAAGGTTAACCTCTCGGCCGGCGCGAATACCCTGAACTATCTGCGCAGCGAAAAGGCAATCCGTCTGCAGCGGATAATCGCGAAACGTTTTATCGAGCAACAGTTCGGTATTAGACCTGAGACCTTCGAACTGGAAGTACTATCACGCTGCGCCTCCGTCGGGGCTGCCTCGGTACAGCTGCTACGGGCTGCAGGCTGTGGGAGACCTTCCACCTTAAGCGGAGAAGATCTGTTCCGCTGCAGCACCGTGTTCCCGGCTTTTATTCGGATGCTGAACCACGATATGGATTTCAGGGAACGGAACCCTGTGCCTGAACCTCCGCTGAGCCGGTTCAGAATGAAACTCCGCAGGAGTCTTTCCCTTCTGCGACGAACACGACAGCCGGCATTGCCGCAACTTTACCCCCGGGACCTGGACCGGGAACGGCGGGAGTTTGAACGGGCTTCCTTGCAGGCCCACTACCGCTCGGGCAGAGCGCTCCTTGTCCGGACATTTACTGCGGATCTCTTTCGACTCTACCTCGACGCCATGCAGCTCATCATTGAGAACCCGCCTCGCATCGCGAGACCACAAAAGATCGAATCGCTACTGAACCGTCTTGAACGGATGCATACAAAATCACTGAATCATTTTACGGAGGAGAATTATGGGTACATGGAGTAACGAAAAAAGCGAAAACAGGGATATCCAGCGCTACGCGCCGAAGGACCTGACCAACAGCGCGGAGTTCACCAAGGAGCTGCACAGCATCAACAGCAACCAGACCCTTACCGTGCTGGACAAGCACCGCTCGAAAAAGCAGCTCATGCGAGCGGTATTTGCCGCCAAACAGCAGGAGATATCCCACCACCTGGACTCCTATTCCAACTATCTTCTCGCCCGCAAAGACGTGGAGGCCAAGTCTATCGCCCTGGAAGCCCAGAAGGCGATCATGGTGCTGGAAAAGGAGCAGCTCAAGATGATGAAGGAGATGGGCCTGTCCCACACCAATGAGATTGCTGAAACCCTCATGAAGGCCGGTCTCTTGATGACGGAGAAACTGAAGGAGGTGGAGGAATCCCGCATGGAAGCCGAAATAAAGCTGATGACCCTCACGAACATCCGCCGTGTCTGGGACAAGACCAACAGCCGTATCATGGAGAGCGTCGATACCTACATGGATGAACTCTGGGAGAAAGAGCATGGACGCTAAAGAAAAAGGGGCTATAATGGGTCGGTAAAAACGATGGAATTTCTGCTGATTGTGATCATCACCTGCATCTCTTCGGCTCTCTGGCTCAAGTATCTGGACCATCTGGACTATTATAAAAAAGACAAGCGCACCACCCGGATCGTCTACATCGGGCTTGTCGCCGGCATACTGAGCATAATTCCCACCTTTATTTTCTACGAAATCAACTGGAGGCTTTTCGGCTGGCTGGTGAACGGCCCCTTCCTGGACAACTTCCTTATTGTAGGTTTCTCTGAAGAGACGGCTAAGTATTTTATGCTGATCGGTATGGTCTTCCTGTTCAGGTCAATCAAGGAACCCCAGGACGGTATCCTTCAGGGCGCGGCAGTGGGGGCCGGTTTCGCCTTCTTTGAAAACATCAAGTACGGGCTGACCTACGGCCCCGTAAACACGATTATTCGTTCCGTACTGACCACTCCCGGACATATGATGTACACCGCCCTGGCAGGCTACTTTCTGGCGGCGGCGGTCTATTCCAACCTGGAGGTCAGGGACGACCGCTCGGCCTGGATCGCGGTCTTTGCTTTTATACCCACCGCCTTTATCCACGCCCTCTACAACGCCTCCTTCGACTGGGCTTTTATGTTCAATACCGGGTATAACACCCTCCGGGGCCTCGGGATTCTTATCAACCTTGTTACCCTGATAATAACTGTGCAGGTCTTTCGATCCCTCATCGAACACTCCCCCTATTTCGTCTACCCCTACTCCCGGTCGAAACAGGCTATCAGGTCCATCCTCCGGGGGCTTAAGCTGAACCCCTCGAGCTTTGTATTGAACCGGCGCCTGGGGCTCTACTACATGGCAGCGGGCAGATACCCCGAGGCCCTCCGGCGCATCCGCTACTGCCGAAGCCGGAAGCCGAACAAGCGCAACACCTGGGACGCGCTGGAGGGGATCGCCCTCATGGGAATCGGCAAAAACGACGAAGGGCTGCAGCTCGTTACCCGGGCGCGTGAGAACTTCGCTAAAGGAGAGCGCTTCCGCATCGAACACTTCCTGCAGCGCACCATCCGGGACGCCGGGCTCAAACTCCGGATGCGGAACATACTGAACCCACGGGTGTTCAAACATAACCACTACTTCGACCGAAGGCTTAAGTACGGCCCCCGGGACTACTGGAAAAGCGACAGCAGAATACTGAAGGAGCGGCTGCAAGAGTACAGTGAGTTGTTACGGGAGAAGCGGCAGATGGAGAGCCGATAGGTGGTAGAATCCTCTTCTATGATGCCTTATGGTACTCGCTGATCTTGTTCAGTTCTCATTATTTGGCTTCCATCAGCAGCTCAAGATCACTCAATGATTGTAGCCCCGCAAAGTACTCAGACAGGAGCAGCAGTCCCGGGAACAGCATGGATTCTAAGAATCAAGGAAGCCTCATCTCAACTAAAAATCTTCCCCCACCCCGTACTTCTCCAGCCAGTTGGTAAGAGTCTGGTAACTGTTCAAGCCCAGCAGCTTTGCAGCACGGGTTTTATTTCCTCCGGCCTGTTTCATGGCCCGCTCCAGATAATGTACAGCGGTCTGGGAAATTATTTCTTCTATGGAAAAATCGTCCCCCAGGGGACGGTCCAGCACTCCATCCGAGCTTGTTCCCAAATCCAGTAAGGAATCACGTATGGCCGTCTCGTCGACCTCGGTTCCTCCGGAAAAAACAAAGGCCCGGGTCAGGGTGTTTATCAACTCCCGGATGTTCCCCGGCCAGAAGTGCTGACTGATAGTCCTCATCGCTCCGATGTTTACAGATTTTTCCTTCCACCCCGGGGGTTGCGGCAAACTCCTTGTTGAGCCTGCTTCGGATGTGTTCTGTAAGTATGGGAAAATCCCGTCCCCGTTCCCTTAAGGGAGGAAGCTTGATTATTCCAACGCCGATTCGGTGGAACAGGTCCGGACGAAATTGGCCCCGCGCAGCCTCGAGGGCCAGATTACGGTTGGTGGCACTTATCAGCCGAAAGTCGACATCCCGCACCTGGCTTTCGCCCATACGGCGCAGCTTTTTATCGTTCAGTACCCTCAGCAGTTTTACCTGCAGGTCCCGGGAAAGCTCCCCAAGCTCATCGAGAAACAGTGTGCCCCCGTCGGCCATCTCTATGTAGCCCGGACGCATCTCCACCGCACCGGTAAAGGCTCCTTTTGCATGCCCGAAGAACGCCGATTCAGCTAAAGATTCAGGAATGGCGCCGCAATTAACAGCAATAAAAGGTCCGGCTGATCGTTTCGACGCGTGGTGGATTGCCTTTGCAAAGAGCTCCTTACCCGTTCCGGATTCACCCAGAAGGAGCACAGGAACATCAAACACAGCGGCCCTTTTTGCCTTGGCCACGGCGCGTTTCATCTCATCGGAGGTATGGATTATCGTGTCAAAGGCGGGGCTTTCCGGCAGCAGAGCGTCGTCTATGGCGGAAATATGACTCTCCAGCCCTTTTTCCGGACGGTATTGGGCAAATATATCAAATGGAAGCTTCACTTCCTTAAGGTCCGCCTCTTTATGAGTCTCAATAAGCCTGGCCCGGTACTTGCCGCTTGCCAGGAGTATCCAGACCGAGGCCATAGCCGGAGTTCCGGGGCTCAGATGAAAGGTCAGTTCTGTGTCATCGGTTTTTTCCTGCTGCAAAATCCAGTCGCAGGCTGTGTAGATCTCTTCGTAGTTTGTGGGACTTGTCAGCACCGTGGGATACAGGATGGTAACTACCTTGGGGTACATTACTTCTAACCAGGAACAAAAGAGCCGGGACTTTTCCTCATCGTAGTTGGAAAGTACAATCAGCCGCTTGTAGAGCCCGGATTCCAGTGCCGTCGCGATCGGTCCGAGACCAGCCTCTTCCTTTTCAAAAGCAGCGTCCAGGTCGTGCTGTCCCAGCCAGCTGCATAATACTTGTGTCGGCATACTCTTAATATAAAACGGTTGATGTTTAATCGCAATTTTTTTTATGTTTTTTGCAGAAATATTTATCCTGTTAAACAAGAGGCTGATATGATTTTCACAAGGATTGAGACTCGTGATTTGTGAGACTAAAACTCATACCAAAAAACTGTTTGATTTTTTATTTGATCAGTTGTGAATGCTGTAATTATTTCTTATTATTTTCATCAATGAAAATTCAGTCAAAAACCATGCTTCTCGTCGAAGACGTAGCCCTTATCGCCATGACTCAAAGAATGGTCCTGGAGAAAAACGGTTATGCAGTTATTATCGTGCACACTGGAGAAAAGGCGGATCTATAGCGAGAAGCCAACCTCCACAGCCCAGCGTACGGTTCCATAGTAATCAAATACATCGTTCTGAAAACCTTCCTGGGTTTCACTGTGAAACAGATGGGTCTCCGGAATGCATACAGCGCCGACACGGAAAAAGTCGGTATCAATCACATTGACTCCCGCTCCAACACCGAGCATCATTCCGCCGACACTGTCGGAGGTAATAGTATCCGCACCGGCCTGCAGGGGATTCTTAAATGACCAGTACATATAGATGCCCCCCGCCTGTCCCAGAATATAGGGAGAGAAAAAGTTCAACTCCGGGAAAGGATAAAAGCGGCCTTCAATTCCTGCCCGCAGAATAATCACCCCGCCGTCAACAGATTCTTCAATGGAGCTGCCGCTCTTTGCGGTTACCGATTTAAAACCGCCGAATAGCCCGGCCTCTGCCCTGCCTTCACGAAAACTCAGCAGAATCTCCGCATCAAGCAGGGAATCAAAATAAGGAGAGCTGTAAAAAGCGTTTCCGCCACGGGCGCTTAAGAATATATTTCCTCCGCTGTTGGATGCTATACTTGCCGCTTCGTCCATGGGAGTCTGGCTGGGTTGGTCCTTCTCCTTTCGAGATCTTCTGTCGCGCTCGTTGGGTACTTCCCGTTCCTCCGGATAATCATCTTTAGCCTTTTCCATGGCATCGCTTAACGAACCGCGGTTATACGGAGATGATGTTGTGCATGCAGACACCAGCAAAAGTACTCCAAGAAGCATAATGACTCTCTTCATGCATATAATTCTAATTCACTTTTCCGGAATTTCCCAGCAATACTGTATTCGATATGTTCACATTGTAGAATCCCATACCATGGCCGAACCTATATTTCAGCAATACCACGGCCGTAAATAATAGTTAGGTTTGCCTGGTAGTGATACTCAGAACACAATCTTTACTGTGTTGCCGGCTCCTGGAACTATTGAAACTTTTCCATTAATTTGTAGTAGCAATGCAGAAACAATCTCTTTCTCAGTTTTACCGGATTCGCTGTTTTCTTGATGTATAAAGAAACCGCTTTTTTCAACGGTAATCTGCACGTTTGATTTGCCATTTACCATCTCCATATCAATGCTAATCATTGGTTTGTTTTCTTCATCTCTATGCAGCATCAAAATAGTGGCGATTATGATGGTAAACAGCATACCAAAAGGAACTGCGGTATCGATATGAACATTCTTTCTTATTAAATCCAATTGAATGTTAACCGTGCTGTAATAGTATTTTTCTGATAGATCGTGGACAATTTTGGTCATGCAGGCTGCAAGATTTACTGTCTGCTGTTTAAAGTTCATAAAATACTGGGAATTCAAAAGTGCCATAGTGTGAATGATATCATCAAGCTTATCCAGACCTTCCGATTTGGAAATATCATTGTTCCTGAGATAAAGGTTGATATACGAGTTTATCGCGTTTAGATTATTGCCAATTCTGTCATGCATCTCTGCAAAAAGGTATTCATTCCGTTTTCTGAGAATTTCAATGGTAACATTCTTCTCTCTCGTATCAGTTATATCCAGCAGGAATTTCAGGCTGCCGGATAGATTTCCTTCCCTGCTCATATAGGGGGTTTCCGAAACAGCTATCTGGCGTATCCCAAGTTCCGGATGATCGTATTCGATAATATATTCTGAGACTGATCCGAGTCCTGTTTCATCGACTCCGCTGTTTTCATCAAAAGGTATGCTCGTCGTAAAGATATCCAGAAAACTGAAACCGAGGTCAGTGACCGGGAGATTCAGCATGACCGATGCGGAACGATTCATAAAAATGACAAATCCACTCGTATCGACGATAATCATACCTTCTTTTATATTGTCTACAACTTTCTGATATTTTGCCTTTGACTGTTCTACTTCAAGCAGAGCCTTTTTATTATGCAGATAAGCATCCTTAAGCATCCCTATGAGAAAAGACATCCCTGCATTCAATAAGATCGCGGCCCCATACAGCACGTATATAGATAAAGCCAGTGTTTCCTTTTGCTGCTCAAAACAGCACAAAAAAACAATCAGTACCGATACCATACCGACAGCGATGCCGGCAATGTAGTGGATAAGCGAAAAGAGTATCGCAGGTGCCGCGATAAATAATATATGCTGGATATTTACTTCCGGTGTTCTCATTATTACAGCAGAACTGAATAAGTACAACATTGACAGGCTGACTGAAATGGGTATCGTATATTTGTTGATTATCCCGATTAAATTTAACATATCTGCCTCGTATGATCTTTAAACATTGTAAGTTAGACCATTTTGAGGAAAATCACCATTTTTTCTCCTGAATTGAATTCTCGGTATACTTATTTCCCGGCTCATGCCCGCATTCTTTACATTAGTACATAATATGGAGAGTTAATCACACCGCAATTCGAACATGTGTAATCATCGATCATCTTGATGATCCATTGATCAACACCAAAGTCTTTTCGATATTCGACAGATTCAAACAGCTCTGCTCGATGCGGCATTTGCCTTTGTAAGTTGATCATTTCATGATTGGGAAAATCACTGCAATCTTCACAATTATCCAATCCCCGCTTTCTTGCATATGCGCGAAAATGATAATTGCGACAGCGGGGGCTAAGAATAGCTGAACAACATCCATTACAACGCATCTTTTCCTTTGAAGTTCATTTTTCATTTTTTTGTCGGAAAATAAACCCCACAGGATTCACCCAGCTTGTCTTTCGGCAGATGCGTGATCTTGGCCAGTCTCATGGCTTGCAATTTCTTTACAACCTTGGAAACATGGGATTTTTCCAGAAGCAGACGGTTTACCATGTACTTCTGTTGAACCTCTCCGACTCTTAAAATCTCAAATAGAATGGAAAACTTTTTTTGATTAAGATTGTACGGCGGATAAAAGTATATCCGCTTCCTGCCTTCCATAGCAGAAAAACCAGCGATTTATTCGGTATTTACTGTATTTCCCATCTTGAGGGGTGTATCCTTCTGCTTTTATGTTGAAGGATAGTGTAGACTAAAGTAAACTGAATGAAGGAATTATTTTCGGATAAGAAATGTCATCAAATACGTCTATCCCTCAAGAAAACGAGGAACAATCAGCCGATACACAGAAAGCAGCTCTGGAGGAGAGTACAGCGACGGAAACAGAGTTCCTCTCTCATGGCAACACCTCAGCTCCGCCATCCCGCTCATTCCCAATCGTAGGCATTGGCGCATCGGCCGGGGGATTGGCGGCCTTTGAAGCTTTCTTCTCCGGAATGTCCGCTGAAACCGACCCGGGAATGGCCTTTGTACTTGTGCAGCACCTTGCTCCGGATCACAAAAGTATGCTCGCAGAGCTCATCAAGCGTTACACACATATGCAAGTCTTAGAGGTTGAAGATGGAATGACGGTCTTTCCTAACTGCGCCTATATTATCCCGCCGGGATACGATATGTCATTTATAGACGGCAAGTTGAACCTCCACGAGCCCTCTGCCCCGCGCGGGCATCGTTTTCCGATAGACTTTTTTTTCCGCTCCCTCGCCCACGACCAGGGTGAAAGAGCCATTGCTGTGGTACTCTCGGGAACCGGGACCGACGGTTCCATTGGTATACGGGCAATTAAAGGAGAAGGAGGCATGCTTATGGTGCAGTCCCCTGATTCCACCGAATTCGATGGAATGCCCCGCAGCGCAATTTCCACCGGCATGGCCGACTTTGTGCTCCCGCCTGCGGAGATGGCGGATGCACTTATCTCCTATACATCCCGAGTATTCGGCGATACTTCGTCCTACACTAAAGCCTCTACGGATGGGAAAGACGATAGCCTGAGAACCATCTTCAAACTGTTGCAAGGCCACAGCGGCCATGATTTTTCCCATTATAAACCGAATAGTATATTACGGCGCATCGAACGGCGTATGGCACTTCTCCAGATCGATGGAATCGAGAAGTATGTGGAGTATATACATCAGAAAAACGATGAGCTCGATGCACTGTTTCGGGACCTGCTGATAGGGGTGACGCTTTTTTTCAGGGACACAGAAGCTTTCAGTGCACTGGAAAAAACAATAGCCCAAAACCTCTTTACCGGGAAAAGCCCGGGGGATTTCATACGTGTATGGTCAGCCGGCTGCTCCACCGGCGAGGAAGCCTACTCTATTGCCATTCTTTTCTATGAGTATATGGACACCTTAAATGAGAACTATAACCTCCAGGTATTTGCTACCGACATTGACGGGCAGGCTATCTCCGCCGCCCGCAGCGGTATTTATCCTGCCAGTATCGCCGCCGACATGAGTCCGGAGCGCCTTTCCAAATTTTTTACCGAGGAGTCAGTCACATCGGAGGGTATACCGGAGAGCTATCGCATAAGTAAAAGAATCCGGGATGTGATGATTTTCTCCGAGCAGAATATTATCAAAGACCCGCCTTTTTCCAATATAGATCTTATAAGCTGTCGAAACCTCATGATCTATCTCAACGGGGATTTACACAAGAAACTCATCCCGCTTTTTCACTATTCCCTGCGTCCGGGGGGCATGTTGTTTCTGGGTACATCGGAAAGCATCGGAGAAAGCACCGATCTTTTTAACACTCTCGATCGCCGAGGCAAGCTGTATCAGCGCAAGGATACCATTGGGGTTTCACACTACAATTCCTTCGGCAGCTTTCTGCCTTCCATGTTTCCCTCCTCCGAGATGACCTATCGAAAAAGCAGCCCACAGGATAAAGTAAAAAATATTCCCCTGCGTGAGCTTGCGGAAAAGGCTATCCTTCAGAAGCTTGCCCCCGCAAGTGCGCTGGTTAACGAACAGGGGGACATTTTCTACCTCCACGGGCGTACGGGGATGTTCCTGGAACCGGCTACTGGAGAGGTAGGACACTACAACATTCTCAAGATGGCCCGGGAAGGTTTATGTCACGAACTGACTTTAGCCCTGCGTAAGGTCGCAAAGGATAGAGTAACCCTCCGTCGCGCCGGCTTGCGCGTAAAAACCAACGATCATTTCAGTTCCGTAAATTTGAGTGTCTGCCCGGCAGAAGATCTTTCCGGTGCACCTTCAGACCCACCGCTGTACCTGGTGGTATTGGAAGAGGGAATCGACGACTCAGCCGAAGGGGATATGCAATTCGAGCGAAATACTGAGCTTGACGACGGAGGTATCGCGGAACTCCGACAGGAACTGCTGGCCAAAGAGCAATACCTTCAAACAACAAACGAAGAGCTGGAGACTGCGAACGAGGAGCTGAAATCCTCCAACGAAGAGATGCAATCGATGAACGAAGAACTCCAGTCGACCAACGAGGAGCTGGAGACGTCAAAGGAGGAGCTGCAGTCAGTCAATGAGGAACTATCCACGGTCAACACCGAACTGCAGAGTAAGGTAGCGGATCTGTGGAGGGCCCACAATGATATGAACAATCTGCTATCGGGTACCGGCATTGCAACCATCTTTGTCGACCACCAGCTTCGGATCCTGCGCTTTACCCCCACTACCAGTGAGGTAATCAACCTGATAGGCAGTGATATTGGGCGGCCTGTTGGGCACATCGTTTCCAACCTGGACAATTACGACAACATGATTGCTGATATCCAGGAGGTGCTCGCAAGCCTCACCCCCAAGGAGATGGAGGTACGCAACAGCAGGGGCGACTGGTTTACCATGCGCATTCTGCCCTATCGCACCATGGATAACATAATCAAAGGGGCGGTAATTAACTTTGTAAATATCACCCGCCGCAGGCAGATGGAAGATGAACTGAAAAAGCAGCTTTCAGAGAAGGAGATTCTTCTGCGGGAGGTCCACCATCGAATAAAAAACAACATCTCCACTATTGGATCCCTCCTCTCGTTGCAGATCCAATCCGTTACCAACGAGGAGGCTCTCTCTGTTTTGCAGGATGCAGTCGGCCGTATAAACAGCATGAGCGCTCTCTACGACAAACTCCTGATACAGAAAGACTATGGCGAAGGCTCTGTAAAGAGCTATATTGAAGGCCTTATCGATTCATTGCGTAACCTGTTTTTCGACAAAACAAAACACTCAATTGACACCCGTATAACTGATTTTTATCTTTCTTCTAAAACACTGTTTCCCCTCGGAATCATTATTAACGAACTCATTACCAATACCATGAAATATGCCTTTTCCGGTAGATCCGACGGTTTGATAAGCCTTGTACTGACCAAGAAAGAAAATCATGTAACCCTTAGCATACAAGACAACGGCCGCGGGCTTCCCGAAGATTTTACCCTTGAGGAGGCAACAGGCTTCGGACTCACCCTGGTCAGAATGCTCAGCGATCAATTACATGGATGCTATACGATTGGAAACCGGAAAGATTCCGTCGGGACGAGGAGTGTTTTGGAATTCGATATGTAATGCTCCTCGTAACACGCCTGTCAGCTATTCTGTGATATATTATACTCTCTATAATCAACCGCACTTGTAAAATCGCACCAACCCATCGTAATAATTCTTAGATCTTTTCCTCCCACCCTGTGTACGTTAACGAACAGACAGCAGTACTTAAAATGACGTAAGTTTAGAATATCTTACGAAGAAGGAGGAATGATAAAAAGAATACCGTGAGCCGGTAGGTTTGATATCCTGTTCATGAAGGATTCACGGACAGGAGAGGCTACCGTTCGTCATGTCTATTGGCCTGCGAGGCCGTGAAGGAGAATGTGCATCCGAACCAGGTATCGCAGTGGAAAAAGCAGCTGCCGGACAATCTTCCTGCGACTTTCGAGCGTCCTAATAAGAAGCGAGAAGAGGAGCGCAGGCTTGAGCAGGAGCGCGACCAACTGCTGCGAACGGTTGGAGAACTGACAGTTGTGAACGAATTTCTCAAAAAAAAACACCGCGAGTATTACGGGAAAGATCCGGAATGATTGATCCGAACCATCCCGAGCTGAGCATAGCGCAGCAGTGTCGTACTCTTGAGGTCACTCGGAGCTCCTACTACCGCAAAGGCCGAGATATGCGAACAGAGACGGATCTGGAGGATCTCACAGTCATCCTGGAGTATCACAAGAAGGTCCCCTTTTACGGCTATCGCAAAGTATCACGAGTGCTGTTACCTGAGCATCCTCACCTGACCAGAAAACGAGTCAGGCGGCTGATGAAGCGTTTTGGACTGCGGGCATTATATCCTGGGCCAAATCTGAGCAAGGCACGCAACGATCACAAGAAATATCCGTATTTGTTGCGCGGTAAGCAAATACGGCATCCCAATCAGGTTTGGGCCAGTGATATCACCTATATTGGTCTTCCGCAGGGGCACGTCTATCTGGTGGCTATAGTGGATCTGTACTCTCGTAAGGTCTTGAGCTGGCGGCTTTCGAATAGCATGGATCCGTCATTCTGTGTTGCCGCGCTGCAGGAGGCGATCGAGACCTATGGGGTCCCGGCGATCTTTAACACGGATCAGGGTAGCCAGTTCACAAGCAGGGCCTACCTGTCGGTGTTGGAAGAACACCAGGTGGAGATCAGCATGGACGGGGTTGGCCGCGCACTGGACAATGTGTATGTCGAACGACTGTGGCGCTCATTGAAATATGAGGATATCTACCTGCGGTCATATGAGAGCATGGTGGAATTACATCATGGGATTGAACACTACTTCACGTTCTACAACACCGAACGGCTACACCAGTCGCTGGAGTACAGGACACCGGAAGAGATGCATCAATCATTCGCTACGGAGAACCCGCTGCCGTTGGCAGCGTAGAATAAAACAGGAGGGAGGAGTACACCTTAAACTTCCTATAAAACTGTCTTGACAATTGGGCGCAGTTCATTTAAATTGTTTGGTTACAATCATTACAAGGCAGTACTGCCCTTTTATTCAAGCCGGAGTCTGCAATTTCATTCCGTGATTCCCGCAGTTTAACACCGATGATGACACCTCCATCTATTACCTATCTAACTTTCTGTGTTCTAACCAGAACATCGCTGACTATTAGCCAGCCAGGGCCGTTGTAATAGAGAGCTTTTTTTTCCCTGTGTACCGTTCCATAGGGATTGACGTATTTCTTGATCACATTCCTCGAAATTTCTCCGATCTACTATCGTTTCAGGGTATTTTCTATCGGAAATTTTATGGACTGAATTCGGCTGTTTCACACCCCAGCGCTTCATGGGCCTTAAGCTCGTTGTACTCCTTCACAAACTTGTTCAGCTTGCGCTGCTGGGTCTGCAGCGAATACCCCGGCGATCGGGTACATATCTCTCTCTTCCAGTTCACGGTGCATACGCTCATGATGGCCGTTTTGAACCCCAGCAGCTTTTTACAGGACCCATCGGGTCTGCTTTTTCAGGTAATCTGACAATCATTTTTCGATAATATCAGATGTTTTGTACGGAATAGTATGCAGCAGACCTGCGAGTCCAGGTTGATGGTTTCCGTGCCCCCACCAGAACCATAAACCTGTCGTCCATGGTAATACTTATAATTTTGAAAGAACCTTACTGCTTCATAAAAGAGTTTCTGGAATAATCTCCCTGAAATGTATATAATCAAAAGCAACCGAGGAAAAACTGTATGGCTTCTCAACACGATGTGGCAAAAATGGCGAATGTATCTCTCATGACTGTGTCCAGGGTGGTTAATGGAGACCCCAGAGTGAAACTGGAAACTAGAGAGAAGGTTCAACACGCCATAGAGGTCCTTGGGTATTATCCGAATGCCATGGCGCGGGCCCTTAACAGCAAAAAAACCATGACCATTGGAATGATTCTTCCAAAAATCGACTATGTACTCTCAGAACCTTATTTTACTCAATTGATCTACAATATCGAGAAAACCCTTGGACCACATAATTACGATCTGCTCATCGGCTCGGAGGAACACCAAAACGGCAGGGACCTTACCCTTTTGTACAAGCATAAGAAGGTTGACGGTCTCATAATCATTGGAGCCGAAACTAACGATGAAAGATTAATCGCGCTTTCTGAAAACAGAATTCCCGCTGTTCTCATACATTCCCGAAGCGAACTTCCGGGACTCAGCTTCGTGGATGTGGATAACTTTAAACTTATCGAATATTTCGTGGACAGGCTGTACGGACTGGGGCATCGCCGGATTGGATTGATCACCGGAGATCTTACGGTTATTAATGCGTATCATCGTCTCCTTGGCTATAAAGAATCTTTAAAAAAAAGAGATATCCCTTTCAGCGAAGAATTACTCTTTCCTGGTGACTGGTCATCCTATTCGGGATACGAAGCATGCATCTATTTTCAAAGCCTTGCCGAACGCCGCCCTACAGCGATCATTTCCTCCAACGACCACATGGCTGTCGGATTTATCAAATCAGCGTATGAACACAATATTAAAATTCCTGAAGATCTTTCAATTGTTGGAGTCGATGATATTGAAATGGCCTCCTTTACCACTCCGAAGATAACAACCATGCGTCAGCCGATGCATACGATTGCTAACTTGGCGGTCAAGCTTCTTCTTGATTCGATCGACGCGGAAAAACCAAAGGAATCACACATCATCCTTGAAGCGGAAGCAGTGATCCGTGAATCTTGCGGTCCGGTTCCTGTCTACTGAGATCGACTTACTCACTATTCTTTTTTTTGTTTAAAAACGTACAGGTAAGCCCTTGACAACACATCAGTCTATGGTAACATGATTTGTTAACGTTAACATTTTCAATATTTAATGCTTTCAGGATGATTTAACTAAATTAAGGAGTATACAAATGTCACAACCTACAAAAATTCTTCTGGTTGGAGAAACTTGGTTTGTTTTAAAAATGCATATCAAAGGTTTCGACATGGTCCCCCTCGGAGGGTACGAGAACTTCTCCGTGTGGTTTATGGATGCTCTCAGCAAATTCGACGATATTGAAGCGATTCATATGCCGAACCATATTGCTTTAACTGACTTTCCCAAGACTGTTCAAGAGATGCGCAAATACGATGTAATTATCTTCAGTGATACCGGGAAAAACACTATTCAACTTTATCCGGACATGTTTACCGTTCCTATGGGTCCAAATCGACTGGATGTATTGCGGGATTACGTTTCTCAAGGCGGAGGTTTCTGCATGGGCGGGGGATGGAACTGTTTTGAAGGGATACGGGGAATCCCCGGCTACCATGATACACAGGTGGAGGAAATTCTACCGGTCAACATGCTTCCGTACGACGATCGCGTGGAAAAACCCCAGGGGATTGCTCCCGTGGTACTTCAGAAGCAGCATCCGGTGCTCAAAGGTATCGATACATCCTGGCCTCTTTTTTTAGGATACAACAAAATCAGCGCGAAAGAACAGGGAGAGGTACTTGCTACTATTGAGGACAACCCCTTCATTACCGTAGGTGATTTTGGTAAAGGCCGTACAATGGCATTTGCTTCAGATCTCAGCAAGCACTGGGGTACAGCTTTTATTGAATGGAAAGATTATGCAGCCTTCTGGCGAAATGCAGTCAGATGGCTTGCCGGGAAAGAGTAATAGAATTCTTACATAAGCCCGTGTTGCGGGTAAAAAACGGAGGAAAAAATGAAAAAACTGTATTTGCTGTTATTGATCGCACTATTAGGATTTTCGCTTTCCCTGTATGCCGGAGGAGCACAGGATAAACCGGAGGCTGAAAAGATGATCGTCTACCATTGGTGGACGGCTGGTGGTGAAAAAGAGGCTATCGATGCCCTTTTTCAGGCATTTCTGGAAGATCATCCGGAGCTCGAGATCGTTGAGAATCCTGTATCCGGCGGCGGCGGCGGCGTAATGCGCGGCCAGATTAAGACAATGGTCATGGCCGGCAATTCACCTGACACATTCCAGCTCACATATGGCACGGGGATGCTTTCATCCTTCGGCGAGGTACTGACACCCATAGATGATCTTTTTAAGGATTTTCCCATTCCCGAGATGGTAAAAAAAATGGGCCAGGTGGATGGGAAACAGGTTTCGATTCCCCTTAACATTATGAGAAACAACTGCCTGTGGTACAATAAAAAGATCGTTGACAAGCTCGGAATTGACATGGATTTTACTGGTTTTGATGAAATCCTCACGGTTCTGGAAAAAATAAAAACATCCGGGTATGTGCCCTTTGTGATCGGCGCGGGAGCTGGACAACAGTTCTGGCTTGGACAGATTACGGAACAGATGATTCTTGGAGCCCCGCACGGCGGTCCGGAATATATCACCAGGCTCTATAACGGCAAAGCAGACCCTGCACACGATCAGGCAATTCGGGAAATGCTTCAATTCCTTTCAGTACTCATCGAAAGGGGATACATCAACAACGATTATTCAGCCCTTACCTGGGATCAGGCGGCAGATGTTCTTATGAGAGACGAGGGAGTTTTCTTCTCCATGGGAGACTGGGCCAAGGGTCACTTTACCGCTGCTGGCTGGGAACCGAAAGTCGACTTCGATTATATCCCAAATCCAGGTACGAACGGATTTTTTACCCTGCACTTCGACGGTTTCAGTCTCTGCAAAAATGCACCGCATCCAGACATAACCATGGAATGGCTGAAGTTTCTGACTACCGCCGAAGCGGAAACCGTTTTCTGTCCGCTCAAAGGCGCAACCCCTCCTCGTCTTGACGCCCCTACGGACATGTACGATGAGATATCTCTTGATATTCTCTCCGATTTCCGTAACCCAAAAACGAAAATCGTGCAGTCTATTTTTGCCCAGCCCCCGGAAGAGTACCTCGGTGTCATCGGCAGTATGTTGAGCGGGTTCATGGAGAACCCCAATGTCGATCAGGGAGTAAAAGACTACGCTGCAGCTTACAAAACAATTTTCAAATAGATAATTTGAGGGCGTCTGTGTCGTTGCTCGAGAGCCCTCACAACCGGAGCGCTCTCGAGTATACTTAATCTGTCTGTCTCGAGGTAGTTCATGATTCTCAACGTTCGAAACAAATTATATATTCTTATGTTCCTGACTCCTGCCTGTCTTCTTGTCGGACTATTTGTGTATAGTTTCCTGGCCTGGAGTATCAAGGTTTCCTTCACCGACTGGAGTACCATCGGAAGGATGGGGACCTTTAACGGGCTTGCCAACTACAGGGAAATCTTCCTCAACGACCCTGTATTCCTCCGGGCTCTAAAGCAGACCCTCATTCTGGCAGTGCTCTTCGTTGCGCTTACGATACCCCTCGGGGTTATCACGGCAGTTCTGCTTGATTTGGGGGTAAAAGGACAGAAGGTTTTTCGTACGATTTACCTTATTCCCCTTTCTTTTTCATTTGTTGCCTCCGCCATCATGTGGAGCTGGATGTTCATGCCCAATGGGGGGGTTATCAACACGGTCCTCCAATCCATTGGTATGGGGTTTCTCGCTCAGCCATGGCTCACATCCACGAATCAGGCTCTTTTCTCGATTGTTCTGGTCTACGTCTGGCAGTTTTCCGGATTTGCCACTCTGGTCTACTATTCGGGGATTGCATCGGTTTCTGAAACCATCCTTGATGCCGCAGAAGTGGACGGAGTTTCCCTCGTCCAGAAATATGTCCGTGTGGTTCTTCCGCTTCAGAAACCAGCTACCCTCACGGTTCTTCTGCTGCTTCTTATGTATTCACTGAGGGTCTTCGATTTTGTATGGCTTCTCACTGGAGGAGGTCCCGCTTATTCTTCCGAGGTGCTGGCAAATTACATGTATCGGGTTACCTTTAACTACAACCGTTTCGGCATTGGGGCTGCCATCAGCACCTTCATGTTTATTCTTTCGATCCTCATTATCATCCTTCCGGTTGTTATCTCTTCAATTAGAAAAACGGGAGGACAAAAATGAGCACCCGAAAAAGACACTTTCGATGGGTATACATTCCTCTCCTGATTCTTGTCATAGTCTATGTATTGCCCATCTATTCCCTGGTAAATACCTCTTTTAAACCAACCCAGGAGATTAAATACGGACCGGTCCGGCTTCCTGCGGATCCAACGATAGAATCCTACAAGCAGGCCTTTGAGCGCCTGAAACCCTCCCTCCGGAACAGTATCATTATGACCGTACTGGCCACACTCATCTCGTCCTTCGTCGGTTCGATTACGGGTTATATTTTCAGCAAGTTCAAATTCAAAGGCTCCAACGCCCTTTTTATCACCATTATAATAGGATTTTATATCGCCCCCCAATCCATTCTCATTCCCCTCGTACTTTTCATGGGGAGAGCTGGTCTTTACAATACGATTACCTCTCTGGTTCTTACCCACACGGCCTATGGTGTTCCCATCACCACGATGCTTTTCAAGAACTACTATGATAGCATTCCGGATGAGATTATTGACAGCGCCGTCGTGGACGGCTGTGATGTTCCAAAAATCTACCGATTCATCTTTCTGCCTCTCTCAATTCCCGGTTTTTCTGTGGTCATGATTTTCCAGTTCACCAATATCTGGAACGAATTTCTCTATGGCTTAACACTTTCTCAGGGGGTTCACTCCCAGCCCGTCACGGTAGCAGTTGCAAACTTGAAAGGCACAACTGTCGCCGCGTGGAACCAGATATGTGCCGGAGCAGTCATTTCTACACTTCCAGTGGTACTGATTTACATGTTTCTTTTAAAGATGATCATAAAAGGGCTGCTCATGGGATCGGTGAAAGGATAATTATTGACAGGATAGTATTTACCTGAAAGCCAGTGCAGTTGTCAACAGGAATAGGGCTCCACTCCTACGGAGTGGAGTACTCGGCCTACAACAGACTGATATCCGTTCAGGGCGGTACGTACACCCAGGTAAATCCACATTTTGAGAATTACATTCGGGTGTTATGAGCAGAGAGATCAGTGCTTTCCGGACGAACAACATTCAGTTCAGCTCAATACGCTGTATCACGGGCACGACTATCAAATCCCTGAACATTGCCCTATGTAGGATCAGGGTTTATCATTTTCTCATTAATAATTCTGTCGGATATATTTCATTTCTCACTTCCCGAGACCTTCCCGAATATAGTAATGGGCTTCAAAAGCAGTGTATTCCGGCTGCTTGGAACATACCATTCGAATCGAACAGTATGGCGTCTTTAGGATATATCAGAGCGGTATCGTCCTTGCCTTCGCGCGATGAGCCAAAGACAACTATGGCTTCTCCATAAACATTTTGAAATCGGACAATCCATTTGAATCCAAAGGCAGCCAGGGGCAGTCATAATTACAAAAACAGCATTCCTTTGTTCATCGTTACTTATCTTCTGGAGATAAAACTAAAATATCATTAATTGACGAAATTTTTCCTTGAAATATACCAGAGTGTCTTTATAATTAAAACTCAAGTTATAAATTTTCATTAGTATTCTAAGTTATGTATATGTCAAGGAAAATGTATGAGTAACGAAAAACGAGAATTGGTGTTAGGTATCAAGACCTTCTTTGTAGTACCGGATTTATCGCTTTTTCCTGAAGAATTTCTCAATAGCTTTTTTCTCAAAGGATACGAAACGTATTTTATACATGACGATCCGTATTGCCCACTTGAGTCGAAGATCCATACTATTCTTTCGTTGTTTCCACGGGTTATTCTCTTTTTCAACATTGACCGTCCTGTTCAGGGAATAGAATGGCCTGCGTTCATAGAAAATCTGCAAAACACATACGGCGAACGGGCCATGATCGGTGTAATATATCAGAAACGTATTACCCAGGAAGAAATCCGTAAACGGGAATGGCTTTATCTGTATAAAATCGGTATTATCTGCGGATGCATTTCTATGGACTTTCAGAAGTCGAAAAATCTGTACCGGTTTATGAACGTTCTGTGTGCGAACCAGGCAAAGGGGCAGCGGCGGTTTTTACGTGCTATGTGCGGTGACTCGTACAAAGCGAATTTCGTATATCGCGGGAGAGAATACCGCTGTATTCTTCGTGATATAAGCATCAGTCATTTTTCGTGTATCTTTCCCGGCGACAGAACAGAATTCCCCATGCATGAAAAGATATACGAAATACAAATGAACCTGAAAGGAATCCTTATCAAGACTGACGCGGTCCTCTGTTTGAAACGGGTGCTTGCAAACGACACAATACATGTTTTTGTATTCAGAACAAGCGAAGACCGCGAAGGACTGAATCCCGATCACCTGTTAAAGGTGAACGGAATCATTCATAGGTCGCTGACGCAGAAAATAATGGGGATGCTCAAGGATGCGTTCCTGGAAAAAGGAAAACAGACCCGTTTACAACAATAGTCAAAATCGAATTAATTCTGAAGCAATGCAGGGCAATTCAATAAGATAGTTTACCATTTCGGTGGGGTGAATTTTCTCTTATAAACTCACATGTTTTCCGGTATGGAAGCACCATAACGGTGAGGAATACAATGGTATTGTTTGTCTTTTCTTAAAAAGAATAGTGATTCCATTTTCTATGCTGGTATTCAGTTTTGCTTGATTGGATGCATAATCTCGTTTCACCAGTTATCATGATGTCACATTAAATTTGATTCCGTTTTTAATAAGAGGAATAAGGAATTACTACAGTGACATTTTCCTTCTTTTTTCCGTAGGTAATTACTATTTCCTCTCCTGTAACTTTCTCCCGTACTGTACAACCGCGGATTTCGATTCCATGGACATATAATTAATCGCCGTGAAAGGCCGCTTTCTCTTGACAATATCCGGGATCGGGTTGAATATTCAGGTGGAGATTTTAAAGTAACATCCGCAGCATATTCATTACTCCTTCAGGCAAATAAAATCTATTGGAGGAAAGAAATGAAGAAAAACAGTAATCAGAACGGCCCCGGAAGCACACTTCACCTGAAATCCCTCTCTCTGCTGTCGGTAATCCGCCACCGGTGGCGATCCCTCGGCCGGGCGCTGAAACTCGCCTGTTCCTTCATTCGCCGGGATTTTCGGGCCCTTCAGCCCCTGATAGCCCTCTCTCCGGAAGGCATGCAGGATCCTCTCCCCGAGGGCTGGCTAAAGAGTACCCGGGATTTCATCACCCGATCAGGCCTGCGGGAGAATCATCCCGCCAGTTTTAAAGAAGTCCTGATAACCGGCCCCGCCGCCGGCATAATCCTTGATCCCGACCTTATCGGAGGAAGCGATCTGCCCTTCTTCTCCTCCGTCGGTTTCGGCGATTTCAGCTTCGGCCTGGATGAGTTTACCTGCGGCAGCAACACCTGTGGTGATCAGGATATGACCCATCCCAAATGCCCCAACAACTCCTGCGACTGGAATTCCTGCGGAAACCAGAGCTGCGGCATCTATAGATGCGAGGAGAATACCTGCGACAAACACGGCTGCGGCGAGAACAAGTGCACCAAACAGAAGGGGATCGTGGACTGCATCACGGATCTTGAAGCAAACTGGAATCATCCGTTTGTTCAAGATCTTATTACCCACTTTCATGAGGCCGACTACACGGAACTTGCTGTCGCCGTCCACCGTTTTGTCTGTAATAACGGGCTTGATCTCTCCGTGCTGAACAGAAATCGGGACACCGAGCACCGCCCGGATTAATCATTCGGTCTTCTCCGGTCCGCATGCCTCAAGGGAACAGTTCCAACATACATACCCCGGCCCGATGGAAAGTCTCGAGATACCTGACCACTGTTGATCTCCAGGAGGCGGGGATCCTCCTGGTCTATGCAGGATTGAGCGGCCGTCTTATGGAAGTGCCGAATGCCTTTCGTGCTGCCGTTTCCCGTCTGCTGCAGGACCCCGAACCGGCGGCTGTCCGCAAAAAGCTTTAAGCTGCATAAATTATTTCAGAAACACGCGGTTCTTGTACCAGAAGAGCTGGATGAGGTCGCCTTCATGAGGCAGCGCTATGAGGCGGCACGCAGGTACCAGAACGGATTCCTCGGACTGACAGTCTGTCCAACTCTTAACTGCAATTTCAGATGCCTCTACTGTTACCAGCACCATCCTCCGGGAATAATGTCGGCCTCTGTGGAGGATAGAATTCTACGGTTTATCCGAGAACAGGAACCTTCCGTCTCTTCTCTTTCGGTTACCTGGTTCGGAGGAGAACCGCTTCTCGCCTTTTCCGTCATCGAGAATCTTTCGCAGAAATTCCTTGATATCGCATCCGGGAGTCTGAGATATACCTCCTCGATCATTACCAACGGGTACCTGTTAACTCCTGAAATCAGTGCCTCTCTGGCGGATCTCGGGGTGGAGGATGTCCAGATTACGCTGGACGGTCCGCGGACCAGCCATAATCTGAGGAGGCCCGTATCTGGTGGTCAGGAGACCTTTGACAGAATCCTTGAAAACATAGTGCTGGCGGATAAGCGGCTGCATATCGTAATCCGGATAAATATTGATCATGAAAATGTCCTCGGCATCATGGAACTTTTTGATCAGCTGGATGCTGCAGGACTCCGCGGGCGTGTCCGGGCATATTTTTCCCCGGTGATCCCCTATACGAATCTGTGTAAAGATGTGGCGGAATACTGTATTCACGGACAGGACTGGTCGAAAATTGAGGCCCGTCTCTTGCTGGAAGCAGTCAACCGCGGGTACGGGGGGCTGAGCCTCCCCGTCTCCAGGAGTCATGTATGTCTTGCAGACAGCACCGCGTCCTGGGTGATTCGTCCGGACGGACTGCTGTGCAGATGCTGGAATGATGTGACCCAGCCGGAAAATGCTATCGGCCTTCTTCCGGGGAAGGAACGATCCCGGAGAATGAAGAGAAACCTTGAGGAGTGGGACACATGGAGCGCTTTCAATTTTCCCCGTTGTCTTGAGTGCAAGGTTCTGCCCCAGTGTATGGGAGGGTGTCCCTATCTGGGGCGCCGACAAATAAACGCTGGCGGCCGCGGGTATTGCACCGAATTAAGGTATAATCTCCCGGAAATTCTCGCAACATACTACCTCTCCTACAAGCGGAGAATGGTATCGGAAGACCTGCTTCACAAACTTCACTCATATATGCCGAAGATTGTACCGGCTCCTGAATGCCGATAATCCGGCAGTCCTTCAGAAAAAATATTTCCTTTCCATGCAATTGCGCAGTCATAGCCTGTCGCGGGTAATCTAAATTCCTCATTAAAACAGGCCTTAGAGTAATCACAATTCCCCACCTTTTTTTCGGTATTCACGTACAATTCCCGTTGTCAAGAAAATGAGCGGGAGTACACATGGGATATCGAAGAATGAATATCAACGATCTTAAAGACATTTACCGACGCCTGAGTCAGCATCAGTCGATCCTCCTGATCAGCGATGCTGGGAAACGGGATAGTACTCAATGCGCTATCAGAATCCGATGACGCATTATCAAAGGAGCTGCACAGCCTGCTGCCCTCCAACGAGAGGAACAGCCCGATTCAGGACGAGTTTAAAAACATCAGTACGAAATCATTGACCTCATCACCTGGCGGAAGGCCCCAGTCAAACTGAAGACTGCATTCTTGATAATCAAACAGAAAGACGAGTTATGCGGCAGTTACGAAAGCTTCAAAATGTTTTTGTAGTGTCCCGAACCGTGGGGATGGATAATCTTCAGTCCCCTAAAATACCGGGAAATTGGATAAAATCCCGACAGGACAATAGATTTGAATATAATTCCTGGATATTCAAAGGTTTATCGTAACTCTATCCCCACGGTTCTGAACACTACTTAAATATAAAAGTCTATTGCGAGATTGTTTAACTGTTTCTGATATTTTTTACGCAGGTTTATGGAAAATAATTTACGAGTCTACATCGCCTTGAACTCCTCGATCACTTTTTCTATTATTTATTCAACCCATTCCATAGTTCGCTGTACTGCCTTCTTCCAGCCCTTCATCAGTGTTGTGCGTTTTTTGTCCTGCATCTGCGGGTCCCAGGTCTTACCCACCTTCCAGTTACACCGAAGGTCCTCCTGGCTGGTCCAGAAACCGACTGCCAGACCGGCGGCATAAGCGGAGCCGAGGGCAGTCGTCTCGATCACTTCGGGCCGTATAACTCTGACATTGAGGATATCCGCCTGAAACTGCATCAGCAGCTCGCTGGCCACCATACCGCCGTCCACCTTCAGTTCGGACAGCTTCACGCCGGAGTCCTTCTCCATCGATTCTATGAGCTCGGCCACCTGGTATCCGGTTGCCTCAAGGACCGCCCGCGCTAGGTGCGACCTGGTCACGTAATGGGTCAGCCCGGCAATCACTCCCCGGGCGTTGCTGTTCCAGTAGGGCGCGAAGAGTCCGGAAAAGGCCGGCACTATGTAGATTCCACCGTTGTCCTCCACCTGCCCGGCAAGGGTATTGATCTCTGGAGCCTCTTTTATCATCTGGAGATTATCGCGGAACCACTGCACCAGGGACCCCGCCACGGCGATCGATCCCTCCAGGGCATACACCGCCGGCTGATCTCCGATCTTGTATCCCAACGTAGTCAGCAGTCCGTGCTTCGACTGTACCGCCTCGGTACCGGTGTTCAACAGCAGGAACCCTCCGGTCCCATAGGTACTCTTCGCCTCTCCGGGGCTGAAACAGGTCTGACCGAACAGCGCCGCCTGCTGATCTCCCAGAATGCCGGCTACCGGGATCCTGCCGCACAGAGGTCCGTCCTCCAGGGTGAAGCCGTACAGGCAGGGATCGCTGGAGGGCCGAATCTCCGGCAGTATGGAAGGAGGTATCCCCATCACCTGCAGCATCTCTTCGTCCCACTCAAGCGAATTGATATTCATAAGCATGGTACGACTGGCGTTGGTAACATCAGTCACGTGGGCGCCCCCGTTCGGTCCGCCAGTAAGCCACCATACAACCCAAGTGTCCATGGTGCCGAACAGGGCCTTACCGGTCCGGGCCGCTTCGGCCGCTTCCGGTACGTTTTCCATGATCCACTTCAGTTTCGGGCCGGAAAAGTAGGTTGCCAGTGGCAACCCTACCTTTTCCCGGAAACAGTTCTTGTCCCCTTTCGTTGCCAGTTTCGCGATTATGGATGAGGTCCTTGTGTCCTGCCACACGATGGCCTTGTAATACGGCCGGCCGGTCTCCCGATCCCACACTAAAGTTGTCTCCCGCTGGTTGGTAATCCCGATTGAGGCGATCTCCTCTGCTGCGGCCCCAGCCTGCTGAAGAGTATTCCGTATCACCTTCTGCGTGTTGTCCCAGACTTCCATTGCATCGTGCTCGACCCACCCGGCCTGAGGGAAATACTGTTTGTGCTCCATCTGATGGGAAGCGATTATCTGTCCACCGTGATCGAAGAGAATGAACCGGGTGCTGGTGGTTCCCTGATCGATCGCACCAATGTATTTTTTACCAGCCATAGTGTTACTCTCCTTGTAAGATCATTCCCAAATATTGTAATGGCCGACGTTCTGACTGTCAAGAAACATTCTTTTCTGATAAAATATAATCACTATTTTAATACTAATATGCACATAAACACTCAGGTTTGATTGACAACCATCGATTCTGCTTCTACAATTCAGTTATTCTTATTGTGGAGCGCACTATGACTGAAAACATCATTCCCGTTGATCGTCAGCATCGGATTCAGAAGATGATCCAAGAGAACGGAATCATACGGGTGGCCGAATTGAGTAAACTCTTCAATGTGACCGAGCTAACCATTCGCCGGGACCTTGATCTACTGGAGAAACAGGGGATCCTCGACCGTACCCACGGCGGAGCAATACTTCGTCATCGTATCAGTATAGAGCCGCTCTATACTGAAAAATACCAGACCAACCGTGAAGAGAAGGAAGCTATCGGCAAAGCGGTAAACCTGTTCATCGAAAAAGGCGATACAGTCTTGATCAACACCGGATCGACAATCTCACAGGTTCTGCGGAACATCACAGGGAAAAACATCAGGGTGATTACCAGCAGCGCCAGCGCCGTTATGGATGTGAAGAATCCCGATATCGAACTCATCCTTACCGGCGGGCTGTTCCGTCCCCAGTCCAATTCACTCATCGGTGGATTCGCCCAGATGATGCTGCAGCAGGTAAGCGGCAGCAAGGCGATCATAGGTATCGACGGCCTGAGTATTCAGTATGGTTTGACTACACCGATACATCAGGAAGCCGAGATCGGCCGGCTCATGATCGAGCGGACACAGGGCCCGGTCATTGTCGCCGCCGATCACACCAAGATGGGCGTGGTGTCCAACTTCGTCACCGCACCAATCAATTCAATCAGTATGCTGATCACCGATGCGAAGGTAAAACGGGATTTCGTAGAAGAACTCAACCGCAAGAATATTGAAGTAATCATCGCCGAGGAGATACTCGCGCGACAACAGTAGTAGCAATCGTTCCCGCACCTGCTTGTTCCTGGGAAACGGCGCCGGCTCGATGCTGTACAAATTTCGTCCAGCGCCTTATTCTATCTGGAATTCAGGCCTGATTTATTCCCAGTACTTCTCCATCCGTTTTCGCAGATGCTTCACATAGGCATCCCAGTCACTTATTGGTGTCCGTGCCACGCCTTCCTTGACTGCTTGCCTGGCAACCGCATACGCTTCCCACTCGATAACACGGGGATCAAATGGCTTCGGGACGATGTATTTCGGTCCGAAGCTGAAATCGGTATTATTGTAGGCCTTCTTGACTACGTCAGGAACAGGTTCCCTGGCCAGGTCAGCCAGCGCTTTGGCCGCGACGATCTTCATTCCTTCTGTGATGTTGGTTGCCCGAACATCCAGGGCCCCTCTGAAGATAAAGGGGAATCCAAGTACATTGTTGATCTGGTTGGGATAGTCGCTGCGTCCGGTGGCCATAATGACATCGGAACGGGTCTCCACTGCCAGATCATAGGTGATCTCCGGATCGGGGTTGGCCATGGCGAAGATAACCGGGTCGCGGTTCATGGACTTCACCATCTCGGGACTGACTGCATCCTTCACCGACACGCCGATGAATACATCGGCGCCCTTCATGGCGTCCGAGAGGGTACGCGTGTCGGTATAGGCGGCGAACTCCTCCTTCTCTGGGTTGAGTGTACCAGGGCGCCCGTTGTAGATGACCCCCTTGCTGTCGCACATCAGTAGGTTCTCCTTCTTCACACCCATCTGCACAAAGAGACGGGCACATGAGATTCCCGCCGCACCGGCGCCGTTGAAAACAACTTGCACTTCGCCGATATTTTTCCCGTTGATCTCCAGTGCATTCAGCAGACCCGCCCCTGAGATAATGGCGGTACCGTGCTGATCGTCGTGGAAGATCGGAATGCTGGTGATCTTCTTTAGCTCGTTTTCAATCCGAAAACAATCCGGTGCTTTGATATCCTCTAAGTTGATTCCACCGAAGGTGGGTTCAAGCAGCTTCACTACCTCGATGATTTTGTCGGGATTTTCGGTGTCAATCTCGATATCGAAGACATCCACATCGGCGAACCGTTTGAACAGTACACCCTTGCCCTCCATGACCGGCTTACTGGCCAGGGCGCCCCTGTTTCCGAGGCCCAGGATGGCGGTCCCGTTGGAGACGACCGCTACGAGATTGGCGCGGTTGGTATAGCGGAAGGCATCATCCGGATTTTTAGCGATTTCGAGGACCGGCTGTGCGACTCCCGGCGTATATGCCAGCGAAAGATCCGCAGCCGTTTGACACGGCTTTGTGGTCACTATAGCAATCTTCCCGGGCTGCCCTATTGAATGATACTTCAAGGACTCCTTCTTCAAATCCATCTGCATTCTCCTTCATGTATTCTCGAGATCGGGCTACTTTTCAAAATCAAAAGCGTAGTTAAGCTTGAACCTATCCCGTACTTCGATGATCTCCTTCTGTAGCTGAACATCAACCTTCGCACCCTTGTCCTTGCGGAACAACCAGGCTTCGTGTTCCTTCTCGCCTGCAGTGAATATCCTGTCCTCCCCCGGCATCTTTTCAGAAGCGCGCAGCTTTCGCATAATCTCACCGGCCACCCGCTTGAACACTTCCAGCCCCATAAAAGCTTCGGTGTTGATGGCGATGAAAAAATGTCCCAGGGGATAGGGAATCTTGTTCCCGTTCTGGTCAAATCCCAGCAGGTCCTTCATGAATTTGCCGTCCTGCAGTGCCGCCGAAAGGACCTCCACAACCGTGGCGTATCCGTACCCCTTGTAGCCGGCAGTCTCTTCGCCTATACCGCCGAGAGGCGCCAGGGCCGCAGTTCCCACCACCAGATCTTTCAGGACCTGGGTGGAATTGGTATTCGAACTGCCGTCCTTGCTGATGACCCATCCTTTGGGAAGATCTTTTCCCATTCTTGCATAGGCTTCGATCTTGCCGCGCTGAGAGACAGATGTAGCACAGTCCAGGACAAAGGGGAATTCTTCGTCCGTCGGAAAGCCGATGGTAAGTGGATTGGTCCCGAGCATGTTCTCCACTCCGAATGTCGGGGCGATCGAGGGACGGGCGTTGGTTCCTGTAATCCCGATCATGCCGTTCTCGATAGCCATCAGTGCGTAGTAGCCGGCGATCCCGTAATGAGTGGTATTCCGCACGGCAACCATACCTATCCCATACTTCCTGGCCTTATCGATGGCCATCTGCATCGACCGTTTGCCGATAGCCATTCCCATACCGTTGTGTCCGTCCACTACCGCAGTTGTCGGACCATCCTTCACTACCTCGAATTCAGTCTTCGTATTCAGAATGCCGTCGGTAATCCGGTCAATGTATATCCGTTTGAACCGACCGATTCCGTGTGAGTCGATTCCACGCTTATCCGATGTAATCAATACATCCGCACAGATGGCAGCCTCATCTTTAGGAATTCCAATTGCAGTAAATGCATCCACCATGAAACGTTCGAGCAGATCAAAATCGACCCATACAAAATCTTCAGCCATTTGTTTCCTCCTGCTTTATCCGGATACATGTCCAGAATGTTTTATTATTCCCCTCATGTAAAAAAATATTTATTGTTCGTTTTTATTTGTCTATGTATTTTATTCATTCTTATTTTAATATTTTCTATAAATCCACTTTCACCAGAGTACCTTCCGCTGCTGGCAGGATGAATTTCTCCATCTCTGCGTTCAGCTCATGAATGACCTGGCTGTTTTCGCTGTTAAGACTGTTTAGCCTGATTATCAGTTGTCCGATTTCATGCATCTTGGACTCAAACTCGTCAATTTCAGTATTTACCTCATTACCGATGGAATATACGTTTTTAATAGCGCTGGTAGTATCAGCAATACTCGTACGAATTTCTCCCATCCTTCTCTGGATTTGATCGGTGGTGGTATTGAGTGCATTCATCGCCTTCATGATCTCGTTGCTTCCGAGCGATATCTCCTGTATACTGCCGCTTATCTCCGACAGTGCATTGTCGGACCCGTGGGTCTCCGATATAATCTGTCCAAAGTCGTTCAGCAGTTCGCTGCTGCCGTTGAATATATCCTCTATTCTCTTGGTCGTATTCTGAATTACCGTACGTATACGCTTGGAATTGCTGTTGTTCAATATCGCGAACTTTCGTATTTCATCCGCGACCACTGCGAAGCCCTTTCCGGTCTCACCAGCATGGGCCGCTTCTATAGTGGCGTTCATTGCCAGGAGGCTGGTCTGACTCGCTATTCCATTTATCAGTGTAATGATGTCCTCAACCTCCTTGGCATCATCGGCATTCTGCTCGATGAGCCTGTTATTTTCCTCAACCTTCTCCCCGCCATGTTCGGTCACCTCCACCATCTGAACACTGGCTTCTTTCCGTTTCTTCGTGATCTCTACCACATTCTCGATGGAAGCGTTCATCTCCTCTATGGATGCGGTAGACTGGTTGATCGCCGATGATTGACTCTCAATATTCTCGGAAAAAACATCCAGACTCTCCTTGATTACTGCCGAGGCTTTCTCTGTCTCCCTGAGATGCTCGATCATCTGTTTATACTTCTCATTCAGGCCATTCACCCCTTGTTTGATCTCCTGTACAGCCTGAACAGAAGCTTCCGCAGTTTCGTCAACTTCCTCCTTCTGCCGGCTGGTACGCTCCGAAAGCTCCTTTATTCCGCCTATCATCCTGCAGAAGAGGGTAAGAAAGGAGTTGACCGACTTCGAGATCCGGCTGATTTCGTCCTTACCGTCCTCGGAAAGCAACTGTGACAGATTACCTGTTTCGAGTCGCCGGATTCCCCCTTCGAACCTGTCGATCCTTCTTCTCAATTGAGAAATAGTGCTGAAGGACATCAGCGCAACGAACAACACTACTGCTCCCACCACTGTAAGTACAATCATCCGGCTACGCCGCTCATACCCATCAACGGTTTCTTCGATGTTCTCCACGATGGTGTCCAGCTGGACGCTGACTCGTCCGCTGAAATTTTCCGAGAGTATTTCCACGCTGTCGAGAGTGGTCTGTATGAGATCGTCACCATAATAGACCGAGGCTTTGAACAGTCCTGGCAAATAGGTCTTATTCTGTTCCCCGAGGACCTGCACATTCTCTTGGAGTTCCGCCATCTTGTCGTCATTCATCAGGAACATATTCTGCAGGGTTGTGGTATCACTCTCGACACTTTGATTCTCTTCCTGCAGTTGCTGATAGATCTCTTCTATAAAGAATATGTCCATCTCTGAACGCATCATCTTGTAGGTTTTCAGAAAAGCGGCATGCTCCTCGACTAAGTCCGAACCAAACATCATCCTGTCTAGCTGGAGATTGGTTTCATACACATGTGATTTCAGGTCCTTCATGGACTCAATCAGTTCGCTGTAACATTCATTAACACGAAGTTGGTAGAACAGCATACCGGATATCAGAATGAGACCGACAAAGAAGGTACTGCTCATGATGATCAATCGTGTCTTTATCTTCATCATTCCTCCACGAGTACAGGTATTCAGAAATGAGTGAATTGGGTCCCGGCTTCTTCCGGGACCCTGTTTCGAAGTTTAGATTTTACTTACTCGTCCACTGCTTCAACAGTTCATCGTAGGGAACCGTCTTCGGCTCCTCATCAGGCCGCTCCGCCTTCGGAGAACCAGGCTGGTTGAGCCAGTATTCAGGATCTCTTTCGGGATTGAGTTGCGGAGAGAACTGCTTTAGGGTCATCTTGGCCATCAGATCGTCCATATCGCGCGCCAGGTTGTCCATTGACTGCTGGGGAGTGGTTTCACCGGTAACCGCTGTAGAGATATTCTTCCACCACTGTTCGGCCAGCAGAGGATAATGCGGTACGTTCGGTCCGGAATCGGTCCACATATACTCCACAGGTGATTTGTAGAAGGTTATGATACCGCCGTATTTATTCAGTTTTTCCTGCTCCGCGAGGTAGTCGGAATTCACAGTAGACTTACGGACAGGAGTCCGTCCGACCAGGAACTTCTTGAGGCTGACGGTCTTGGAGACACAGAACTGGGCCCAGAGCCATGCGGCTGCACGGTCGTCACCCTGGACGCTGTCTTTAAGGATTGTCCAGCTGCCCGCATCCTGGTAACCTACCTTCATCCCTTCTTCCCAGTACTTTCCGTGGGGAGTCGGAGCAACACGCCACAAGGGGATGCCTTTGTCATCCGTTACAGGACTGTCGGGATCGTTGAAGGCCGGATCTGAAAGCCAGGTGATATACTGAAAGACACGTTGCGCGACGTTGCCGCGGGCGGGGGTAGGTCCGGCTTCGGACCAGGTCATCGATGCAGCGTAGGGAGGAGCGTACTCTTTCATCCATTCCACATACTTGGTAAGTGCGTATACAGCCGCCGGGCCGTTTACAGCGCCACCCCGGGATATGGAAGACCCCTTCGGGATCTTGTTCTCCACACGTATTCCCCATTCGTCGACCGGCAGACCGTTCGGAATACCTTTGTCACCGGCGCCTGCTATGGAGAGCCATGCATCTGTGAAACGCCATCCTAGCGAGGGAGACTTCTTACCGTAATCCATGTGTCCGTATACTTTCTCGCCGTTGATGGTTCCGTCACCGTTTACTTCATAAGTAAAAAAGCGGGCGATGTCTTCGTAGGCATCCCAGTTGATGGGTACACCAAGTTCATAGCCATAGATATCCTCGAACTGAGCCTTAATGTTGGGATCGGTGAACCAGTCGTAGCGGAACCAGTACAGGTTGGCGAACTGCTGGTCGGGAAGCTGCAGCTGGTTGCCGTCATAGTCCTGTCCGAACTCAGGATTCAGCCAGTCGTTGATGTCCAGCATTGGATTGGTGACTTTGGCGCCCTCTCCAACCATGTAGTTGTTCAGGTTCAGGGCGCTGTTGGCCCGCAGGTGTGTTCCGATGAGGTCGGCGTCGTTTACATAGATGTCATACAGTTTCCGATTAGTCTGGATCTGACGCTGCACGCGGTCGACGACCTCACCTTCACCGATGATGTCGTGGGTCACCTTGATACCGGTTATCTCTTCGAAGGCTTTAGCCAGTACCTCGGACTCCCATTTGTGAGTGTTGATACCTTCAGCTACTGATTTGATATGCAGACCCCTGTACGGTTCAGCAGTTTTGGCAAACCACTCGAGTTCTTCTCTCTGTTCCTCTTTGCTTAGGACCGAAGGTGAAAACACTTCAATCCATTTCTCAATCGCTGCGCCGCTTTCTTCCGCCGTAACGGTCTCCTGCTGACCTCCACCGAACAGAGAAGCTGGCACAATCAGAAGGGCTACTGCAATCAGCAGTACAAGAACTTTTCTCATAATCCTCTCCTTGTATTTTTTTTATGGTTTTCTTCGAATCCCGGCGGGACTACTGTTGTTCGCCCCTTTCACCACGCTCAACCCCACTTGAACTCGACGAAGAACCATATCGCCGTTATTATTGCCGTGACCCACAGCAGATTCTCCCCGAACAGGCCGAGCCAAAAGAGGAAAAATGCTATGGCCGATAATATCCCGATGAAGAGACGGTCGCCCCTTGACGTCTCGATCGGGAGAAATCCCTTTCTGTCAACATTCGGACTGTATCTGTTCAACACTCCCAGCAGGGCTATTGATCCGAATATCCCGATGAAAAACAGTCCGCTCTGCCATGTCCAGTACATCCATCCAAAGGTTTGAACTAACCAAACTATCATTTGTTATACCCTTCCTAACGCGAAGCCTTTGGCCATGTAATTCCGTACGAAATAGACTACCAGTGCGCCCGGTATAATCGTGAGCACACCAGCGGCTGCCAACAATCCCCATTTCACCCCTTCGGCTCCTATACCGACAGTGAGTGTTACCACCACCGGTTTTGCATTCGTTATCGTTGCCGCTTTGGCGATGATCAGTTCCACCCATGAGAAGGTGAAACTGAAGAAGGCCGTCACCCCGATTCCAGGAGCTACCAGCGGAAAGAATATCTTCCTGAAGAAGTGGGGGAAACTGTATCCATCGACGAAGGCCGTCTCATCGATCTCCTTCGGAATGCCAGACATAAAGCCTTCCAGGATCCAGATCGCCAGGGGAATATTGAACAGACAGTGCCCCAATGCCACCGCTATATGGGTATCATGGATGTGAAGAGTATAGAACAGTTCAGTAAACGGAACGATAAATACCGCAGCCGGGGCCATTCTGTTCGTAAGCAGCCAAAAGAATAGGTGTTTGTCTCCCAGAAAGTTGTAACGCGAGAAGGCATAAGCTCCCGGTACCGATACGAGCAGCACGATAACCACGTTGAGGAACACGTAGATCAGCGAGTTCTTGAAACTGTTCATCCACACAGCAGAGGTAAAAATCTCCTTGTAGTTCGCCAGGGTGAACGTCTTCGGAAAAAACGACATGCCGCTGAGAATCTCGGTATCGTACTTGAAGGAGGTTATCAGCATCCAGTAGATAGGGATAAACAGCAGAACAAAATAGACAATTAAGAATATGTACCTTTTTTGTAACTTCTTTTCCGTACGTCTCATGCCTTTTGACTCTCCCCCTGTCCAATTTTTGTCAGTAATTGGAAGAATACATAACTCATCACAATCACTATGAAGAGATAGATAATCGATGCCGCACCGGCGTATCCGAGTTCGTATGATTCAGCCTTTCTGGCTACAAATTGACTCAGAAGAGTAGTGGTGTCGCCGGGTCCGCCTCCTGTAAGCAGAAGCGGTTCGGCATATATCTTGAATGAATCCATGAAGCGCAACAGGAAACCCAACACCAGTACAGGCCGCAGCTTTGGAAGAGTTACATACCGGAAGGTCTTCCAACGTGAAGCCCCGTCGATCTCCGCGGCACGGTAGAATGCGTCCGGTATTGCCAAATACCCGGCGTAGGCCAGCAGGGCTACCAACGGCGTCCAATGCCACACGTCTAGAAGGAAAATAGTTACCGGAGCATCGATTGGGTCCAGTGAAACATTATACTCGTAACCGATCCAGCTCAGAATCTCCGGTATCAAACCGATATCCGACTGGCTAAACAGCCGCCACACAATTCCTACTACGTTGTAGGGGATCAACAGGGGGATTCCGAGAAGAACCAACGATATCGCTACCCCTATTCCTTTCTTGGGTATTGAAAGCGCAATGGCAATTCCCAAAGGCATTTGTACCGCAAGAATTGCAGTGCTGAACAGCAGCTGCCGCCCTAAAGCTTCCTGGAATTTTTCATCACGGAGGACATCGATAAAATTCGCAAACCCGACGAACTCCGGAATCGCACCAGAGAATATATAGTGTAGCGAATAGTTCACTACCGTCATGAGCGGAATGAAAGCGCTCAGCGCCATTACACCCAGAGCGGGTATTAAAAACAGCCATGCCTTGTTGTCGTATTTCATTCATCAACCTCCAAACCGATTTCCTCTGCATGCTGTAGTCATAGAACCTTTTTCCCGTCTTTGAAGAACTTGAGGTCCTTCTCGGGAAACTTCATCCACACCGTTTGCCCATCCTCGACTTTCATGGTCTCAGAAGCGCGGGTCTTAAGATCGAGACTGCCCATATTGACCGTGACAATCTTGTAGGCTCCTGTGTCTTCTACCAGTTTCACTGTTCCCGACATTGTATTTTTTTCTTGCTTCATAGACAGCTCCACGTTCTCAGGACGGATCCCGAGAGTAAATTCTGTGCCGTATTCCAGGAGTTCAGCGGCAAGCCTCTTAGGCACATGAAATGAAGTTCCGTTATAGAATACGGTGCCGTCGGGGGCTACAGTGCAATCCATCATGTTCATCCCCGGACTTCCAATGAAGTAGCCGATGAACATGCTCGCGGGATATTCATGAAGCTCTTCGGGTGTACCGGTCTGATCAATCTTGCCCACCTGCATGACCGTCACCTTCTCCGCAAAGGTCAAGGCTTCGTGCTGATCGTGGGTCACATAGATCATAGTGAAGTTGAGTTCCTTCTGTACTTCCTTGAGCTTCCTCCGCAGTCCCCACTGAGCCTTCGGGTCAATGACCGTCAGAGGCTCATCCAGCAGCACCGCGGCGGTATTGGGCCGCACAATTCCTCGTCCAAGAGAGACCTTCTGCTTATCGGCCGAGTTGAGCCTGCCGGCCGGTTCCTTCAGCAACTCGGTGATCTCAAGGATTTCGGCCACTTCGTACACCCGCTTGCGGATAGTACTGCTGTCGATGCCGTCGTTGGCCAGCGGGAAAGCAATATTACCGTACACATTCATCGAGTCATACACTACAGGGAACTGAAACACTTGCGCGATGTGCCGTTCCTTTGCTGACAGGTGGGAAACATCTTTGCCGTCGAACAGGACTCTTCCCTTAGTCGGTCTGGTGAGCCCGGAGATAATCTTCAGCAGGGTCGTCTTCCCGCACCCCGAAGGTCCCAGGAGGGCTACCGCATAACCGTTTTCATAGGTAATGTTAATATCCTCGACCGCGTACTGCCAGTCTTTCGACTTGCCCCCCTCGAGGTCATAACTATGCCATACATCTCTCAATTCGATAGTCGCCATTTTGCTACACTTCCCTCCGTTTTATTCTTTCACCGTCTTCGCGCATAATTCATGCGTATCTACATCGAATATGTAGAAGCGTTCAGGGTCGAGATATAGAGAAATATTTTCACCTATCCCATATGAAATCATCTCCTGCATCAGGACAATAATTCTAAACCCCTCGTGGTCCACGTGGAGTTCGGTATCCGATCCAACTACTTCCGACAACTGTACGGTTCCGTCTATTCCAACCATCTTGTCCGACTCACGGTTAGTGGAAATCGCATGGGCGTGAATCCCCAGATAATAACGGTCCTTCATGAGAGATTGGCGCAGCGAACTCACATCGATCATGAACTGATCGGTGATCTTTATGTAAAGCCGCCCGTCATCCGCCACTTTGCGCCCTTCAAGGATATTCATAGTGGGATAACTGAAATATTCTCCTACCTCCACATACCTTGGGTTGTGATATACCTGCTTGACCGGTCCGTACTGCAGAATCCGCCCCTTGTGTATGAAACACACATGGGAGGCCATTCCCAGAGCGTCAATCGGTTCAGGAGTAGCGTATACTATGGCCCCCCCCTTTTCCCTGAAAATCAGTTTCAGCTCACTACGCAGTTCTTCCCGCAGTTTATAATCTAGGTTTGCCAGCGGTTCATCGAGGAAAACATATTTGGTCCCCTTGGCCAGAGCTCTGGCCAGCGCGGTTCGCTGCTGCTGTCCACCGCTCACTTCCTGCGGTAGATGATCAAGGATGTGACTGATTCCGAGCAATTCGGCATTAGAGCGAACTCTACGGTCGATCTCCTTCTCACTCAGCTTCTCTTTCGAGACCCGAATAGGGGAAGCGATGTTTTCATAGATGGTAAAAGACGGGTAATTTACAAACTGCTGGTAGACCATGGCAATATTCCGCTTTTGTACGGATAGCTTGGTAACATCTACACCGTCGAAGTAAATTTTACCGCTGGTCGGCTTCTCGATGCCTGCCAGCAGCCGCAACAAGGTAGTCTTACCCGATCCGGTCGGAGCCAACAGAACGGAAAAATCTCCATCGTTCACTTCCAAACTCACGTTGTCCAGCTTCTTGTACCCGTGATGAAGCTTGGTTACATTCTCCATGACTATGCCCATAGGAGATTTTCCTCCAATGTGTATGAAATTAAAAATATTGTAGCATGATAGACACAGTTGTCAAGATTTTTCGTACATTTATATTCATAATACATTATTAAAACTTCTTTTATGCTCATAAACATTCATATCCTTATTGACAACCAGGCCCCGAATTTATACGATACAACCGTAGTAAATACAGAATCCAAGCGGGGAACAATGAAGGATTTAGAGTCGAAACAGGTATTCGATGCCGCGGTGATCGGCGCCGGTGTCAGCGGGGCCTCGATCGCCAGAAGATTGTCGATGTACGACCTCAAAATCGTGCTTCTCGAGAAGGAAGCTGATGTCTCTTTCGGCACATCCAAGGCAAATTCCGGCATCATACACGGGGGTTTTCACCACGAAACATCACTCCTGAAGTCCCGTCTCGAACTCCAGGGCAATCTCATGTTCGATCAGTTGCACAGTGAACTCCACTTCCCCTTCAAACGCTGCGGCATCATAGTGGCCGCCATGAACGTTGAAGAGATGAAGACGGTACAGTTTCTCTACGCCCGGGGACGGCGGAACGGGGCCATAGATATCGAGCTTTGCTCCCGTGAAAGGATCCTGGACCTGGAACCAAAGCTCACCCCGGATGTCGTGGGAGGTCTTTACGCTCCGAAAGGCGGTATCATAGAACCGTATCGGTTCGTCTTCGTCCTGGTTGAATCGGCCCTGATGAACGGAGTAAGGTTGATTACGGATTTCAAGGTTACCTCGGCAGAGCATAGCAAAGGACTGTACGAAATCGCTGATGATGCAGGTAGGACAGTCAAATCCCGATACGTGATCAATGCCGCCGGTCTCTACGCCGATGAGGTCTCTCGTACTTTCGGAGCCGAAGAGTACACTATTACTGCCAGAAAGGGAGAATATTACCTCCTGGACCGAATGACCAAGGCATGTCCGGGGAAGGTAGTTTTTCCGGTACCCACCTCGGTATCCAAAGGCATGCTGGTCATTCCGACCGTCGAGGGAACCGTCCTGGTAGGTCCAACTGCGGAAGAGATCCCGGCCAAGGATGATCTCTCCACCTCGAGCGACAAACTAAAAAATATCTTCGACTCCGCCCGACAGATGATACCAAAGATTTCAACCAGTGACGTGATCACGGCTTTCGCCGGTATGCGGCCGGCCCTGCCTGATGGAGATTTTTACATTAAAGCCAGCTCGATGATTCCCAATTTCATTCACGTAGCAGGCATACAGTCTCCCGGCCTGACCGCCGCCCCGGCCATCGGGGAGTATGTGAAGGACCTGCTCAAGGAGAACGGCCTTCCTCTGCGCGAACGGAAAGATTACATTCCGACAGTGGAGCCTGTGCCCCGGCTACGCAACAAATCCTCCTATGCTATCGATGAACTAATCGGCCTAAATCCTGCTTATGGGAACATCGTCTGCCGCTGCGAGAACATCTCCGAAGCGGAAATCGTGGAGGCGATCCGCCGGGGACACCACACCCTGGACGGCATCAAATATTTTACCCGGGCAGGTATGGGCCGCTGCCAGGGGGGCTTCTGTACCAGTAAGATCATCGAGATCATTATGCGGGAAACCAGCAAGAGTTTCGATGCAATTACGAAACGCGGCGCGGGCAGCACCCTGCTCTGGAGATCTCTATGAGAACAGAAACGGTAGATACACTGGTAGTCGGCGGCGGTGCCGCCGGAATGTCGGCGGCGGCAACACTGGACTCCCGCGGATACAGCGTCGCGCTGGTGGAACGTGACGACGAACTCGGCGGGGTCCTGCTACAGTGCATACACAACGGTTTCGGTCTGCAGGAGTTCAACGAAGAACTCACCGGACCGGAATACGCCGAGCGGTGGATCCGCACAATCGAGGATACCAAGACCCGAGTCTTCTGCTCTACCACTATTATGGAAATGAATTTGCTCGAAAATGGAAGAAAGGAGTGCTTCGGCTACTCCTCAAGGTATGGAGTACTGCGATTCCTTGCGCGTACCGTGGTACTGGCCATGGGTTGCCGGGAACGGAACCGCGGGAATGTCATGATTCCCGGCACCAGGCCGGCGGGGGTGTATACCGCCGGCCTGGCTCAGCGTCTGGTCAACATCAACGGTTACATTCCCGGCAAGGATGTTGTCATCGTCGGCTCCGGCGACATCGGTGTCATCATGGCCCGGAGAATGCAGTGGGTAGGAAGCACCGTGCACGGAGTAGTCGAGATTCAGCCCTACCCTTCCGGCCTGACACGCAACATTTCCCAGTGCCTTCACGACTTCAAGATCCCGCTCTACCTAAGCCACATCATCTCCCGGATCCACGGCCGGGACCGTATCGAGGCGGTCAATGTGACCCCTCTCAAAAACGGCGTTCCGGACTATTCACAGACCTTCCAGCTCTCCTGCGACACCCTTCTCCTCTCGGTGGGTCTCATCCCGGAGAACGAACTGTCGAAACAGGTTGGCATCGAACTGAATCCCCTTACCGGCGGACCTCTGGTCGACAGTATGCTGATGACCAACATCGAGGGAATCTTTTCCGCAGGCAACGTTCTCCATGTTCACGACTTGGTAGATTATGTCAGCGCCGAAGCCCGGCTGGCGGGTGAGAAGGTGGCTGAATACCTTGAAGGGAAACGGCCGAAGCGTGAAATCCGGGTTAAACCGGGAGCCAACGTCAAATATGTCAATCCCACCAGAATCGACCCTGACGGTAAGAGTGAGATTTACCTTCGCCCGCTCGTGGTGGCAAACAATATCTATCTCACTATTTCACTCAACGGTGATGTAATCATGAATAAGAAAAAATCCCATGTACAGCCCAGTGAGATGATTAAGCTGACTTTAACACCGAAGATTTTCCAGCAGCTGGATACCAGGAAAGAGGCGCAGATGGAGGTTGCACTGAAAGATGAAAGTTGAACACGAGACCAGAGAGATGGTATGCATAGTATGCCCGATTGGCTGCCGCCTCACAGTTGCCGTTAAGTACGGTGATGTCGCGGTAGAAGGCAACCGCTGCCAGCGCGGTGAGATCTACGGACGGGAGGAAATCCTCGCGCCGAAGAGAATAGTGACCGCCACATGCCATCTCCTGGACCCCGAGCATCCCCGTTTGCCAGTCAGAACCGAAAGCGCTCTGCCCTACGAGTATATCCAGTCCCTCCTCGCTGACATCTACTCCCTTACGATCGAGACTCCAGTCAGGGCAGGTGATGTACTGATAGAGAACTATAAAGGTACTGGAGTTAATGTCCTGGCAACCCGGAGTCTTCCCGGGAATTACGAGTACCGGCGGTGAATGAAAACCGGGGCCCCTTGATCGCTCCAGCTGATTGTATGCGTCTTGGCACGGAGATCGATCTTGAGTTCCGCTATAGGTTCTCCTGACTGCCATTTTATATTCAGTACATCCCGGAGGAGGACGAAACGTCTGCCTCCTGCATCCAACCAGAACCGCCGCTGTTGTATATGCGACGGAGCCATCTCTTATCTTTTTATCAGCCCTGTGAAACATGCCGGGATTTCACCATCAGAGACAGCTGTATCCAAAGAAGCAGAAAAATCCTTCTTTTCCTCCTGGCTGTACACTTCTGACACTACTATTCATCAGCAGAGTTCCAGACTTACAGGTGGCGACGCTGATTTTTCCTACGTGCCATTTTCCTTCCAGTAGAAACCGGCGAGCATTTCTCATTAATAAGAAACGATACTGTCGATCAGGGCTTCTTGAACATTGGATTGAATCGACCGTGAAGGTCGACTCAATCCTTGAGGTTATGTGGCCGTCTTCAATTTAATAACCCTCAATAGTGAACATTTTCTCTCACTTATTTTTTCAGATTGTGACAATAGAGATTCTTTAGCTTCCCATTTTTAATCTTTTCATTAAAAGCAGCAATATGGTCTGCACCGATCATAACAATACCTTTATCATAATTACTTTTCTTATCTATAATTATAGATATCATTTTCATTTCTCTTTTGACAAAATGATATTCATAAATACTGTCATACAAATTAATATATTCATGATATTTATTTAAAATGTATTTCCGCATATAGCAATATTTTTTTCCAATCAATTTTCTATGCTTCATACCATTGGCCCAATATAATCTATATTTTTGTAATCCCAATTTAGTTTTCTTTGAATTCTATTAATTTCTTCTGATCGTGATAAAATCTCATACATTTCATCCATTTGGTTTTGTGAGAATGGCTTTTCACCATAAGAGGTATCTACTCCATAATTTGCTACATCATTTCTATCAGTATATTTTTTTATTGCTTCAACTTCTTCTGATTCAAATAATATAGAATGTTCATGATATATTTTTTTGTGTATTTCATCTGGGATTTCTTCAAAAATTACATCTGGCTGGAATCTCTGCATAATTTGCAGAATAGCCCTATTGTTTATTCTTCCCAATGCTTTATGGCATGTAGCCAATACTAATAATTCGTTCACTACATTTCCTGCTAAGATTTTGTCCATTTGACGTTCACTTGAGTTGCATGGCGCTGTTATGCCATAGCCCACTCACTTAACCATTTTAACTCCACTTTTCAAGCTCAACAACTTCTTTGCCATATTCACCGCCAGATCAACTCCAAGTGGTTGTTCTTCATAATCCGGCCCATTCCGGACAGCTATTCCGTTTCAAAGCGGACACCCGTTCCGGCGCAAGGCGGACACTCATTCCGGGAATAAACGGACAGTTTTTCGACTATTCCCGGAAAACCCCACGGTAAAAAGCATCCTCGAAAAACAGGTATCATCCTGCCTGAGAAGTTTTCGCCACAAGCAGGAGTACCATGGCACGAGCGAGGATTAGCATGAGGCAACTACGAAAAATTTCAGAATATTCTGTCGGGAGCGGACTGAGTCTTCGGGAGGTTGGAAAGCTTACCGGAACATCAAAGACGACTATAAGTGAGTATTTGGCCCGATTCCGGCGGAGTAGCATTCCCTTGGATGAAGCCCTTGCGAAGACCGATGACGAGCTTCTGGGGCTTTTTGAAAAGGAGCCGAAAAGATGAATCTTCGTAAACTAACCGTGGAAGAAGAAACAAAATTAATTGAGACTTGCTGTAATATGGAAAATAGGGACGTCAATATCATGAGCGCATGCATCTCTTTTTAGCCAAAGGAATTTATCTGTATTTCCGTCTATCTTACTGCTTCCTACTATAACTAAAATGTTTTTCATCTAAATTATTTCCCTATTCCACATTATTCAATTCAGGCAGGATCATAATAACTACCGAGCCTTCTCCCAACTCACTTCTTATTTCGATACCGTATTCATCTCCAAACAGCATTTTAATCCTTTTTTGCACATTTCGGATCCCGATTGAATTCTGTTCCGGTTCTTCTCGATTATCACAACCGTCTATCATCTTCTTTAAATGTTTAGAAGGAATCCCTACTCCGTTGTCTTCTACTCTTACTATAAGATTTGACCCTGTTAATTCAGAACTAATTGAAACAAATCCATTTCCCAATGCCGGATCAATTCCATGTAAAATTGCATTTTCCACAAAAGGCTGTATAAGCAGTTTCGGGATTTGAAGTGAACTTGTCTTTTCGGACATTTCAATTGAATAATTCAACTTCTCTCCGTATCGGAATTTCTGAATCTTCAGGTAGTTTTCCAGACTTCCCAGCTCTTCGGTCAATGTAACGTAATCTTTTCCATAGATGGTGATTCTGAGAAGGTCCCCCAGAGACTTGGCAATAATCCCGATATCTTCAGTACCCTGAGTCCGGGCCAGCCAGTTTATTGTCTCAAGTGTATTGAAAAGAAAATGGGGATTGATCTGCATCTGCAATAATCTGAGTTCAACATCCCTTTTCATCGATTCAACGGTCCGAACTTTATTTACAAGTTCGTTAATATCGCGGGTCATTTGATTAAAGGTCATCGATAGTTCCCCGATTTCATCCTGTGGTAACGGAGGACAGCGCACCGCAAGGTCTCCTTTCCCGAATTTTTCAATAACACTTGTAAGAATCAGTATCGGTTTGTAAATGCTTCGTGATAAGGCCCATGACATTGCTATCGCAACAGTTAAAAGAGCAAATGCGAAAATAAATCCTGTATTTCTGTAATTGAGAATTTCATCAAGATAGGTTTTTCTCGGGATTGAAGCTACTATTTTCCATCCGTTCTCCATTGCCTTTCCCACTGCTATATACTGTTCCTGTCCTTCGAGGTCCTGGATGGAGAAGTTGAACTCGATGGTCGATTGAATCTTATGTTCCGGATCAAACAAAGCGCCAATCCGATTTTTATCCTCATCTATGATAATTCGTCCACTGCCGTCAATAATATAAATTTCTCCCTTATCAAAGGACAGGGTCTCAAATAATAAACTGGACAAGTACTCCTCCTGGATGCATATAACAAGATCCGATAGATGCTCGAGTGTTTTTACACTGTAAATGCTTCTGGACAGAATAATGGTGTTCTTTATGTCGGTATTTCCCAGCCAGACTTCGGCGCCTTCTCCTTTATGGATTTCATAAAAATCCAATTCGGCGATACCATAATTCTGTTTTAACTTGTCAATTCCATATATCTCCCCTTGCTCGGCCAGAAGAAAAGTCGCGCTGATCTCCGGGTGATACAGAACATAGGAAGCCAATATATTTTCCAGAGTATTCCGGATCTTGATGAGTTCATAATCATCAGGCTCCATATTCGCCAGTGAGTAAAGCGAATCCTGAATATCCTGATTTATTATGATGCTGAATGATATCTGGCCGATTTTCTCCAGTTTTGATTCCATGGTTTTGCTGACCTGGTAGAGAATATCATGACTGTACTCCGTTATCTTCTCTTCAAAGAAATCACTGAATACCAGGAATCCCCGGCTGGCTATTATGATTACGGGAAGTGAAATAAAGACTGCAAATGAAATGAACAGCTTCTTTGCTATTGAAAGCCGGGATAATTTATTTATGAACCGTATTGATGAGGAGTTCACACTTTTTCCCCGTTGATAAGGAGAACCAGGCATTCAAGTTTCTTGTCTGTTAACAGTCCGGGATTTTTTTTATATTGTCCCGGGGGAATAGCAAAGTACTTTTTAAAAACCTGGCCAAAATAACGCGGGTCAATTATCCCTATCTCTTCACAAATCTCAGTTATTGTTTTATTGGTTTCCCGCAATTGTTTTGCGGCCATGTGTGAGCGGTATGCATTGAGCAATTCAAGAAATGTATATTCTGTGTCTTTTTTGATAATCTTACTCAGGTAAACGGAACTGTAATAGAGCTCCGACGACAGGGTTGAAAGTGAAACGTACTTGCTGTAATTCTGTTTTATGTATCCGAAGACACGGGATGTAATATCGGAGTATTCCATTTCTCCCAGAATATATCCGTCTTCCCGGAAAACAAGTTGCCTCTTCCCCAATTCAGCTTCGAGCATTCGGATACGCAGATCCCGTTTTTTTCTATCATCTATCAATGATTTAGCTCTATCGACAGCATCGAGGATTTCTTCCGGACTTGAAGGTTTTAACAGATATTCGACAACATCACTTTGTATAGCATTCCTGGCATCTTCAAAATCACTGTAACCCGACAACAGAATAACCTTAGTCATAATGTTGTGTTTTTGAATAAACTCTGCCAATTCCAGTCCGTTCATTCCCGGCATGCGAATATCCGTGATAACAATATCTATTAATTCGCTTTCAAGTATTTCCAGGGCGGAAAAACCGTCTGCTACTGAGTTTACTACCCGGAATCCTTTTTCTTCCCAGGGAATAGACAGTAATCCATTCCGGATAATATCTTCATCATCAACTATAAGCAGCTTATGCATCCTTATCCTTTAACAGCTCCCGCAGTCATACCGTCTATGATTCTATCATGAAGAATTATATATGCAACAATAGTTGGTATAATTGTAATGACTACAGCAGCAATCAGTCCTACATAATCAGTTGAATATCTGCCCATAAAAGTTGTAAGACCAACAGGCAGCGTCATCTTTCTCTGTTCGGACAGGAAAATCTGCGGAAAAAGAAGATCATTCCAGACAGGGATAAATGTCACCACAGCAACGGTCACCAGGGATGGTAGGGTTACAGGCATAATAACCTGGAAAAAAGTCCTTCCCAAAGAATATCCGTCGATTAATGCCGCCTCTTCCAATTCCTTCGGGATAGCAGAGAAGTATCCCGTAAGAATGAATACCGCCATAGGAATGGCGAAAATCAAATGAGGGATTATTACTGCAGAATAGGTGTTGTAAAGACCTAATTTCTGAAAGATATAGAACAAAGGTACAACTGTGGAATGCTGCGGAATCATGATTCCCGAAATCAGTAAAGCATAAACAAATTTTGAGAATTTCCATCTCAAACGGGACACCCCGTATGCAGCCATTGCACTCGACAGAATTGTCAGGGAGACAGTGATAACGGCAACAAATACAGAATTTAAAAAGAATTTACCTACATTCCCCACTACAATTGCCCGCTCATAATTGCTGAAGTTAATATTACCGGGAAATGACCAAGGCGAGGTAAAAAGCTCCTGGTTTGTTTTAAATGAATTTACCAGCAGCCACATTACCGGATACAGGAATAAGACGGTAAAGAAGAACATAATAAAAAGTTTGGCTATCTTGATAGCGTTATTATTTTTCACAAATATTCTCCGAAGTTAAAACTCATACTTTTCAGATTTGAAAATAATGTTGCTAAAGGCAATGGCCAATATACAGAGCAAGAGAAGAATCGTTCCTATGGTACTTGCATATCCGTACTTTATAGTGCGGAATCCCTGGTAGAACATGTATGTGGATAGAACTTCGCTTGCATGATTTGGACCTCCCCCTGTCATTACGAAGATCAAGTCAAAGTACTTCAGCGAACCCGTTATTATCAGAACTGCATCGATCTTGAGAATCCGGCGGATCAGCGGAAATGTTATCAAACGGAACTGATCCCATTTTGTAGCGCCGTCAATTGCCGCGGCTTCATAAAGGGAACCCGGAATATTGCGCATGGCGGCAATCTGGATAACCATGTGGTAGCCCACATATTGCCACATCACAACAACTATAATAGCCATAATTACAGTTGATTCTTCCGACAGCCATCCCCGGGTAAATTGCGTTAAATTCAGCAGTTTAAGGATACTGTTAACTATTCCGAATTCAGAATTATATATAAATGACCAGGTCAGTCCGATTGCCGCTCCCATGATTACGCTTGGGAGAAAAAAGACAGACTGGAAAAACTTCGCGCCCTTGATTTTATGGAAAATTATTGTTCCCAGAAAAAGAGCTAATGGAAGATGCGCCAGCAGAGAACCAGCCACCATCATCAGATTATTTTTTAAACTTCGTATAAAAATTGGATCATTGAATAGATTTGTGAAGTTTCTGAAACATACAAATACCGGCGGCGACATAAGATTAGTCTTGAAAAAGCTGAGTGTTATATTGAACACAATCGGCACAAGACCAAATAGTAAAAAAAGAATAAAAGCCGGACCGACAAAAAATATAATATATTTCTTTGAACTCAGTACACTGTTCATGCTAAGAAACTCCTGGAAAAACCGTGGAGACACTTAACAATGCCTCCACTGAAGATTCATATTTATTTTCTCTTACTACAGATAATTAGCGAGTTGCATTAACCTCTGCGAACTGCTGGAGAACATCAAGTTTTTCCTGGGGATCCATTCCCGCAATAATAGCCTGAGCGGCATTATTGAACTCGACACCCTCACCGGCACCGAATACACGGTCCAGCCATGGGGTAACCCCTGTCAGATCCTGTTGAAAATTCGAGATTTCCAGGAAGAGCGGGGAAAGTTTTCCAGAATCAAGCTGTGTTTTTGTTGAAAGGAGATAATTCGCGTTGTAAGCGTATGCCTCCTGTGCCTTGATGTCGGAAAACAGCTTGATGTATGCGACGGCAGCTTCGGCATTTTTTGTTTTAGCACTGACGGCGAGACACTGGTCCACATCTCCCAGGGCAACATTCCCTGTATTGGGATTCATAGGGGGAAGATTGAAAACTCCAATTTTTCCGGCGATGGGCAGAGAATCATCAGAGAGAGGACTTACTTCCCATGATCCCATATAAAACATAGCCGCTTCCCCGGAAATAAAGAGAGCACGTCCTTCGTCATAAGTCATACCGAGATAGCCGCTGGGGAAAGCGTTTATATCTACAAGCTCGTTTAATAATTTACCGGCCTTTACATAGGAAGCATCATTCCATTTAACAGTACCTGCTTTTGTTCCGTTGAAAGTATCCAAACCTCCAACTCCGTTAGTCAGCTGCTGCAGGAACTGACCCGCTACCCAGGCATCTCTTACTGGAACAGAAATGGGAGCAATTCCGTTTTCGTTTAATGTATCACATACAGATTTAAACTCATCGTATGATTCAGGAACCGATAGGCCCAGCTTGTCAAATATCTCTTTGTTGTAGAAAACAGCAGCCACAGTCATTCCGTGGGGAACAGCATAAACACTGTTATAATATGTTACAGGTCCGAATACTCCTTCATTGAAACGACTGGTCCATTCGCTGTCTGCATCAAGGAAGGTGTCGAGCGGAAGAACCTTCCCGCCTTCTATAAAGGGCTGCAGGTAACCGGCGCTCCATGTAAAGAATACATCCGGTACCGAATTGGACACCATAGCTGTGGTCAACTTGGTTTTATACTGTTCATTCTCATAGGTTTCAATGCGGAACTCAACGTTATAAGGATTATTTGCGTTGAAATCCGCTGTAACCTCTTTGATTATATCTACCACAGCCTGGTCCTGAGAGCTACCGAGAAACATGGCCGTCATAATTTCTTTGGAACCATTCTGGGCTCCATCGCCTTCCGATGCACCTGAGGCAAATGCAGCAGCTGTAAAACTTATTGTTATCAATGCCAGGATTAAAAGATTTTTCATGAAAGTCCTCCTAATTTATTTATGGGCACCTCTAAAAACGTGGTATTTTTGCCATAGTCAAGGAGGGAAGATTTTGTAGCACCCGCAAACTCTTGTGGTAACAAGAGTTGAGGACTGCGGGAAATCCCGACAACGCTGCATAGGGCAAAAAGAGTAGTTTTTAGAGATTGTATGATTTACGTGGTTGGGCGCAGAGAGTTATCCTCTATCTGACGGGATTGGGGAGCCGGCGGTAGGTTGAGGGCACCGGGAGGCATAAGACCTCGCTTTAGAGATTAACTGAAACCTGCCACCGAACACCATAGAGCGGTGCGCCGAGTGACCGGCGCAACCGCGAATAGGAGTACGGTGTAACTCGCGTCTGACCAAAGACTCCCAGTCCTTCTTATAACCGAAAGGAGGGAAAAATGGAAGAGAAGATTCGGTATGTAGGCATCGACCTTGGTAAACGGACTTACCAGTGTGCGATTCTCGATGAGAAAGCCAAGAATCAACAGTTCAATGGAAAAGCCGATGGGATTGGCTTAGAGCGACTTGCCAAGAGATTGGGTAATGATGATTTGGTAGGACTGGAAGCGGGGAACAATGCGTTCAATATTGCTCGATATCTGACTGACCGGGTTGGGTGCCATGTTGTTGTTCTGAACCCTGGGAAGCTTGCAATGATTTACCAATCGCTGAAAAAAACGGATAGGGAAGATGCAGTACAAATTGCCCGCCTGTTACAGCGGAACCCGGTAGAAGAATTGCCAACCGTACCGTTGCCAACGAAGAAAGAGGAAGAGGAGAGGTCAGTTGTAGCCGAACTGGCAACTTACAAAGCAGACCGAACAAGGTACATAAACCGGCTCCATAGTGTGTTTCTCGATTCGGGTATTACAACGATAACGAAAGCGGATCTAAAAACGGCATCGAACAGAGAGAAGAACGTATTGACCCTTCTTACCGGACGGCATGTTCGAGAAGCGAGGCGACTGATAGAAATGGTTGCCTACTGTGAAGCGATTATTGAAGATTTAGAACAGGAAACAAAGCAGTTCCTGGAATCCGAGAAGAACACTGGGATTCTCATGTCTGTCCCAGGAGTCGGTCCTGCTACCGCGTTGGCTTTTATTGCCTACGTAGGGGATGGAAGTCGATTTGCGAATGCAGATCAGGTGGCAAACTACGCAGGCCTCACACCTCGGGTCGATAGCTCTGGGGAAACTCATCGAATGGGGCCAATATCAAAGCGAGGATGTGCATATTTGCGCAGAGTGATCGTACAGGCAGCATGGTCACTGGTGCGTTCGAAAAGTGGGGGGCACTTGAAAGAGGCTTACAAAACTTTAATCACTCGAAAACCTAAAGCAGTAGCGATTATTGCCATTGCTCGGAGATTAGTAAAGCTTCTGTACACCTTGGTGACAAAGAAGACATATTATCGGTATAGCCAGCTTAAAGAGAGGCTTGCGAAGCTGAAATATCATAAATTACAAATTATTGGATTGGGGTCTTGACGTAAAACATAGGAGGTACCCATAAATAATATATTAAATCTACTTTCTCTATCATGATACAAAGGATTTTTTCCTAAAAGTTGACAATACGATACAGTTCACTATAACTCATACATATTTCATTGACGACTTAGCGTTGAAGGCTTAGTCTATTGAAAAATTCTATAAGGTTTTACTATAAAGCCTATAAACTAGGAGTTAAAAGTGAATATTAATTTCAAATTCGGAGTGGACTATTATCCCGAGCACTGGCCACAGGATAGGCAGGAAACCGATATTGTCCTGATGAAGAAAATGGGGCTTCAGGTTGTCAGACTGGCAGAGTTTTCATGGCATAAAATGGAGCCTTCCGAAGGAGTCTTTGATTTTGATTGGCTGGAACAGGTACTTCCGCTCCTGGATAAATATGATATAAAGGTTGTTCTGGGCACTCCTACGGCAGCACCTCCGGCCTGGCTGGTGGAGAAACATCCCGATATATTACCGGTCGATTCCAGAGGGAGAGTCAGGGGATTCGGCGGACGGCACCATGACTGCCAATCCAATCCCGTCTACAGAGATTACGTCTATAAAATTGTCACTGCTATGACAGAAAGATTCGGAACTGATCCCCGTATTGCAGGTTGGCAGACTGATAATGAATTCGGAAACAGCCATGAGGATTTCTGCCACTGTTCCCATTGCCGAAATGCCTTCCAGTCCTGGTTGCGTGTTAAATATTGTTCAGTTGATAAACTGAATGAAACCTGGGGAACATACTTCTGGAGTCAGACTTATGATCATTTCGAACAGATTCCTACACCGAAGCTATCCCCCAATTCCCATAATCCGTCATTACTTCTCGATTGGAAGAGATTCCGATCCGATCTTATAGTAGATTTTCAGAAAATACATACAGACATAATCAGAAAAAACTCACCCGGCAAGTTTATAACACACAATTTTATGAGCTTCTTTAATGTTGCCGATTATTTCGATCTGGCCCGGGATCTTGATTTTGTGAGCCATGATCAATACATAACCGGATATTGGATTGATCCGGAAGGAATGTCTCCGGCAGAACTCGGAGCTGTTCTGGATCATACAGCGGGATTCAAGAATAAACCCTTCTGGGTAATGGAACAGCAGGCGGGACAAACCGGTTGGGAAACCATGGGAAGAACTCCGAAAAAAGGCCAGCTGGCTTTATGGGCTTTCCAATCTATTGCTCACGGTGCCGACACGGTGCTTTTCTTTCGTTGGCGAACCTGCACGGTCGGTACGGAACAGTACTGGCATGGAATACTTCCCCACAATGGTGTACCCGGTCGGCGGTACGATGAACTGGCAGCTTTTATAAAAGAGATCAGTCCTTTTATGCCGGATTTCGAAGGTGCACTGAATGGCGCTGAAGCCGCAATCCTTCATTCTTATGAACAGAACTGGGCTCTTGAAATACAGCCCCACAATAGTGATCTCGATTATATGGAAATATCGACTGATTTCTATGAAGCGCTTCACGAAAGGAATATCCCCGTCTCTTTTATTCCGTCTGATGCCGATTTCTCAGCTTTCAAATTGATAATCGCTCCGCTTATGTTTCTCGATCTGTCCGGAGTGGCTGAAAAACTCGATATGTATGTGAAGGAGGGCGGTCATGTGGTTCTCACACCCAGAACCGGTGTAAAAACTTATAACAATACGGTACAGACGGGAGCACCCCTCCCTGGTCCTTATAAAGAGATGCTTGGGCTTGAGATTCTAGATTATGATTGCCTTCGCGATGCTCTTGTTGATATCGGCAGCAAAGACGGAAAAGGGAAATATTGGTGGGATGAGATTACAGCTGTTTCGGCCGATGTTTACCTGCCGGCAGAAGGGAAAGAGCATACTGGTGAACCGTCTATTGCGAAAAACCGATACGGAAACGGACTGGCGTGGTATATGGCGACCTTCCCCGACAAGGAGCTGTTACGCAGGATGACCGGGATGTGGATCGATGAAGCCGGTCTGACTCCGCTGGATACAACCCCGGAGGGTGTGGAACTGGTTCGCAGACGCGCAACTGACTCCGATTACCTTTTTGTGCTGAACCACACTGAGAATAACCAGAAATACAGACCCGATGGTTCCTGGGAGAATCTCATAGGGAGCTATAAACTGCCCCCCTTCGGTTTCGCTTTATACAAAAGTATTGATTGTTAAGCACTACTATCCTCATTTTGTGCTTTCACATATTCTTCAATATCAATGAACGCTCTATGCTCTACCTATGAAGTTTTCATAATTCTCTTTTCTTCCTAAATTTTATTCATTAAGTACTCGATAGTAATTCTTTCTATCAATCTTTAATATAATGCCCGGAGGGTAACATCCTAAATTCCACAAAATTTATACTATGTGAGCATCGGTAACAGTATTTCGAAAGCACCGAATATGTCCTTTTGTTTCTTCGTCAGTTCGGTGATCATTGGTTTTTTATCGTCAATTTCAAGAACGCTTAACTTTTTAAGCTCATACACCATTTGCTCCACTGTAAGCTTCTTCCCAAGCCCACTTTCTCGAAGCACCCGCTGTATTTCAGAGTATATGATGAGGCTGATGAACTCTATGAATAACAGCCCTTGCACTGATTTTCTGCTGTGTACTCTCAGCCTCTTCATATCTATTCCGTGTTTCATCGAATCGAACAGTTTCTCAACTCCATCTTTTCTGCGGTAATACTCAAGGCACTGTTGTGCGGTGAGATTTGTATTAGTTATGAGAATGAAAATTCCCTGGCGCTTTGAGGCCTCATCAATAGCCTCCTTCTGTCTTGCCTCTGTATAGCCCTCTTCGGCCTCTATTACTGTAAAACTGTGCTGCCATCCCGGGAAACCGTCTTCAAGAAAACGTATGAGCTTTGACGAGGTGCTCCACTCTTTCTGTGCTACCTGATCTTCTACAGTAAGCAGGAACGTGATGAGCTTTTCCCGCTCCTCTGAGGCTTGTTTTTCATTGAAGAAGACGTGTGCATTGAAAGTACTCTCTCCTATGCACACGACAGCGCTACTGCTGTAGTATATCTGCTTTCCCATCTGAAAAGCGATAGACCGCTGTATCACCGGTTGATCAATCCTAAGCCAGGGACACCCTGATATGATGTGACCTTTGTCAAGGTTTTTTCTTTCTCTACACGATAAAACTCCCAAAATATTGAACGAAGAAAAGGATTGATAGACAGGAAATCAGTTTTCGGCATTTGACCATTCTGATATACGCATATTGGTTAATGCAGGCCAATGGTCCGCCTAAAGCCCTTTCTGTCTAAAAACGTGAATCACCTCTTGGGTGTCAACATAGTGTCCTCGAAGATAGCTGGATCGTTGCCCGATTATCCTGTCTATCAATCCCTCTCATCTAAAACCCCTCTTATCGAAACAGTATTGGTTAGTTGATTCTATTGTTCATCATCCCCCAGATGAAGCAGGATAACTCTCTGGCAACAGCGACGGTCGCCTTGTTGTGATGCACACCGCGAGCAACAAGATTATTGTACACTCTGTGCAATCTCCTGTTAGCCCTGTCAGCATACGCAATGACATCCGGATCATTTCCTTTCTGTCTCGCCAGGAGACGCTTTGATTTCTTTCCATAGATATTGCTTCGCAGGGTTGATTTGGCTCCTTCGATAAGCAGGAGCCGTAAACGTTCATTCCCGGCCTTTGTGATACTCCCTCGCCGTTCTCTCTGACCACTGGAGTTCTCCTTGGGAACCAGGCCCAGAAACGAGGAGAACTGCTGTGAGTTTGCAAACCGGGAGAAGTCCCCAATCTCTGAAATAAACGATAATGCCGTATGCGTCTCTATTCCCCTGAAACAGCGAAGTCTCGATACCCGGTCTCGGTAGGCATCCAAGGCGGCCAACTCTTCGATCCGCTGATTATAGCGGTCTACCTTTTCCTGTTGGTCGTGTACTTCCTGCAGATATTCAGTAAACGTTTCCTGGTCGACCTCATCATGAAACAGTTGCCCCTTCAGCCATGTATAGTGGGCAATTGTCCAAGAATTTTTTCCCTCGGTGAAACATCGTCCATGACGCAGTAGAAAGGACAACAGGTTCTGTTTTGCTCGTCCTAGGGCCTGTTCACACTAATTGATAATCCATGTTAAAATTTCCCTATGGAAATTACCCCAGAACAGTTTGCCATAATAGAAGACTTATTACCGGTTCAACGAGGAAACGTGAAACTTTTAAATCTTGATGTCCTTAATGCGGTCCTGCATATTGCTGAACATGGTTGTAAGTGGCGAGGACTCCCTGAGAGATTCGGGAATTGGCATAGTGTCTATATGAGAGCCAATCGCTGGGCTAAGCAAGGTGTACTCGAGAAGGTTTTTCTCGCCCTTCAAGAGGCAGAAATTATCAATATTCGGGTTGATCATGTCTCTTTGGATAGTACGGCTGTCAAGGTCCATCCCGATGGAACGGGCGCTTTAAAAAAAACGGTCCTCAATCTATCGGAAAGTCGAGGGCCGGATGGACAACCAAGATTCACATGGTGGCGGCCGGGGCTCAAACAGCCGTAACTTTCTCGTTATCTCCCGGTCAGGCCGGAGATGCCCCCGAAGGCCGAAAGCTCTTAAACACCTTGAAAGATAAGAGATGGAAAGGCACCAAGGTTCTCATGGACAGGGCCTATGAAGGCGATGAGACCAGGCAACTGGTTCTTGACCTTGAGATGGCACCAGTGGTGCCTCCCAAACGAAATAGGCGTAATCCCTGGGAATATGACAAGGAACTGTATAAAAAACGTAATGAAGTAGAGCGACTATTCCGCCGTCTTAAGGGCTTTCGGCGCATTTTTTCCCGATTTGAGAAATTAGATGTGATGTTTGTGTTTTTTATCCACTTCGCTTTAATTGTTGATACCCTTTTTAGTGTGAACAGGCCCTAGAGCCTTTTTCCGGGTATTTCTCAGCCGTGTATAATTTTTTACCGCTTCATCTTGTGGCGTCGGTATATGCACGGCACTGTAGGTCCCCCACGCCAGGTGTCTGGCCAGTTCTTCAGCATCTATCCTGTCTGTTTTTATGTGATTGCCTGGTGCTTTCGGCAACGTAGTCGGGGCCATAATCACACAGGGGATATCTGCTTTCGCCAAATCCCGGTAGAGTCCGTATCCGGTTGGACCTGCTTCATAACCGCAGAGTACTGTACACTCAGGATGTTCCTTTTGTAGTTTTCGTACATATTTGATCACCAGAGAGCTCTTGCTGGCGATTCTGGTTTGCCCGAAACTCTTCTGGGCTGAAAAGTTGAATGAACACAGCGAGTAAGTATCTTTGTGGACATCGATTCCAATGTGCGTTACAGTATTCATCCAGTGACCTCCATTTGCATGCGGTAGCCGCATACGTTGATTTTGTTATTCCCAGTATGCCCGGTGAATCCACGATTTGCAAACTGGGGGTCACTTCATAACGTTCACATCTGTTTGAACTGCGTTCATGGGATGACGGATCTGCGATATGGAGATTTGATTTGTAGGTTGGATGGTTTAACAAGGCCTGATCATGCGGGGTGTGAGAACTGGAAAGGGAATGAAAGAGCTGATCGGTGAATACTTCGTCGGGATGCAGATGTTGTCTATTGAACACATCGAGAAGATCATGGATTATCAGAAGGAACCAAAGAAAATAAATATCGAGGAGCATATTAGAATAAACGATTGGGGCAAATTGACGTAAACGTAACTGAACATAACAGAGAATATTCGGTTTCGCTTCATTGTGGACCAAAACTGGTTTGGAGCGAACACAATAATTTAACGCTATGTGTTACGATACCATCTCCTTGAAAGGATTATTGATGAAAAAAAAGATCATACTTTTTCTGTTTTTAACAAATTCTATCATTTTGCTTATATTCTTTATCCCAGTACTTCAGGATATTTTTCATATCTTTGTTAGTACCAACGCGAATACTATAGGAATAATCGGTGGCACAGATGGACCTACAGCAATTTTTATTTCCTCGAGATTTGTCTGGTTTCCGATAGTTTTAATACTCCTGGAGATACTTTTAGGAATAGTATTAATTCTTTCGCACTACGATAAATGATTTCACCTGGTGGAGAATATAAGATGTCTTGTCATCCCAACCTCTTACTGACAACTTCTCATATTCATGGGTTTTTGAGTACTATTTTTGAATCGTTATAGGAGATAGTCTATGTTCAGTTTTTCTTTTCTCATTACATCATTGATTGTTGTTCTGATACCAGGGACAGGGGTTATTTATACGATCTCAACTGCCTTAACAGGAAGCAGAAAAGACGGCATTATCGCCACAATAGGCTGTACATTAGGGATAGTACCTCATTTAGTTGCTGGTATCCTGGGAGTTTCCGCATTGCTTCATTTTAGTGCGGAGATTTTCCAGGTTATTAAGGTTGCAGGCACTTTTTACCTTATATACCTTGGATATAATTTAATTAAGAGCAAGAATATCATCGAATTTGACAATAAGAAGAAAAAAAAGAGATATATAGGAATTATCATTAAAGGAATACTTATTAATCTATTGAATCCAAAACTGACGATATTCTTTTTTTCCTTTCTACCACAGTTTCTGGTAAATTCAAAAACGAGCTATTCTTCCCAAATGATAGTATTAGGCTTGGTTTTCATGGTTTTAACACTTATCGTGTTCATACTGTATGGATTACTTGCAAATTATTTTAAGAAAATTATTATAGGTTCAAAAAAGCTAACGTACCGAATTCAGCAGGGGTTTGGTATTATTTTAATCGGATTCGCTGCGAGATTAGCTCTCAGTGAAAACTGATATACATGGGGAGCAAGAGATTAAACTCTTTCTCGAGTATGCATTTACTTTTCTCATAGTTTCTTTACATTTCACAGTCGTCGGCAGTCTGATTGTGAAGAAAGATAGAAATAGGACAACATAAGAAAGGATAAAACATGATTATTAACGATAATCTACTATTATATCAAAGAAGCAATCACTTTCTTTGGACTGACAATTATATATCAAAAAATATGTTAACTGCTCATCTTGATTTAGATAGTGACGCAGCCAGTAGAAATCTCGAGACAATTAAGAAAACAGTAAAATGGATCAAAGCCAAGATTCCAGAAAATGGAAGGATTTTAGATCTCGGCTGCGGACCTGGATTATATACTACATCATTGGCGCGAAAAGGATACTCTGTAACAGGGATTGATATATCGCAAAACTCAATATCTTATGCAAGAAAAAGAGCTGTAGAAGAAGGGTTAAGAATAGACTTTTTCTGTAAAGATTACCTGCAAGAAGATATTGGTACTGGGTATGATGTTGTTATATTTATTTACTGTGATTTTGGTGCCTTGATACCCAGTGAACAGAAAGTCATACTAAATAAAATCTATAATTCCTTAAATGAGAACGGTGTTTTCATTTTTGATGTATTTCAGTCGGGGTTATGTAAAACGAAAAAAGAAAAAAGAGATTGGCATTATATGGACGGTGGAGATTTCTGGTCAGAAAAACCTCACCTACTATTAGAGGAGGTTAAGCATTTTAGTAAACAAAAAGCATGGGGAACTCGTACAGTAATAATTGAAAATAAAGAGACTAGAGAATATATTACGTGGGATAATTATTACACCATAAACATGATTACGAAGTTTTTAAAAGAGAATAATTTTCAAGTTATCTCTTTCAAAGATAATCTAATTGCTAAGAATGAGTTTACTAGTAATGATGTACTATTCATTGAAGCTAGTAAAATTACAAGGAGGTGAGAGATTATTCAGGTGTTAGGTAATGCTTCATACACTTTAGTCACATAGGTATTCCTATAATGGAGGAATACTCCGCAGATATGATAGAATTTCGGAAATAATTTGATCAGCAGCCTCATCCCTCTGACTACATTCTCTGCCCAAGGACGCCCAGGAGATAATGTATAGTACAACTAGACTGATGAAGATCTTTATCTTGTATTTATCTATTATCTCTATAATCTTAAACATAATAGACCTCGTTTGAATTGCTATCATTCTAAACGAGTTGCTCCGGATGTCAATCGCGCTTTAATTTCAGGGGTCGCTTATACAGTGGGCGCTTCCCAGGTGGTCGGGATGGTAGTAATAGGTGTTTACGTCCTCATAGGGATTCCCTCCCGTGGGGGGGGTGCTTAAGCGGGTTACAATGCGCTCCTTTCCCACGTAGATGTGTTTGGCCCGCCTGAATGTGTTCTGTCAAGCACAAATCCTGGCTTTTGCCGTTATAGCTTCCCGGAAATTACCGCGGGGAATTCCCGGGTTTTACCGTTGCTATCTGACGCATAGATTATGATATTTTCTTAGCCATTAACTCCTTTTGTTGAGTGCCGGGAGACTTGCTCGTGATGGGGTGTAATCCTACGGCTTCGAGTGTTCTGCTGGTCATTGGTAAACCGCGTGTTCATCGTTGTATTGGCTGATCAGTTTTCTGATCTGCTCGTAGAGATCCTGCTCGCTGTACTCGTACGGTTCCGGTTCAACGCCGTATTGAGCAAGGATCAGTTCTTCCAGCTGGGCGTCGATACGGAGCCTGCAGTTGGAGCGCAATTGTTCGATCCATTTCCGCGTAATAGTCATGGGGTTTCCATTCTTTCCGTCGTCTCGGTAACGGCGGTGTGGCGCATCAGTGTGTGGGTCATCCGGTAGCTTTTTGATTCGAACATCAACAGGTGCCCGTGATGTACCAGTCGGTCGATCATCGCTGCGGCCATCTGCTCGTCGGTGAACACGCCCCCCCATTTGGAAAACTCCAGGTTGGTGGTAAGGATCAGGCTCTTGCTTTCGTAGCTATCGGCGACAATGCGAAACAACAGCTGTGAGCCTTCCCGGTCTACCGGTACGTATCCCCATTCGTCGAGGATCAAGAGATCCAGTTGTTTCAGATCACGAACCAGTCGTTCCATCGTTCCGGTGCGGTAGGCGTCGGAGAGGTTGAGCACCAGTTCGGTCACTGTGTAGAAGCGAACCTTCAAGCTCATCTCACAGGCCATGATTCCGAGGGCGAGACTCATGTGGGTTTTACCGGTACCCACTCCACCGTAGAGGACCAGATTCTTCTTTTCGGCGATGAACCGGCAACTAAGCAGTTCCTCCTGACTCAACGCCGGCGGGAAGCGAATGCCGGAAAAGTCATAGTCGGTGAAACTCTTGAGCACCGGAAATCCCGCTCGCGAAAGAAGCCGCGTCTTTCGGTTGCGATCTCGCCGCGCCATCTCTTCGCTCAACACACGATGGAGAAACTCTTCCTGTTTGGGCGTGGCCTCGGTCGCACAGAGTTCAGTAACGCCGGTAGAAAGCATCAGGGCCCGGCTGTAGCCGGCAATTTCCTGTCGTGTTCGTTCACGGTCCCGGGGAGTGGCGATCATCTCACCACCGCCACACCGGTTAGGAATGCATCATATACGTTCAGATCCGGTCCGTGTTCCGCTGCGGTATCCAACCCGTATTCGGTGATCCTCGCCGCCAGAACGGCGGCATCGCAGAAGGTGGCCCGGTTGATCCGCATGCCTTCCTCAAGGGCTTCCAGCGCCGTTTCGAAGCTGTAGCGGTTGGTGAGCACATGTAATGTGCGTAATGTCTCCCGGAGCTCATCACGCGGCTGAGCGTCCATCACATCCTTGAGAAGCGGTGGGACCAGCTCCCTGATGCCGCTGTTGGGCCACGCCCCGGCGTTCTTGAGCAGCATCGCCAGGGTGGTGCGATAATCTACCGTGTCGCTGCGGGTTGCCCCGTACTGTCGGGAGTGTTGTACCACCAGCTGCTTGTCTCCATCCAGGATATCGATCGTGTGCGCCCGAATACCAACCAGGACGTCCCAGCCGGCGTATTCCGGACGGGTCGAATAATGGTGCCGCGCATCGATGTGGATCTTGCCGTAGCCGTCGGTCTTCACATACTCGTACCGGCATACATCAAACGGTTTTCCCGGAAGCGGCATCAACGCCTGCTCATCGGCGCGATACAGCTGCTTGATCGGCAACAGTTTCTTGTAGTGGAACTCCTCGGCCTTCGTCACATGGCGGTCCAACAGATCACAATTGAACGCCTCGACATTATCAAACACGGGTTCAGGCACGAACATATTCCGGCGGGTGTAACCGATTTTGTTCTCGACATTTCCCTTCTCGTACCCCGCGTAAGGATTGCAGAATCGAACAGAGAATCCGTAGTGTGCCCGAAACCGCTGAAAGAGCTTTGCTTCCCGGATCACTTCACCGACTCGCCGCCCCACGCCGGTGGCATTGTCGAACACGATGATGTGTGGAACGCCGCCGATGTAGGTGAAGATATCCTTAAGCCCCTGGCATACGCACTCAGCGTTCTCCCCGCCGAACACCTGGGTAAAGCTGTTGTTGCTCTGAGGAAAGGAGAGAGTCAGATATTTCTTTCTGATCTTCTCTCCCCGTTCGATGAAATCCGCCTCACCGAAATCGGCCTGAGTCTCTCCAGGATGCCATACCAGCTCCTGGTTCGCCCGCTGTTCCTGCTTCGCGCCACGCACCTCTTTCACGTACCGCTGCACAACGTTGTAGGAACAGTCGAACCCAGGCGACTCTTCACGAAGGCGTTCATAAATTCTCTTCCCGGTATGGCGCTGTTTATACCACCGCGTCTCATCTTGATGAAGCCACTGGTCAATCAGGTTCTTGTGGGCATCAAGGCGTGATTTCCGAGGCGTCCGTTCAGGCGGCCGTGGAGAAAAATTGTCCTGGTTCAAATATTTTCTGACCGTCTTCTCATCAACGGACAAACTTCGGGAGATACTGGCTACTGATCGATCACGAGCCATATCTCTGATATCTTGTATCTGGGGCATGGTGAGCACCGTTTCCTTTCCTCCGTCGTCGTTGGTAGTTCATTGACGAAGGGTAGTGGTTATCAGGGACGGTGTCTCAACTGCCCCTGCTTCTCCCTCGGTTTTTCCCGGGAATTCCTCACGGTAACATCCGGGAATTCGAAACGGTAAAACCAGGGAAATTCAGGCTACAACAAACAGCTTACGAAGGTGCAGAAGAAAAAACCAGGAGGGTATCTCTATGTCAGCTTTTATTCACAAGGATTTATCTCACACAGTTCTCGGGGCAGCTTTTCGTGTTCATTCAAGCCTCGGCGAAGGCTTGCTCGAAAAGGTCTATCAGCGGGCTTACGTGCTAGAGCTCCAAGCACAGGGGCTCTCCATCGTGCAGCAGGCTGCCTTCCCCGTCTTTTATCGCGGAGAGTCCGTCGGCACCTTCCGGGCCGATATGGTTGTAAACAATACTATCCTCATCGAGCTCAAGGCTGTCTCTCACGTTACCGCGGGCATGGAATCGCAGCTTTACAACTACCTCAAGCTCTCAAGTTTACAGGTCGGGTATCTGTTCAACTTTAACGCTCCGTCCCTCTATTACAAACGTCTGGTTAATACCCGGGGAGGGCTTGCCTGAAGGGGCTGATCAGCCCTTTTTAGTCGTGCCAAGGTTCGAATGCACCATATTGATATATGGTTATTTTTGTGGTATTTTATATGTATGACTTTCGAATGGGATACTAACAAAAATGAGGTGAACCGGGAAAAACACAATATCTCATTCGAACAGGCTCAGTATGCATTCTTTGATGCAAATAGAATTATCTTGCAGGATGATAAGCACAGCGTAGATGAAAACCGATACTTTTGCATTGGTAGGATCTCCGAGGGGATTGTTACAGTTCGGTTTACCCTGCGTGATAAAAATATCAGAATCTTCGGCGCTGGTTTCTGGCGTGAAGGAAGGAAAAGATATGAAGACAAGATACACAAACGCTCCTGAGGATATTAGAGAGGCTATTTCTTCAGCAAAAGAAATTGAAGATTTCCTCCCATCTCCGGAAAAACTTGTTCCAAAGGAAGAAACAAAAAAAATAACCATTATTCTTTCAAAAAAGAGTATTGATTTCTTTAAACAAGCATCTGAGGAATCTCATGTGCCCTATCAGCAGCTTATTCGCAAGGTATTGGATACGTACTCGGAACACTACTCAAAATAAAAGAAGAAAGAAACGTCAGAATAAACTACCTATAACATCTACATCAACGTTTCTTTCTCCCGAATCTTCTTCCTTCTCTGACTTTTCAATGATCACAAGTTTTTAGCAACTTTTTTACCTTCATGCCGGTTCTTGTTTAAACTCATCAAAACTTCTCTATGAGCCCCGAAATCGGGTAGCCGGAGGATTTTCTCCCCCAGCCCCCACACCACCCCGCATGTGGGTCCGCACGGGGCGGTTCATTCCCTGGAGCAGATCCTGCTCCCCTGCCGTCAACTGTAGCCTTGGATTTTACACCAGAGAGCTTTCACATTGACCAGACCTTGCTCTTCAAGCCATCTGTTCGACATCGCAGCATTGGTTCCTGGGGTCTTTGCCAGGTGCCAATATGATTTGCTGCTGACGGCGTTTATTACCGCAAAATGCTCGGGAAGCCCCAACTCTTTGAGTTTGCGTATCTTTGTTTTGATGCGTCGCCACTGTTTCCAGTAGCACATCCTGATCCGGCGACGAATCCAGTTATCGATGTCTTGTATGGGGGAGTAGAACTGGGATATCCCGAAATAGTTCATCCACCCCCGGACATACTGGGCAAGCTTCTGTAACCGATATTTCATGGAGACTCCCCACGATCTTCCGGTCAGCTCGCGGATTCGTCGCTTGAATTCCTGATAGACCTTGTCCGTCCAGCGGATCTTTGTTCCTTTCAGCGTAAAGCCGAGGAATTCGCACTCGTTGGTTGGGACAACCTTACTTTTGGCGGGGTGAACCGTCAGCTGCAGGGTCGTTTTCAAAAACAGCGTCAGTTCGGCGAGCATCTGTCGGCCTTCAGCCTCAGTTCGGGCGAGAACTACGAGGTGAGTGGCCCCGGGGAATCGCACCCCGAGGCTCTCGCAGAACCGGACTTGAACCTCTCGGCTCATCCGGCTCCCATTATCCAGCCGCTGGTCGAATCTTCCACACATGCCAATGGTGAAATAATTTTGCATCTCTTTTGGCGATGCTTCCAAGCCAATGGGTTGCTCGTCTTTGATGTCTTAGTTTCTTGAACTTCCGTCTGACCCATTTTACTAATGCCCGGTCAACATGTCTTAATACCGAGTACATCTCCGATTTGTAAAAGCGTCCGTAATACTGCATCCATCCCCGTATTACAGGATTGAACATCCTCGACAAATCTTCCAGGGATTTTTCATTCTTTAAGTGCATTCTCCAACCCCTGACGGTCTGTCTCATTGCTTTCTTTGCCTTGTTACTCACTGCGGGTGTAAAGTTGATAAAGTGCTTTCCATACCGATTTTTGGATCTTCTTGGACGGAATGTATACCCCAGAAAATCAAACGATGTATGCTCATACCTTTCTTTTCGATCATCATCTTTACAATAGACGATCTTGCTTTTCTCCGGGTGTATCTCCAGTTTGCATTCCTCAAACCGTTCTCTCAAGCTTTTGTACAGTTCTTCCGCAGCTTGCAGGTTTCTGCAGTGCACAACGCCATCATCAGCGTAGCGGGCAAACGGCTTGTCCGGGTGGGTTCTATCCATCCACATGTCAAAAGCATAATGGAGAAACAGGTTTGCCAGAACAGGACTGATAACACCCCCTTGGGGAGTGCCTTTTGTCCGCTTTACTACTGTTCCATCAGCCTTCTGGAATGGTGCTTTAAGCCACCTCTCAATATAGAGTATCACCCAGGGGATGTCCGTATGCTTCCTTACTGCTTTCATCAGCAGGTCATGGTCAATGTTGTCAAACAAGCCCTTGATATCATACTCCAGCACCCAGTTATACCTCCAGCATCGTTCTCTCGTAACTGCCACCGCGTTAATTGCCGATTTTCCTGGCCTGTATCCATAAGAATCTTTATGGAAATGCGGTTCAACTTCCGGTTCAAAGTAGATCTTTGCGACCATCTGCGCCACTCGATCCGACACTGTCGGTATTCCCAACACTCGATTTCCGCCTTGCTTCTTGGGTATCTCCACTGCTTTCACGGCCGGGGGAAAATAGCTTCCCGATGACATCCGATTCCAAATCTTGTATAGGTTATTCTTCAGATCGGTTTCAAATGCATCAAGGCTCTCATTGTCTATACCAGCCTTCCCCTTATTCGCTTTTACTCGTTGAAATGCCTCCAGCACCGTGTGCCTGGATATCTCGTACGACTTTGCTTTGTCCATTGGCTCCTCCCTTTCGGTTGACCAGCTTCCAAAGCTGGATAATACAGCTTCTTCGCTCCACTCCCATTACAGAAGCTTCAACACTACTACAAGCTGTTCCGCCCCTATACTCCGTATTGGTACTCTCAATCTTGTGGGGCTTCCACTTGATTTTCTCCCTTCTCATCGGAGTCGTAGGTTCCCAAGTTCTCAACTGAAGCCTGTACCACGTTCACGCCATCTCCATGCCGGCCACCGTCTGATCAGTAAGCAGGTTCCTTCCAGACTTATCCCGGGCTAACGACTACTTCCCGGTTTTGATGACATCCCTACGCTTTCGACACTTTATCAATGGTTCACGGGTGTTCGTCTCCATTGGTACATACCTGACAGAGTCTTGCTCTGCCTTTTCCATAACGCTCACTACCATGGCTTTTGGCCACAGCAGCTTATGGTGGTTTGGAGCCTACACCTGCATGCCGGCTCCGAGGGGCCCTCCCTCATCTTCAGTTAAACATGACAGTTCCTCCTTTCGGCGAATTGCTGTCTTCTTGGCGCACGATCATCCGCATAGCGAGCGAATCTCCAGCCCCGTTGTTCCAGTTCCTTGTCCAGTACATCCAGAAGGATGTTGGAAAGTAACGGCGACAATGGGCCGCCCTGGGGTGTACCGATGTCCGTTGACTGCACCGTTCCGTCCTGTTCATGCACCCCGGCTCGCAGATACCGCCCGATCAGGCGCAGAACACTCTTGTCCTTCACCTTCCTGGCGACCTTATGCATGAGGATATCATGGTTGACATTATCGAAGAATTTCTCGATGTCCACGTCTACCGCATAGCGGTATCCATCCTGTACATACTTCTGTACCTGCTGAATTGCTCCGTGAGCCGAGCGTCCCGGCCGAAATCCATGACTGGCGTCGGAAAACGCCGGGTCAAAGATCGGCATGAGGACCTGTGTTATGGCCTGCTGGATCATCCGATCCAAAATAACCGGAATCCCCAACTTGCGTGTGCCGCCGGATGGTTTAGGTATCTCTACCCGTTTCACCGGTTTGGGAATATAGTATCCCCGTAGCACAGCCTGCTTGATACGTTCCCACCGGGGTTTGAGGTAGGCCGGAAACCGAGCGATAGTAATACCGTCAATCCCAGGACCTCCCTCATTCCGTTTGACCTGTTTCCAAGCCTTAGCCATGTTGGCCGATGAAAGAACCGTATCCAGAAGAGAAGTTTCCAAGGCTGGTTTCTCCGTGGTCCGCCCCGTTTTGTCATTCGAGAGAACCATGAGGCTCCTCCTTGTGGAATGTTTGGACCTTCACCGTGAACCAGGCATTACCCCGGCGTTGGCTACTATGTCCTCTGCTGACTTCTGCCTGATTATCAGCCGGATTGCTCCGACCGACGCGATGAGTCCTGCCGTGTTTCCTGTGACTTTCCGTTTGTGTCCCATTTCTGGTTCGTATTCAGGCCGTCACCGCCTGGCACGCCGGGGCTTTGGTACACCGGATTCCCTTTTCCGGCATCTCGGAACATCGCAGGTCTCACTGCCATTCAGACAGATCTCCCCAGGTAAGAACGCACACCTTCCCCGGAAGCCGAACGATTTACCCTATTCCGCATCCACAGGGCATCGGCATCATTGGCTGCCTCGCCTCGGGAACTAGGCCTTGTATCGTCTTCTTGTTCATCGACTCACCGGTTTCGCCTCGGGCTTCCTCCAGACCAGACCTCGCGGTCAAGCCCTTGCCTCCGACTTGAAGTTGCCGTAAGCTATTTGCTTACGGGTGGATACCTTCAGGGGACTTTCACCCCCGAGCGTACGCTCATGCTGGGCGCACCAAATCGTTGGAACTGACGCCGCTTTTTTCAAAAGACGGCGCAGCTCAACTTTCTCATTCGGGGGGTTAATCCAGAAATAGGCTTCGATCCTATATTAAACATCTTCCACTGTAAACGCACATTTCAATCATAGGAAAAACAGTATTATTGCCCCTCCTCCGAGGCTATTAGCAAATTATTATATAAACTCTTATCAAAATACTTCAAAGGAATTATAACTTCTTCTTCATTCGTCTTTATTAAAATCTCTTCCATAGAGTAATCCAACAGCAGATATAGAATACCCAGATAAAAAAACTGTGAAAGTTTCATCTTATTATGTATAATCCTCACATCAATAATGCTATCTACAGATATACTAACTTTTTTAAACGCAGTTGATACAATAATGACGCTTTTTTCAATTTTGACAGTTTTTGAAACAACCGCATTAAATAAATAGTAAACAGAGAAAATCAAGAAAACTATCGAGGCAGAATTATAAATTGTAATAAAAAAAGTAATTATGCAAACACAAAAAGAAATAATCTCTTTATATTTCACATGTTCTTTAAATACCATACTCACGACTCCAATCAGCTGTCACGAAATCTGGTACCATTGGATTGATCCTATCAAACATCTTGTTTAGTAGTAATTCTCAAGTTAACGGACACGTTCTTTATATCCTGTAGATTTTTGTCAGTCATTATATACGTTCTTAACCCTTTCTCGATCGTTAACTGCACCTTTCTTGTTAACATCCTCTGTGCCGTGTAGTTGCTAATTTCCGATAAAAAATATATTTCGGCCTTTTCCGCCACATAATCTAATAATATCCCCGTAATAGCAGTACTTTCAGTTTTTCCATGTACACTTCATCATTGAACTTTATCCTAAGATTTGCCTTGACAATGACTTCAGCTGAGTCTTCAGAAAGACATACAACAAATACATCACGTTCGTAGGTTGATATATTACATCCTAATAAAATGATCAATATCGATAATACACTTAAATATGTGGAATATCGTATCATCGCAGCTTTACCTGAGAATAATATCTCGCTTTGACAATATCTAGTTGCATTGAAAGTGCATCATATTCACTAATGGAAGATTCAATTCTCCCTAACAGACCTCTACTGTATTTTCGTTCATCAATGTATTCAGGAAGAATAAACTCTAATAGTTCATACCCTGTTTTGTCCGCTGGTGATGGTATCAATGCAGTTACCACCCCCTCCTCAACCAATCCTATTTTGCGTTTTTCGCTGTGGTAGTATTCCAAAAGCATATCGATAATTTCCATTCTCTTCTCATTAACAGCATTCTCCATGTCGGTATATTCATCCCTTAATTCTATTAACTGATCATTTGTGCAACGTAAGAAAGCAGGCTCAACTTCATCATAAAACTTTTCCTCTTCAACGGAAGAACGTTTTTCAATTCTCTTGTGAACATTGTCGCTATATTCAGCAAACTCAGCCTCGAACAATGACCAATAACCCCAAGTATTATTTTCTTCTAATTGTCCTTGCATCCCCGTCGGATCAACATACTTCACCGGATTATTACTTACATAACTATACCAGTTCGTCGCCTCTATAATGCTGTATCCCTGCCTCGGTTTCCCCTCGCCATCCATCGGATTCATCAACTGGTACCCCGCAGGGTCCCCACTCATCCACCTGCTCGTCTTCGGGTCCATATACCTCGCACCGTAATAATACAGTTTAGTCTCAGAATCCCACTCTTTTGCGGTAAAGCGGAAGGGTATGTAGTTGTAACTTGCTGTTGCCTCATCCTCCTGTATCTCGATCCACATTTCACCGTAGGGGGTATACTCTATCCTCTCGTAGGGGTTTCCCTGGGGGTCGGTGATGCAGTGGGCGCTTCCCAAATGATCAGGGTGGTAGTAGTAGGTGTTTACGTCCTCATAGGGGTTCCCTCCGGTGGAGGGGTTGCTCAGACGCGTTACGATGCGCTCCTTTCCCACATAGATGTGCTTGGCCCGCCGGAAGCTGCCGGAGTCGGCGGTTTCGGTCCACCATTCGTTAAAGTAGAGGGTCTCGCCGCTTATGCCTTCGGTATAGGAGCCGTCTCCTGCGTACTTGGTGGTACGTTTGCCGTCGGCGTCGTAGAGGTACTTCACGCTCTTTCCGTTGGATGTAAGAACGCTCTTCAAGCGGTTCTCCGCGTCCCAGCTGAAGCTGCGGATGTACTCGTTCTCGTTTCCGCTTTCCACTTCGTTGATAAAGCCGAAGGCCTGGTCGGCCCGGCGGACCTCCCCGATGGGACTCAGGTTCGGGGCTTCATGGGCGGAGGACTGGCCTTCAGGCAGGGTCGATTCCCGTGTTACGTTCCCGTTGGCGTCGTAGCTGTAGTAGAGCTCCCCGATCTTCCGTGCCAGGTGCGGCCGTTGTTCATCATATTCATAGTTCAGCTCGTAATTCAGGGGCCGGACCGAGGCCGAGGGGACTCTGGTTTCGCTGCTGGTCTTCTTCAAGATATTCCCCAGGCCGTCGTAGCTAAAGCTCTGGCTGTAGCGGTCACTCCAGCTGGTGTGGCCGGAGGGTTTGTTCACGTAGGTCCCGCTGGCGGTCTCAAGCTGGTAGAGGCCGTCGTAGCTGTAGCTCTGGGTGCTTGTGTACCTGCCGCTTGCGTCTGTCCGCTCCTCGATGTTTCCCACATCGTCGAAGCTGTAGCTCAGGTTCTGCAGGTTCCGTCCCCACTGGTTTTCCGTGCTTAAAGTACTGAGCCAGCGGCGTTCGGGGTCGTAGGTATAACGGGTCACGTCCCCGTTGCCGTACTCAAGATAGGTCCGCTGGCCGAACTCGTCGTAACCGATTTTCTCGACGAATACGCTCGTGCTTCCGTTTGGCCGTACTCCTTCAACATGGACTACCTGCCCGCCTTCGTCATAGTCGTAGCGGATCTCCTCTCCGTCAGGATACCTCACGCTCTCCATCTGTCCCAGGTAGTTCGACTGGTACTCGATGCGGGCCTCCCGGGTTCCGGACAATGGGTCAAGGCGCCTGAGGGTCCTGTTCTCGGCGACTACCTCTCCCATCTTTCCGTACTCGTAGTCGATGCTCCCTGATTCATCGCTTCTGCTCACCAGCCGTCCTGCCCCGTACTCGGCGGCCGCTGCGGCCGTCCCGTACTGATAACTCACGTCCATGACGGGGTCGGGGTAACGGATGTGTATCAGCCGTCCCAGGCCGTCGTACTCGTAGTTGACAGCACCGCCTGTTTCCCGCAGTACGGCGCTCACCTTCTTTACAAGCCTGCCTGCCTCGTCGTAGCTCAAGGTCGTGCGTCCGGTGTCAGCCGATTCCAGGGCGGTCTGGAGGCCCCTCAGGTCATACTCATATTCCGTTCTGTACTCAGGTGATCCGCTTATATTTTCATCCCGTATCACCGCTTCACGGAGCTGTCCCAGGACGTCGTAGCTGTAGGCGGATTTCATGAGCAGGGTGGATTGGTACTTCTTCCGAAGTTCAACGATACGCCCCCGCTGGTCGCTCAGGGTTTCTGTTACCCGCCCCTCCGGGTCCGTGCTGATGGTACGGGGAAGGCCTTCTTCTATGCCGTACTCAGTGGTCATTACCGAGCCGTCCGGCAGTTCCACCCGTACGGGCCTGTCCAGAATGTCGTAGTCCGTCACCGTCCCGTTCTGCATGATGGAGGGATCAGGGTCATCAGGACCGATGCTGAACCCGGGCTGCCCCTCTTCGATGCTCCGTCCTTTTTTGTCGTAGCGGACTGCTCCGCTTACGTTCCAGCCTGTTTCGCCGGTTCCGTTTTCATCGGTCATCACACCGCTCTTGGCGCTGTAGATCGTACGGCCAAGGCCGTCGATTGCTATAATCGTCCGGATGGTCTCCTCGTTTTCAGGGTCCGTGCTGATCTTGTTCTCTGTTATGCTCCGCCGGTACTCATCCCCGGCATGCTCGTAGTCGTAGCGCACTGCCGGGATGCTCTCGTCGTAGGGGGTGGAGACGGCGGTCAGCCGTCCGTAGCGGTCGTATTCGCTCCTTTCGGTCAGGCCGTTGGCATCAGTGCGTTCGGTCATCACTCCCAGAGTATAATCCCAGGCCATTTCCGTTGTATACCCGGATATGTCGCTTCCAGAGGTTTCGATCTGTTCGGTACCGCAGATTCGCACGGATGTAAGAACGGGTCGTATCGACCCGGATTCGCGCAGATTTATTATTTTCCAGCGGCATCCCGACCACTAAATTGACGATAAAACACGCTTCTTATGATTTACTACAACGACAATTTCGTGGTCGGAACGGGCTTTCCGGGGCTCCGCGATCGCTCCGGCCTCCTCCCCCGCTACTATAGTAACGGGGTGCGGGGTCCGCCTTCGGCGCCCCTGCAATCCCTTGCCGGATGTGTCATTAAAACCCGTTTTGCAGGTTACTTCCGGTATGGAATCGCAGCTTTACAACTACCTCAAGCTCTCAAGTTTACAGGTCGGGTATCTGTTCAACTTTAATGCTCCATCGCTTTTTTTCAAGCGGCTGGTTAATACCCAGGGCGTGCACCGGTAAAACGGTGTCGTCTTATTTCTAATAATGCAGGACGAGCCTTTCGGGCTCGTCCTCCTACGTTTTCCGTCTCTACTTTTTCAAGGATCGGTAATTACTTATACACATCTTTACGATGTGCGATTGCTAAGGCTAATATTACCAGTTCTGTATCCAGTATTTGGCAGATAACTCTATAATCATTAATTCTATAACGCCACAAGCCTTTTTTATCGCCGACAAGAGCTTTTCCCCGTTGCCGTGGATTATCGAGAGGGGCTATCTCATCTTCCAAATAATCCAAGATGGCTCGCTGCCATTGCCGATCTAATTTCTTTAATTGCCTCTCTGCTGTACCAGAAAAATCAATCGTCCAAGCCAAGCTCTTTTCTCACTTCCTTGATCGATTTCCGTGGTTCTTTCTTTTCCAGGACCGAAAGAGCAAGCAAATAATCTTCTCTATCTTCTAGATAGTTTTCTATTGCCTGTTTCACGTAAAAGCTTTTGCTCCTTCCCGTTTCTTTTGAAAGCTTGTTGAGCTTTTCTTCCATGTCAGGATCAAGTCTTACCGCAAGCATTCTCACCTCCATGTATTACAAGTATAACAAGGTTTCAGAAACATGAAAAGAGCCATACTACGCTCCACCGAATCGATCAATTGGAGCAGACGTCCCGGAGCTTTCCGGGACGCGGCTCAATTCGGTCAATTCGGTGGGGGATGTCCGGCGAATACTGTGTTTATACGATCTGTACATATTCACTATGCTTAATTTGAATCAATATTTAAAAAAACTTATCTTGTAAGAGGAAAACAATCACCATTCCGATACAGAATAATCCTGCCAATATATTGAAATATCCAAAAAACTTCGAGAAAACAATCATGACATTTTTTTGCTTTATTGAAAGATCCCTACGATTTCTTCTGATACGTTCTGGATTTTTATGAAGTAACCAAAAACCAAAGAATATAACAAAAACTCCTCCAGCGATTAAAACTATATAGTCACCAATCATTTGCGGACCCTTGTAATCCTTAGTGCAACTAAATACAATATTGATGTAAGAGGCAAAATACATAACATAAGCCAAGAGATTTTATTTGACCCATAAATCGCAAATGTAATAGATATTATTAAAAAATCAACGAAAAATAAAAACAACAAAGTACTATATCTTTTCATATTACCTACCTAAGTTTTCCGAATTCCGCATACGAAGCCGCTGGGGGCGTTGCAACAAATATGAAATCATCAATGATACTTTGGTCATTGTAGCCTAGAGCTCTTGCAAGACCAAATGCAAATAGACCGGCACCAAGTTTGAAACCAGCTGCTGGTACCATTGCTGCGGTACCTCCAGTTTCAGGAGCCATGCCTGCAGCAAGCCCTACAGACCCTCCCATGATACCAACTCCCAAAGTTGCCTCTCCTACCCCGATCCATCTATTCCGGCGCAATGCCTTTTGAACGGCGATTGATGTTACAATATCATTATAACGAGCATATGACTCAGGTAAATTTACTTCACCCGATCCATCAAATATTATTCTTGTATCACAGCCTGCGATCTCTAAAACTGATCCTTCCGGAACAGTAAATTCAGCATCGAACGGAACCGAATCACCAAAATCGAGATCCTCACCTACCGTATGCGTTTCACCATCAAAGGTTACAGTTATAGGCTCTTTTGCGTTATCATAGTAGTAATCTATTTGAAAATCCTGATGGTTGTATTGTTCATAATCAATGGTGTAATCTTTCTCCATCCCCGTAGGATCAACATACTTCACCGGATTATTACTCACATAACTATACCAGTTCGTCGCCTCAACTATGCTGTACCCCTGTCTCGGCTTCCCGTCTCCATTCATCGGATTTATCAGCTGGTACCCCGCAGGATCCCCGCTCATCCACCTCGACGTTCTTCGGGTCCATATACCTCGCCCCGTAATAATAGAGCCCGGTCTCACGGTCCATCTCTTTGCCGGTAAAGCGGAAACCCTCTTCAAATTCAGCCCGTTACCACACGAATTCACCCTTCTCTTAGCTCTTGTCAGTACTAACTATACCCCACAATCAGGAATTTCGGCCATACCGGGCGTTAATTTCTGCCCGCCGTTCAAGTAGCTGCCGGAATTCAGATAACTGCGAGAGGTATTCAGGCGTAAGCTCCCGGTAACGGCCGTTCTCTAAGGGGTGATACATCCGGTAGGTCTTCTTGCTCGATTCTACCGTCAGATGAGTATACTTTACCGTGGTTTCTATGTCTTCATGCCCCAGAAGCTCCTGGACGTAGCGGACATCCGCTCCTGCTTCCAGCAAGTGCGTCGCTACTGAATGACGGATTGAATGGACAGTGAGGTTCTTCCCGTCAAGCCCCGCCTCTTTCAGATAACTGTGAAGGCGGTTTACCAGGGAATGGTAGCTAAGGTGCCCCGACCACTGTCCGGGAAAAAGGTACTCCCCTTTCCAGGCAGGCCTCAGTTCACACCATTTCTCTACCGCACGGGCTGCAAGATAAGATACCGGGACAACCCGGTCCCGGTTTCCTTTGCCCTGGCGGACGGTAAGTTTCCGGTTTGGCAGGTCAATGTCGGTAAGGGTAAGGTTCAACGCTTCACGGGCCCTGAGGCCGGAGGAATAGAGCAGCTCAAAGAGACAGCGGTCCTGCACATTCTCCCCAACTACTGATAAAAAGGCCTCCATTTCCGCCACACTGAATATCGCTTTGACCCGGCTTACCTGCTGTACCTGGGGAAAGCGTTCATGAAGGGGGGTGATCAACTGCCCGGTTTTATAAAGCCAGGTAAAGAGGCCTTTCACCCGGCTCAGGTAGAGTTTCTGACTTCCCGCACTCAAAGACTCATTCCTCAAGGACGTTTGAAACCGGATGATATGTCCTTCATCAACCTGACGAATATCATGCACTCCGGAGGCAGCTAAAAATGAGAAGAACCTCTCAAGGCTCATCCGGACTCCCCGCACCGTCTCTTTCGCGTAGTTCTTTCCGGAAAGATAGTGCAGATAGCCTGCGGCAATCAGGCGGTAATTCATACGTGGTTTCGGGACTTTCGGGGATGGTAACGGTCAAGCACCGCCTTCAGGCTTTCGGTATCAACCTTGGCATACACTTGCGTCGAGGAGAGCTTGGCGTGCCCCAGAAGGCCCTGGATCTTCCTGATGTCGCAGCCGGCTTTCAACAGATGATAGGCATAGGCGTGCCGGAAGCTGTGACAGGTAACGGGATCCTGCCCCAGCTCCCTGCAGACGGTTTTCAGGTCCTCATTCACCGTTACCCGGAGATTGGCAGACGAGCCGAACAGAAGCGGACTCCCCGGGTTCTTTAAAACCAGCTCCCGCAGGCTCAGCCACTTCCCGACAACCGCAGCGGTATACTCGGAAAACACGCCGTAGCGTTCCTTCTTCGTCTTCACGTCCCGAATCTTTACCGTCCTCGTCTCGCAATCAAGGTCGCAGAGTTGTACTCCCGAGGCCTCGCTGATCCGCATTCCCGTGCCATAGAGAAACTCCGCAACCACATAGCTGCGGTAGCGGCGTTTACTCATCCGTAAGGATTCTCCCGGCCGGAGGAAATCGGCAAGCCGGTCAAGAAGCTTACCCAGATCATCTTCATTCGGAATGTTCTTCGGAAGGACGGTTCCCGTCGCAAGACGGTCCACTACCAGAAAGGGATTGCTCACAACCTCTCCCCGTTCATACAGGTACGCATAATAGGCACAGGCTGATGCCAGTACCGAGTTCACCGACCGGGGAGATAGTCCCCTGGACAGAAACGCCTAGGAGGCAAAGTCCTGAGCGTCATTTACTCCGGTAATGGATGAGGAGAACTCACAAAGGAGCCTTAGGGCATATTTCGCGTTTTTTACCGGCCGCCTCTCCGCTTCTCGCTGCAGGAGGTACTCAACCATTCCTGTTTTCCCACTCTTTTCTGAAAACGTACGACCCACTTTCATAATTCACCCCATACAAAGGATTTACCTTCAAAAAAGCGGGGCTGACCCGCTTTCGCCCTACTTATGCCCCGCCTGACCCACTTTGAAGGTTCTAAAGTTTCTCCTTCATCTCTTCCGGGCCGGGGATCATCGACAAATCCACCAGATCAAGGGGGCGGTCCTCAAGAATCCGGTAACCGTTCCGCATCCCCCGCTTCCGCAAGCCTGACACCTGTACGTACTCCCAGTCAGCCAGGGTACGCAAGGACCGCTTTACCGACATCTGGCTCACGCCCGTCTCCTCCCGTATCTCCCGCTGGGTTACGGCAACCTCATGAAAGCCTACGCCCAGTTCATTCGCTTTTCGCCGGATCAGCTTCCGTAAACGCTCATACAGCGCCTGGGCATGCTTCGGGAAGTTCGTTAAGGTCGACGGCAGGGTCTCCTTCATGATCCTGCAGGCAAGGGTGTAATCCTCAAGGTCGCACTCGATAAACTCGATACCACCTTCATCGACCTGCTTCTCCTTCTGGTACTGCCGGAGAAAACAGACCCCGGCTATCAGGTCGATAAAGCGTTCATGGTCCCTCCTCGACCTCATCAGTGCCGCAGGAAAATCAAGATGCGGGGCAAAGCCGTTGACGATTCTCACCCCTTTCAAGAGCCGCTGGGCCGCGTGATGGGTGCGGATAATCTCAGGGATTACCGTCTCCTTCTGCCGGTAGCGTTCAAGGCTGTACTTCCGCCGCTGAAGCTCATGGATCCTCTTCGTATGCTCCGCCGACTCATCGGTGTTGATCACAAAGCTCCGGGAAGCGTTCTCAGGGTTGATGTCGGTATTCGTGCTGCTCATCACCGCACTCACAATCACCTTCTTGACCACCATCCGGCTCGAAAGCTCCCCCGTCTTCGGATCCTTCATCGTCACAAGCCGCCTGAGCTCCTTCGCAGAGAGCATCTCCCGCACCTGATGCTCCACCACCTGGCCGTGGACCGCCTCTCCCATGACCAGAAACTTGTGCAAAAGGGCATCCGCCGGCAGATACTGCAGCGCCTGGTCCGAGAGGCTTGTCATCGCAACCACATCCTCATCAGGGATCAGCTTCCTGATCGTATCCACCAGAAAACTCTTTCCCGAGGCGCTTTCGGAAACTACTATCACCGAAATCGGATCATCAAGCTTCCGGCTGCTTGCGGCAAGATAGACCAGAAGCTTGTTCACATCCTCACCGCCGTAGCCCAACATCTCGGTATCGGAGAGTATCCTCTCGAAAAGATCCGGACTCGCCAAAAGCTCAAGCCCCAGAGCCTTCTCCTCCTCCGTCAGCTCACGTGTATGTGCATCAAGCTCACTCTCCCGCAGCGCCGCGTCACGCACCTCTTCCAGGGAGTCAAGGATGGCAAGGAGATCGTTCTGTACAACGGCTCCGTCCATCCCGCAGCTTTCAGCCGCCCCTGCCGCATAGCCTCCCCTGCTCCGGGCCGAGTAGAGGTCAACGTTATCAAGATATTTTCCGTTTTCCGTTTCCAGACGAAGGTTGATCCGCAGACTCGCGACAAACAGCTCCTTTACCCCAAGGGCCCGGTACCTCCGCCCTCCACGCGTAAAATGCCATACCCCGCTCTCTTTCCGGGCGGCAAGACCATCATCATGCTGAGTATCATGTGGACCATCACCGGGAAGATCGTCAGAGGCAGCACTACGGCCTTCAACATCAGCACGGTCAAGAAGGCCTGTACACAACGCCTCGTTCCAGTCCTTTACACCGGAAGGAGGTACAATCGTGACAGCGGCAATCCCGGAGGAGCGAAAGATCTCACACGTCTTTTCCGCAGCAGTTTTCCCCGCTTCATCATTATCAAAGGCAACGATTACCTTCTGTACACGCTGAAGCGTAAAGCGCCTGACAAACTCATCACTCACCCCGTAAGTACCGTAAGCAGGGATAACGTTCTTCACTCCCGCATGCAGCAGGCTTGCCGCATCAAGAATGCTTTCTACGATAATAATCCCGTCACGGTACACCGAAAGGGCTCCGCCGTTTACCAGACCCCGGCGCGGTCCTTTCAGATAACGGTGCCGCGGGGTTTTCCTTTCTGAAACTGCACGCCCGTAGAGCCCTGAAACCTGCCCGTCTTCATCATACAGCGGAATAATAAGATAGCCTGCAAATACCTCGGACCCTCCGGGGATACATATCCCCCGCTCAATCAGGGCGTCCCGCTGCGGCGGAGAGAGCCTGTTCGTCAGGCTTCCGTCGCTGTAGCCGACAGAAAGATCTCGCCAGATGCGCGCATCATCAAGGCCCCGCCCTTAAACAACTAAAACTTTGTTGTTTTAACAACACCTATTATTCGTTATAATAACAACATCGTCAAGGGGGATTTTTTATTCTTGCAAAAATTTGGGTGTAGTATACTGACCATGGAACTGGAAACCACCGGTGAACGTCTCGCGAAAATCCGCATTCAAAAAGGGTTTTCCCAACGACAGTTAGCTGCCAAGCTTGGAATAGGCCATACCCTTATCTCGGATTATGAGCGTGGGAGGTTACGCCTCCATGACGATGTTATCATCAAATTGGCGCATGCCCTCGGAGTATCTGCTGATACAATTCTGGGTATTACACCTCTTCCGGCTAGCGATGATTCGATGAAACTCCGGATCATGAAACGGGTAAACCGTATTGAGCAGTTATCGGAGTTCAAACAAAAAACGGTCCTTCGGATGATTGACGGATATGTTAAAGGCGAGACACGTGAATGAGTGCTCTCTGCAGCACAACAACCTTGATTATCATTCCAAATCAAGGCACATTAGAGCTGGAGGAATAATATGTTCTCTACATACCGGCTTAAGGCCGATGAATTGACCACAGACTTCGTTAAAGCCGTAAAAAGCGCGTACCGTCACCGGGAAATTGAAATTATTGTCCAGGAAGTTGAAGATGAAACAGAATATCTTCTGAAAAACGAGGCAAACCGGGAACATCTTCTCACCGCTGTCGAGAATGTCAAGAACGGAAAGAATCTTGTTCAGGTCAATATCGACGACCTATGATCGTTGCTTTTGAATATACGGCTTTTGAAGATTTTCAGTCGTGGGCCCGTGAAGATAAGAAAATATTCAAAAAAATCGGCGAACTTATTAAAGATGCTTCCCGAACCCCATTCCAGGGTATCGGAAAGCCGGAACCGCTGAAGAATGAATTATCCGGGTACTGGTCAAGACGTATCACTGACGAGCATCGACTCATATACAAATATGAGAACGAAACTCTTACTATTATCTCATGCAAGTATCATTACCGGAAATAATCGGAAAAGAACCCACCCCCGCACCGCGCCTTCTAAGCGGCTCCACGGGCATTGGTGTCTGGAAGAAAAATGACTCAGTATCAGTCATTTTTCTTCCAGACCGCGTAACTTCCCATAATGGCCCATTATGCGAAGTTACGCTCACCAAGCCCTTTCCGCTCGCACTCGCGCACAGACTGGTCAACAGCGGTATGTTTTGCAGCAATACGGCTCAAGGCATCCATGCCTTCGCCGTCTGATCGCGCGTCCATGCGCTCTCAGGTACCTCGTTCCGTTGTGCCCGGTGTAGACAGAATCAATCACGATTCTGTCTACTTTTCCGACGCGGGAACTTCAAACCCGCACTCTCCGCAACGACCTTGCAAAAACACCACACTCCCGCCTGGCACCAAAAACTGCCAACCGGCTTATTCCCTACTCAGGCGGGCGCCCTTTACCGTTGGCCCACGAGGGGCCAATGGCGCTCAATCGCTGCTTAGGCGCAAGGTTTGAGCCACGGACGGCGAAAACCGACCCCGCTATTAAATCCCCATAGATTTAGTAGCGGGGTTGCGCTTAAGCTCCCGATTGGGCGGGGCGGGTGACGAATGGATTATCCACATGACGATAGTTTCTTTCCCCATGTAATAACAACCTTCGCCAGGGAGTTCTGTCCTTCCAGTATTACCAAATTATTGTCGACAAAATCTAACAGCATTATACTATTCAAAAAACGATCAGATTCTGGTTCGTAACACCCAATCTTACGAGCGGGCTTGTACAACGCGTGTGATATCAAAGTGGACATTAACAACAACTCAACAAATCCATTACTATACCAACTCCTGATAAAATAGAAAGTAGTACTCCAATTAGAACGAAAGCAAAACCAACAATTTTCAAGAATCTTACTTGAATACCATAGTCACTGCTACCAAGCCTATTCTTATATTGGTAAATAAATTTTTTATAAGAAGAGATTAGCATTACGCCAAAAAAGATTGCGATAAAACCAGTAATGATGCAAATAATTTTACCGATCATTAGTCATCTCCAGACAAATCAATTAATTCCTGATTTGTCGCGAAATCTTGTCGTCCACTCAAGTCAAATCCAAAGAAAGTCTCAGCGATCTTCCCAAATACACTGGTCAATTTTAACCCGAGTGCAGATACAGATAATCCACTCTCAGTAGCAATAACCTCACCAGTTTCATCATCTATAACCAATGACTCTGAAAATATTATTGAAGTTTCGATTGTACCAGTGGATCTGCTGAAATAGTCATCAGCTTCAAGTTCAGTAACGCCTATCTCAAACCCTGCCTGAACATCAGGAATAACCGATTGACCATATGAATTTACATTATACCAACCAAAAGATTTATCATCCGTGTCATAGTACAAACCGAGAGCTGATGATATCTCATTTGGTAGATTTGGTTTAATAAAGTTTAAAAATGGGATATCAATCTGAGCTACTAGACCGAAATACCACGTATCCAACCCCGTCGGATCCACATACTTAATAGGATTATTCGACACATACGAATACCAGTTAAATGCCTCAATCAGTGAATAATCTTTCTTCTGAACCAGTTTTCCTTCCCGGTTTCGCTCCATCGGGTTCATAAGCTCCGCCCCCGCCGGATCCGCACTCATCCACCTCCCCCGCTTCGGATCAAGGTACCTCGCCCCGTAATAATACAGCTCAGTCTCGGAGTCCCACTCCTTTGCGGTAAAGCGGAAGGGTATCATGTCGTAGCTGTCGGAGACCTGTTCCTCCCACAGCTCTCCGTAGGGGGTGTATTCCATGTGCTCGTACTGGCCTCCATCCCGGTCGCTTACGAACTGGGCGCTTCCCAGGTGGTCCGGGTGGTAGTAGTAGGTGTTCACCAGCTCATAGCTGGAGTCTGTACTTCCGTTCCGCGATTCCAGGTTTAAGCGTGTTGCGATACGGGTTTCTCCCAGATAGATGTGCTTGGACTGACGGAAGTCGCTGTCCTCGTTTACCCCCTGCCAGAACTGGTCAAAGTAGAGGGTCTCTTCTCCTGCCTGTATGTGGTACTTTACCGTCCGCTGATTATCGGCGTCATACACATAGGCCATGTTCACCCGCCTGTCAGCGTAGCCGGTCAGCCGGTTCTCTTCGTCCCATTCATAGCTTCGCATGGCGACGGTCTCTTCGCTCTCATCGGGGTTCCGTATCAGGGCAAAGCCGCGGTTGACCGAGCGCAAGGCCTCGTCCTTTACCAGGGTGGAAACTCCGGCGGAGGCTTCTGCCGAGGGGCCGCCTTCCCGTTCTTCTATTACATTCCCGTTGTTGTCGTAGCTGTAGTGGGTGTTTCTGTCACAGATTAGAGAAGTTATTGAACCACTGATCGATATGGGGCAATGCAGGGGGGCCCCGCTGATGGTTCGGGTATGCGCACGGGGGCGGTTCGCTGATTTTTGTCGTTTATGTGTTTGAACCGTACTTTTCATGATGCTGAGATTATATCAGATTCCTTTTGCTCATCGCTACCCTGCTTCGTCCTGTTTCATCAGTGAACCGCTTCTCCGTTGTACCCTGTATCATCAGTGTTCATCAGCGGTTTAGTTTTCCTCTTCTCGCCTCCTGTTCTTTCCAGTGTACCGCCCGCTCCTCGCCGTATCGAGTAGGAGGCGGGCTTATGCCCGCCGTCCTCTCACAGAACCGTGCGTACGGGTCTCGTACACGGCTCCTCATGTAAGCTTGATCCATCGTTTCACCGTAAACCAGTGCGGTAGGTCATCATCGGACCGGACAATCTGACCCATCGTCTCGATGAACCAGGTGTTCGGAAACGCCAGCCCCGCCGCCATTGTTTTACTCAATGCCCATCGTTTCTTGTTCGAATACACCGCCTTCTTTGCAGTAGTTTCGGAAACGCCTCTTCTCATAAATGTTCTCACCACGTGTCGTCTTCGCTTCTGTTGATCAATGATTCTTGCTCGCAGCCGTCTTCGTACATGTGCCTCAATGTTCCGCAATTGTGCGGGATATTGGGTCATCCCATAATACGATGCCCATCCACTGTACCATTGGTTTATCCTCTGGATAGTCTGCTCCAAGGTGTATCTTGTCCCCCGTGGGGTAAGCTCTTTGATGCGTTCCATCGCTCGGTTTATTGATGCCGCCGATATCGCTATCGTTCCGGCTATGATAGTCATACCAAGGAATTTCACGTACCTGGACAGAGCCACTTTACTCTTGCCCCGATTAATCTTGAGCTTGAGCTTCCCTTCGATAAACTTCGTTATACTCGCCATGACTCGTTGCGCTGCTTTCTCCGTTTTCACGAAGATGTTGCTATCGTCAGCGTATCGGCAAAATTCAAGTCCCCGCCGTTCCAACTCCTTGTCTAACTCGTCAAGGACGACGTTGCTCAGTAGTGGACTTAACGGTGACCCTTGGGTTGTTCCTTCCTGGGTGGCGGACACAACACCGTTGTTCATGACGCCACTTCGTAAGGTCTCTCCGATCAGACGTAAGATTCGCTTGTCCTGGATCGTTTCCGATAGACGCCGGATGAGTCGGTCATGGTTAACACGGTCGAAGAACTTCGATAGATCGATATCCACCACGTACTCTTTTCCGCTTTGCACAAGTGCTTTCGCTTTGGCCACTGCCTGCTTTTGGCTTCGATGTGGTCTGAACCCGTAGCTCGAATCCGAGAACTGCGGTTCATACAGAGGTTCAAGCAGGTATTTTATGGCCGCCTGCACCACACGATCGCGGATGCATGGGACGCCCAATAGTCGGACTCCTGCTTGTGGGCCCGGTTTGGGTATTTCTACCCGTCTCACCGGTTTGGGTTTGTACGTCCATCCTGCCAGTTCCTTCTGGAGGAGGAGCAGCTCTTCGTTTAGGTTCCGTTCAAACTCCTGGATCTTTACCCCGTCAATGCCGGGTGATCCTCCATTGCGTTTCACGGCCTTGAATCCTCGTTGTAGGACTGATACGGTACACAGCGATTCGAAGAGACTTGGTTGTTCGATGGCCAGCTCGTACTGGTTCACGGTCACTCCTTGCACTCCCGTCTCAACGTTCAGACCCTGCGGATGTAGACCTCATATACGTTTCGGTCCTCCGTATGGCTCCGTAGACAAAAACTCCTCGGGAGTAGTTATTGGTGAGCTTTTCAAGCTCGCTTGCATGTTCCACCCTTCACCTTTGACATCCCTGTCTCTTTCCCAGTGGTTTATCCTCGAATACGTCACCGTACTCTCATCGGCACTCGGTTTTATGGCTACTATGGCTTCATCTGAAAGCCCTTGGCTCATAAGACATCCATTGCTGGATGTCTTAGGGAATCTCATGTCGCTGTTACACAGTTCCCAAGCCAACGGCTCCTCCCCGGGTAAGGGTACTAGCTTCTTGATACCTCGCCTGCCTTCCATACCTCATCGGTGTTACGCAAAAGGATATAGGTCTTCGGTGGTCTTGGGCACCTCTTCCCTCCGACACGGCCTCACGAAGGTTCACTTGCGTTCAGGCAGGTATCTTGACTCAGGCTTCCTTCAGATCCCTCATTGGCCCAACAACTTCCTTTCATGCTTAGCTTCTTAAGCGGAGTCATTGGGTTTCTTCGGGCACCCTTGCCGTCGTCTAAATCTTCCCTCCTTTCAGGGGTGATTACAGGATTTGCACCTGTTAGTTAGTACCCATGCCGGGCACACCAAGGGGCGCTGTCGCTCTTCGCCCTGTGACTGCTCCTCGCTTGGCAGGTGTTTGGTAAGAAAAACAGGAGGTGCAGTATGGCACACATAGCTTTCAAGGAATTGTCTCATCAGGTGCTGGGAGCAGTCTTTTCGGTTCATAACATCTGTGGTCCCGGGCTCCTGGAATCCGCCTATCATGGCGCCCTGGTTATCGAACTTAAAAAGAGGGGTATTCCCTTCAGTACGGAAAAAATCTATCCCCTCTATTACAAGGGCGAACTGGCCGGTGCTTACATTGCTGACCTGGTTGTTGCAAACAGTATTATCCTGGAACTCAAGTCCGTTCGGCAGTTCACGGCAGCCATGGAGGCGCAGCTTATAAATTACCTGCGTCTGTCCAAGGTTCCTGTCGGCTACCTTATTAACTTTCGCAACAACAAGGTACAATGGCGCAGGTTTATCATCACGGGGGAGTAGCTCCCCCTTTTTTAGTCGGCTGTATAAACGATTATGAAGAACGGGCCAAACGGCCCGTCCTCCTGAAAATTCTTCCTTCTCTATTACGTATCAATGAACAATCTTCTTATGTAACAAAGAATTAAATAATTGGAGCAGATATCCCAGCGTTTTCCGGGATGCAGTCGAGTAGCCCAGAGGGATTTCACCCCGAGGCTCTCACAGAACCGTACGTGACAGTCTCCCATCATACGGCTCTTCATAATCAGCCAGTTCAACATAATTTCCATTCCCAGTAGGCCAAGAGTTTAGGATCCCGGCGTGCTATATTTGTTATGAACGCACGGGCTTTGCACCAACTCCTCTTTAATCGTTTGAACTTGTTCTTCGCCCATTTGATTAATGCCGTGTGAAACATCAGACAGATCGACTTCATTTCCGTTTTCCCAAACGCACCATAGTACAATAACCATCCCCGCAGCTTTGGGTTATAGTTCTCCACCAGCTGCGAAAGTGATCCCCTCGTTTGTGCGTGCACTCTCCAGCTTCGGATCGTGGCCCGTATTGATGCCGTAGCCTTACGGCTAACGGCAGGCGAGAAACTCACAAACATTTGACCATTACTATTCTTCACCTTGCGGGGCCTAAAGGTAAAACCGAGAAAATCAAATGATGTTTCCCGATATTCCCCTCGACGATTGTCATCCTTACAGTACACAATCTTGGTTTTCTCCGGATGAACGGTCAACAGACACGCTTGAAATCTCTTTGTTATTTCAGTCAGAAACTCTTCTGCCTCTTCCCTGGTTCTGCAATGCACTACCAGGTGAGTGGCCCCGGGGAATCGCACCCCGAGGCTCTCGCAGAACCGGACTTGAACCTCTCGGCTCATCCGGCTCCCATTATCCAGCCGCTGGTCGAATCTTCCACACATGCCAATGGTGAAATAATTTTGCATCTCTTTTGGCGATGCTTCCAAGCCAATGGGTTGCTCGTCTTTGATGTCTTAGTTTCTTGAACTTCCGTCTGACCCATTTTACTAATGCCCGGTCAACATGTCTTAATACCGAGTACATCTCCGATTTGTAAAAGCGTCCGTAATACTGCATCCATCCCCGTATTACAGGATTGAACATCCTCGACAAATCTTCCAGGGATTTTTCATTCTTTAAGTGCATTCTCCAACCCCTGACGGTCTGTCTCATTGCTTTCTTTGCCTTGTTACTCACTGCGGGTGTAAAGTTGATAAAGTGCTTTCCATACCGATTTTTGGATCTTCTTGGACGGAATGTATACCCCAGAAAATCAAACGATGTATGCTCATACCTTTCTTTTCGATCATCATCTTTACAATAGACGATCTTGCTTTTCTCCGGGTGTATCTCCAGTTTGCATTCCTCAAACCGTTCTCTCAAGCTTTTGTACAGTTCTTCCGCAGCTTGCAGGTTTCTGCAGTGCACAACGCCATCATCAGCGTAGCGGGCAAACGGCTTGTCCGGGTGGGTTCTATCCATCCACATGTCAAAAGCATAATGGAGAAACAGGTTTGCCAGAACAGGACTGATAACACCCCCTTGGGGAGTGCCTTTTGTCCGCTTTACTACTGTTCCATCAGCCTTCTGGAATGGTGCTTTAAGCCACCTCTCAATATAGAGTATCACCCAGGGGATGTCCGTATGCTTCCTTACTGCTTTCATCAGCAGGTCATGGTCAATGTTGTCAAACAAGCCCTTGATATCATACTCCAGCACCCAGTTATACCTCCAGCATCGTTCTCTCGTAACTGCCACCGCGTTAATTGCCGATTTTCCTGGCCTGTATCCATAAGAATCTTTATGGAAATGCGGTTCAACTTCCGGTTCAAAGTAGATCTTTGCGACCATCTGCGCCACTCGATCCGACACTGTCGGTATTCCCAACACTCGATTTCCGCCCTGCTTCTTGGGTATCTCCACTGCTTTCACGGCCGGGGGAAAATAGCTTCCCGATGACATCCGATTCCAAATCTTGTATAGGTTATTCTTCAGATCGGTTTCAAATGCATCAAGGCTCTCATTGTCTATACCAGCCTTCCCCTTATTCGCTTTTACTCGTTGAAATGCCTCCAGCACCGTGTGCCTGGATATCTCGTACGACTTTGCTTTGTCCATTGGCTCCTCCCTTTCGGTTGACCAGCTTCCAAAGCTGGATAATACAGCTTCTTCGCTCCACTCCCATTACAGAAGCTTCAACACTACTACAAGCTGTTCCGCCCCTATACTCCGTATTGGTACTCTCAATCTTGTGGGGCTTCCACTTGATTTTCTCCCTTCTCATCGGAGTCGTAGGTTCCCAAGTTCTCAACTGAAGCCTGTACCACGTTCACGCCATCTCCATGCCGGCCACCGTCTGATCAGTAAGCAGGTTCCTTCCAGACTTATCCCGGGCTAACGACTACTTCCCGGTTTTGATGACATCCCTACGCTTTCGACACTTTATCAATGGTTCACGGGTGTTCGTCTCCATTGGTACATACCTGACAGAGTCTTGCTCTGCCTTTTCCATAACGCTCACTACCATGGCTTTTGGCCACAGCAGCTTATGGTGGTTTGGAGCCTACACCTGCATGCCGGCTCCGAGGGGCCCTCCCTCATCTTCAGTTAAACATGACAGTTCCTCCTTTCGGCGAATTGCTGTCTTCTTGGCGCACCAACATCCGCATAGCTCTTCACAAAAGATGTTGCCACAACAATAAGTACACCACAATGAGAGACCATATGCCGTCGAAGCACCGCTTTGACGACAAGTGGAATCCGGACAAGCTGAAATGGTGGGCTGGAAACGTCGGTAATGATACCCTGCGGGCGGTTACCCACATTCTTGAATCCAAGCCTCATCCGGAACAGGCCTATAAATCGTGTATGGGCATCCTGTCTCAGGCAACAAAGCACGGTCACGCGATCCTCAATATGGCCTGTCGGATAGCCTGCAACGCAGAACGGATAAACTACGGCTTTATTTCAAAGGAGGTCGAAAAGCTTAAAATTATGTACGAACAGGAGGAACAGCAGAAACAGTACAGTCTGCTTCCCGCCATCCATGAAAATATTCGTGGAGAAAAATATTATACCTAGGAGACAACGATGAACAACAATCACGCAACCATTTCCAAAATGCATGACATGCGGATGCATGGTATGGCACGGGCCTTTCAGACGACCCTTGAAACAGGGATGCACTCCCAGTTTACCCTGGATGAGCTTTTATCACATCTGATTGATGCGGAGTGGGATGACCGCCATTTTCGCAAACGTGAACGGCTTCGCAAAACAGCCAACTTTCGCTATCAGGCTTCTTTCGAGGAGCTTGATTTCACTCTCAACCGCAATCTTGACAAAAACCACATGCTCAGGTTTTCCGACTGCGGGTGGGTTAAGGAGCACCGGGATATTCTCATTACCGGACCAACCGGGGTAGGGAAGAGTTTTATCGGGAGTGCTCTCGGTAACCTGGCTTGCGACCATGGATTCAAGGTTTACTATCAGATTGCAGGACGCTTATTGGGCTCATTGAAAGCAGCAAAGAAAGACGGTACGTATCTCAAGACTTTACCGAAGATCCTGAAAAATGATGTGTTAATCCTGGAAGACTTCGGTCTTAGTCCTTTTGATGAAGAGGGTCGCCTGGCTCTGCTCGATATTCTGGAAGATCGGCATGGGAGGAAATCTACTATCTTCCTGTCGCTTCATGGCACGGGATCATCGGTGACTCCACCATCGCCGATGCCATTATGGATCGAATTGTCTACGGCGCATTCCGAATTGAGCTTCAGGGAGAATCAATCCGAAAGAAAATGTACCGAAATAAGTAGCACAAACCTGCCACCTCAGGTTACTATTTCAGCAGGTTGATTGAGGGTCACAGGGTGGCAGGATTCAACCGGAATCAGTGGCAGTTTTAACCGGAATGTCCAAAAATCAGAATGAAGAAGAATATCATGATGATCAATCATGTCAATCTAAAAACAGTCTTGCGCCTTGTATTTTCGTAATATTCTATGTTTCTGTTAAAACCATATAAAGCGGTTCAAAGCAATTCTTTTAATTGACAAGACCCAAAGAGAGCAGTACAATTTTGTGTGTACAATTATGTACAAAGAAACCGCCCGGTGCTATTAACACCGAACGGTTTGAACATTTTTACATATAGCAAGCATCACCTGGATGTTTCATGAGGGTCTTGGAAGTTATGGCGCCGCAATCGCCGTTTTGCTTTCGAGCCCCTCTCTTTTATTCGAATATATACCCACAGCAATACTGCACATACGATATTCGAAATAAGATCTCTTCCAATCTCACTCAATCCATCCAGGATCAGGGAAAAAAATGTCATTTCTCTTCCCCTCCCTGATATGATGTTGTAAAAGAACGATAGATAGGGGTAGCCCTACCAACCATATAGAATCGTTAATAGAGGCCTTCTCTAATAACGGTACATAAATTATACAGGATTACTAATCGTACTGTAAAGTCAATTGAACCATATATAGTGTTGTTCCTGACATCAATTCACCGATAATGACACTATTTAGACATGATTTTCTTGAAGACTGATAGTTTTTATGAAAGATCATGGAGCGCATTCCTATTCTATTTTGATATTCTTGTAAATCAAAATAGAGTATCCATTCTATGCATTAAGAATATTGCAGCTGCAATCAATGCTCCATAGTATCTATCAGGAGTTCAACCGTCTATTATTGAAGACTATACACAGTTACCACCTACAATAAAGATTATCAGCCCATATGGGCTACAATAACCTTGAATATTTAAAAGATCTTCTCCTTTAGAACATTATACTATGGGTCATTCTCACGACAAAGGGACTTGCGCCATATTTGGCGAAAATAACCACCTTGATGACATTATATGTATTACCAAAAAATCGAAACTCACAAATTGGAGCTATCTGGCAAGATTATTATACGTATAAACCGGAACATCATGAAAAATACTTGAATAAGCTTTTTCATCTTGGTAGAAGTCGCTTATATCCAACACCTCGACACGGTGCAGAGACTTTTTTTCCTCCCAAGATGGAGAAAAACACCCCTCTCCATACCTTACTGGATTTTCTCTATAGATTAAAACTACCCCATATGATAGATGCTCAATACACTTTTCGTAACCCAACGCCAGTGTAGATTGTTCAGGGGCCATGCAGTGCTGGGATCCAAAGACCTGGAGATTTCTTCATAAACAGAAAAATGACTGAAGATCCTTAAACCCAGAATATTCTGGCTATATTGCATGGCGCAAGTCACGGGATGGATCAGCTTAGCTTGTATGCAATGCGATATATTCAGAAAGACCCCTGAATAATATTCTCCAACATCTATCCCCCACCGGAAAAACGCAATTTTCTGGGAGCCTTTTGTTAAATTCAAAATCACTCACAGAATCCTTGAAAATCGCTTGTAATCCCCTACAAATCAAAATAATTACAATCCAATTGCGAAAAGACGATGACATCCAAAACAATAAGAGAGTGACATATGTCTACCTCAAACAATATCGAATAGATATACCTCAGCTCCACAACCTCTCTATCTTATCCCACACCCCCTCGGGTATCCGTTCAATCAGTTGCTGATCTGCAGGATGGTCATAACGGTTCGTCATTGCATCCGTTCGATGCCCCATGAGACTCTGAACTTCCTTCCGATCAAGGATCTGCAGAGCATAGGTATTGAAGCTGTGGCGCAGGCTGTACTGGGTTCTATCGCCGCGTTCTACCCCTGCCCTTTTGCATGCAGCCTTGAAGTGCTTGTTCGATGTATCAGACTGTATTCCGTCGGCGGCCTCTTTAGGGTTGAATATTAGATCATCCGGATCCGTCTTTTCCGAAGTGGCTTCATGGAGTAATAGGATCTCCTCAGCTCTCCGCGAAAGAGCAACCGCTTTTGAGTATCCTGTTTTTGTACCTTTCACACGCTGCTTGCTGTCCGGGTCAATCTTGTGTGTGATTGCAAGGCCATGCATGGTCCTGGACCATTTCCCCCAGGTTAAGGCTCCCACCTCTTGGGGCCTGAGTCCACAGGATCCCATAATCATAAAGTAAGCTGCCCACTCTAAGGTTCCCCAAATCTCCACCAGATCGTCGAGGGAGGCCGGGAAAAGGTTCTTCAGCTCTTCAGGGGTAAATTAAATTTCTCTTTCGCTCTCTTCTGCGTCCTTGAACCAGACTATGCCTTCTGTAGGGTCTCGTTCGATCAACCCTTGAGCGACCGCCTCCCGCATTATATGTCTAAGGGTAATAATAACCTTATTCTTCGCGTCTGCTTTTAATGGAATGGTATTGTCCCTGACAGACTTCAAATCGATGAGGTAATCATCGATGTCACGTTGCCGCATTGCAGACAAAACAAGATTGCCAAACTCAGGCCAGATATAGTTCTCCAGGTTGCCCCGCATCTTGGCCAGGTGCCTGTCCGTGAATGATTTCCCTTTTGCGTTCATTCGACGGAGCCACATGCATTTCCCCGGGAAAAAGAAGTTCTCAGTAAACTCCTTCATTGTCATCTTTTCTGAAGGTTGGACAGCTACTTCGTAATTTGCAGCCCAGGTTTCGGCTTTATCCGGATCACCTGTTCCTGTTGATATCCACTTCCCGGGCATCGCTTTGAACATGACATAATAAATTTCCCCACTTTTTACTTTTCTTTTCTTGAATCGATACGGCTTTCCGCTTCCTTTTTTACGTGGTATCGCTATTCCTCGTGTACCCAAAAACGAAAATAAACACTTCAATAAACGGGTACAGTGTAGACAAAAACGTGCATTTAATCAGCTATCAGCCAAAATCACGCACATCAATAATACCACGTAATTCCTTACAGGACAATAAAAAAGCTCCCCTAAGGGAGCTTGAAGGTTAGCCGACTGTCAGATTCGAACTGACGACCCCGAGATTACAAGTCACGTGCTCTGGCCAGCTGAGCTAAGTCGGCGTTTGCAGGCGGCATATTATTAGATAAACGGTGGAAAGTCAAGCAGTATCTCCTGCTGATTTTCCAGGGTCAGAACCTCAGTATGAGCGGAGAATACCGCAACGGTATGCTCAAACTGGGCGGTCAGGCTTCCGTCGCGGGTGGTCTGGGACCATCCATCCTCCAGAAGTCGGGTTTCAGAACCTCCCAGGGATATTATAGGCTCAATCGTCACAACAAGGCCGGGAACCACCGGACGTGGTCTCTGTTCTACCCGGGTATGGATTACCTTTGGCTCCTCATGTATCTCGCGGCCAATGCCGTGACCTACAAAATAGGGCAGCACGCTGCAGCCGTATCGCCTGGCTACGTTCTCTATGGCCTCCCCCACACCACTCAGGTAGGTTCCTGCCCTGAGTGCCCGGATGCCTGCCCGCGTTGCCTGCCAGGCGCACTTAAGTAGTCTCCGTGCCTCCGGCGACGGGTTCCCTACTGCGAAAGTCCAGGCACTGTCCCCGTGCCATCCATCCAGCACCGTTGTTATATCGATGGTAACAAGGTCGCCATGCTGCAAAAGCTCGGCACTCGTTATTCCATGGGCCGCTACGTTGTTTACGGAAATACAGATGTCCTCCGGAAACCCGTTAAACCCCCGCAGGGCAGGCTCACATCCCTGCCTTCGCAGATAAGCAGCACAGTAGTGCCTAATGTCCGCTATCGAGTATCCCGGTTTCAGGATCATCGGCAAAGACCGGAACAGTCCTTCAATCGGTGCACAGGCACGGCGGATCCGATGAATCTCCGGCCGTGTCTTTAATACAACGTTTTTCACGGAGAGTAGAGCCAGGCTTTTAAGAATTTCACGAAGAAAAGCAGCATAACCAGGGTAAACAGTCCCAGGGAAGAACTTAGCCATACAGCAATGGAGAGCTCCCGTCCCAATACGGCGAAGAAAAGGGTTAACACCAGCAGAAAAAGCAGTGCGACACCGCCAATCAGAGCTGTGGTTTCCAGAATAACAAGGATTCTTTCCAGGGTGGAATCGAGAAAATTCTGAAAATTCCCGATCACAAATACCGTCATTACAATGCATACATACAAAAAGAGAAACAAGGACAAACGGCGGAGAAAGTGTATAAACCAGTACCTGGTGCCGGAAAATCTCATGTTGATAAAATGTAGCATACTATTCAAAAAATGGCCATGAATCTCAGGGCGAACGCACATAGATATACACAAGAAGGCGGCTGTTGATAGGCTTACATGAATTAATATACAATCGATCTAAATTTTTATACAACTAGACTTTTTCAACACCTTATCTCATAATGGATTGGAGCATAAGGAGAGTATATGAGGAAGCCTACAGCATCCATAGTTGATCATTTTCAGGAATTAGTTGATCCCAGAATTGAGCGGAACAAGAAGCACACCCTGATAGATATCATTGTTCTTACGATTTGTGCAGTTATTACTGGAAGTGAAACCTGGGAAGAGATTGAGGACTACGGACACTATAAGGAAGATTGGCTCAAGTCGTTTATTGCCCTTGAAAATGGCATTCCCTCACACGATACGATTCGGCGGTTGTTCATACGCCTCAATCCTGATGAGCTCCAACGGTGTTTTATGAGCTGGATAGAATCCGTACGAGATGTTATCGCCGGTGATGTCATTGCGGTGGATGGGAAAACACTCAGGCGCAGCGGTGAACAGGTGAGCGGGAAATCTCCAATCCACATGGTCAGTGCGTGGGCTGCTGGAACAGGAATGATCCTGGGACAAAAGAAGACAGACGAGAAGTCAAACGAGATAACGGCAATTCCTGCCTTACTGGAACTTTTGAAAATCAAAGGATGCATCGTTACGATAGATGCCATGGGGTGTCAAACTGAGATTGGGAAAACTATTCGAAAGAAGAAAGCCGATTATGTCTTTGCCCTGAAAGGAAATCAGAAGAATCTCCATGAGGATGTCAAATACTTCTTTCATGAATTGGATGAAAAGGATTTGGGGGAAGAATGGCTGGATAATCATAAGACTGTGGACAAAGACCATGGTCGCATCGAAATTCGGGAGTACTATCAGAGCAATGAAATTGACTGGCTGCCGGAGCTAAAGAAGAACTTTGCCGGAGCAAAGACCATCGGTATGGTAAAAGCAACCCGGATTATTGGTACGAAGAAGTCCACAGAATGCCGATATTATATTTCAAGCTTGGCGATGAATGCTAAACGCTTTGCCCATGCGGTGCGCTCTCATTGGAGTGTCGAAAATACTCTTCACTGGACCCTGGATATGACGTTCAGAGAGGATGACTCCCGTATGAGAGAAGGGTACTCAGCAGAAAACTTTGCTATGATGAGGCGTTTAGCACTGAGTTTAATGAAAAGGGATAAGAACTCTAAGCGATCACTAAAGCGACGGAGAAGAATTTGTCATCTGGATGATGCATATTTAGCACAGTTGCTTTTTAGTTCTGATGACGCTATCGACAGCCGCCTCCCTGGATGAGTTTATATGCGTTCGCCCTGCATGAATCTTGATAGATGCCGGCGTAAGGAATAGAATAGCAGCTAATGAGCAGTATCGCCGTTCTTGATTACAGGCGTCTTTTTACCAGCTACTGTTCCCCCCTTGAACCGGAAGCAACGGATGTTTCACCCCATCTGCCGGGTATTGATAACATAGAGGCGGTCCTTTTCGATGTCTACGGCACCCTGGTAATCAGTTCCAGCGGGGACATAGGAACAATCATGGACGATTCCCGGGGAGACATCTTTTCTCGCATGGTCAAGGATGAACTCTCCCTTACTCTTCCTGAGAATATAATCATCGACGATCTGGTAAAAGAAGAGATTCTGCAGGACCACAAAACCAAACGGGACCTTGGTACGGCCTTTCCGGAGGTGGAAATCCGCTTCATCTGGCAACGGGTGCTGAAAAAGATTTTTCCTGCACAGACATACAGAAGCATCAGTCAAATGGCGGAAGATATGGCCCTGCTGCACGAACTTTCCAGAAACAGGGTGTGGCCGATGCCTGGAAGCAGGAAACTTCTTGAACAGCTGCGCAACAATTTTCGACTCGGTATTGTCTCAAATGCCCAGTTTTATACTCCTCTCATGATGAGCAGCTTTTTTAAAGACAGTTATTCAGCTTTTGAAGAGCATGTATGCGTCTGGTCTTACCGCGAAGGAATCGCCAAACCTGATCCCGCCCTGTTTAAAAAAGCCCTGTTTAATCTTGGCAGGGAATATCTTGCGGATCCGTCAAGGGTGCTCTATGTTGGTAATGACATGCTGAACGATATAACCCCGGCTTCTTCCGCGGGAATGCGTACCCTTCTTTTTGCCGGCGACTCGCGTTCGTTACGCATGCGAAACGACGATCCCCGGGTAGCGGGCGTACGTCCCGACAGGATTGTGAATAGTCTTGATCAGATAGTAAAAATATTAGGCGTTGGAGAGTAACCTGCATGAAGAAGTTTATTATTTCTTTATTATTTCTTCTCATTATTTCCGGAACAGTCTTCTATTTTGGCTATGTCTCGTTCCGCGTACCTGAAGGCTCGTACGGCGTTGCATTAACCAGGACCAACGGTTATGATCATCCGGTTATAGCTCCGGGAAGCTTCCGTTGGATGTGGCAGGGACTCTTGCCGACAAACTTGCGCCTTTTTCATGTTACCTTGCAGGAACGGACTGTTACTCTTGATTTTAACGGAAAACTCCCCTCCGCAGAGGCTCTTTCAAACTATGCCGCCAATCAGGCTGATTTTGCGGTCCGGGTAAAAGCCCGTATCCGCTACCGCCTTCAGCCGGAGGTTCTTCCGCAGCTATTTCAAAGGGCCGGGATAAGCGCAGAATCCGACGATTACAGCACCATACTCAATGATACCTATGCCGGTGTAGAGGCAGCTACCCGTGCACTTTTTTCCGACACGATAACATCGCTTATTGAGGATGACGGGTTCGGCATGAGTGCCGCGAAGTTCAAAGAAAACCTGGAAACCATGGTCGCGCAGCAGATCCCTCAGCTGCAGGACTTTGAGATAACAATCTCCGAATACAGTTTTCCGGATCTGGAAATCTACCGTACGGCACGGAACAATTATTTGGTTTACCTGAACAGGAGTCACGAAATTGCAATCCAGGCGCTGGAAGCCGCTTCAAGTGCCCGTACCAGGGAAATCAGCCGTATCGAAGTGCTTAAGGAATACGGTGCACTGCTGCAGGAGTATCCCGTTTTATTGGATTATTATTCCCGAAATAACAGCAACGAGCCTTTGATTCTTTTGCCGGAAGAACAATAGACCCTGGAACGTACAGATGGATTATTTTCTGAATTTCGCTAAAGGTGACTATGTTCAAGGGAAACGCCCTGATGGCTGTATTCTGTGCAAACTTGTCCAAAAAAACGCGGATATCACCGATCTCATGGTTTTTAGTTCTCCCAACTTCGGTATAACCGTCAATCTGTATCCCTTCAATCCGGGTCATCTGCTGATCTTTTCTTTACGGCATATAGAAGATCTGCGAAAGCTTACTCAGGAGGAACAGTCGGAGCTGTGGATGCTGCGGAATTATCTTTTGAATATGCTTGATTCAGTCTACCATCCCCACGCCTATAATGTGGGGGTAAACATGGGTCTGGCTGCAGGAGCTTCCATTTTACACCTTCATGAGCATATTATCCCACGGTATCCCAATGAAATCGGGATACCGGAACTTATGGGAGGAAAGCGTGTTCTGGTAGAGGATCCTCGGAAAACATGCTCACGCCTTAAAAAGTATTACGCTCACCGTCCTTTTTCTATGCGCAGCACCTGATTGAATAGATTAAGAAAATCGTTTATATGATTACTCCAGTATTTTAGAGCCGATTCAAGGTTCGTCGGCTTTCCGTTTAACAGGAAGTGACTGCGCAGCTGAATCCGGATGCTGTCGGATTTGGTAATAACAAGCTCCTGAAACACCTTGGACAGTCCTCCGAGGGATTCGTGAGTTCGATCAAGCAGGGTCTTGACCTCCCTGTCTTTCTGAACCACGAGGGTACGGTACATCCTCTGGTGTGTAGAATCGCCGGCCAAAGAGAAGCGCAGGCGCTGCAGAAGTTTTCCATCTTCCGAGTCTGAAGACAGGGAGTGGTCAAATTGCTGTATCTTGTCCTCCAGATCTTCAAGGTTTGCCGCATGGGACAACAGCAGGTCCCGGGTAATGCGGTTCTGGTCAAGAACATTCCGTTCAAGCACCCGGACTATCTCCTGCATGGTCTCCCGGTAAAAGCTTTTCAGGTAATTGAAGACCAGGGAGACCGAACGGGTATGGATAAAAAAGGGCAAATCAGCAGCTTCATAATCTATACTCGTATATACACGGTAATACTGGAAGTTAAAGTAGCGTTTACCCGTAAAGATTTTTTCCGTTTCCCGTTCAATGTAGGTATCCCGTATTTTGTTGTATACCTCATCAAGATCCGAGAGCATGCGTATTTTCAACACCGAAAGATAAAAGTCCTTCAGGTTCATGGTGGGCATATAAAAAATCAGCTGATAATAGGGGTCTTTTCGAAAAAAGCGAATAATGTCCGCCAGGGGAACATCATTATAAAAGCGCTGTCCTTCTTTGATTATATCCTTTACACCCCGGACTTTCACATCTTCACTGCTGGTATCTTCATCCTGTTCCTCAGTATAAAAAAGACGCCGTAGAACCTGGTCATTCAGTTCCCGTTTTTCATCTACCTTGGTAATTATATACACAGCGTAATAGAGCCGTTCTATCAGGTCCAGTGTCAAATTCGCCGAAGCATTCTTAAAATATGGAGCATTTACTTCCGGGTCCTGCGGCTGAACATAATGAAAAAACTCGAAAAAGGTATGAAACGGAAAGGTAACAAGCTCCTTTATGTAATATAGCGGAAGGATCTCCTCCTCGAGGGTATGGAATACTCCATCGCCTAAGGTGTCGGTGTAGTCCTGCAGCCTGGAAATAAACTCGCTGCGGATCGCCGCACGGGTCCCATTATGGCCATAGATCTCAACCATCTCATCGATGGAAAGAAGGTCCTCCACCTTTTGCCGTGGTTCGCCCAGGCGCTCTTCTATCATACTTACCAATACAGCCTGGAAAAAATCCCCCTGAGACCAGAGACGTTTAAAAGATTCCCTTACTGGCATAATTGTTTTAAACAGATCAAAAACTCTTAACGCAAACTGAGGATACAGCACCTGGGTATCGAATCCTGCGTATCCCGGTACTTTTCGTTGGATTCTCCGCTGAACTGAACTCAGCTTATATTCGGTTATTGTCTGGAATAAAGACTTTCCTGAAAAAGTCCTTTTCAGCCAGAATAAAAACCTTTGCAGCCAGTTAAGGGCAGCAATATCCTTGTCCATAAGTTTTTTTCGTTCCTCACGGTTCGGATCCTTATGGTAGATGTTTTCTTCGACCTCTGTCTTGTAGTTGAGACTTTCGGAGATTCTTTTTAATAAAGCCTTGCGCTCTTCATCTCCCAGGGATTTGGACAGCTCATGAAACACCTCGCTCATAGACTGTCCTCGTTTCCTAAATCATTGACCATTATTAACTTTCCTTTTTTCATTTCTATGTGTACTTCATCATCAATAACAATATTGCTGATACCAAAGTCCCCTACTCTCCACTGAAGGCTGTCCAGAGGCCATTTAAGCCCTGTGGTCTTCATTCTGCACTCCCCGGTACCCAGGGGAAAAAAGGAGATTCTGCGGTTTTTTCCAGGCCGAAATCGCATGTTGCCTTGAACAAGCTGTATGTGCTCACGATGTGTGTACCAGTGGTCCGGAGGATCGGTACGGTGGAAAAGTGACAATAATGCATACAGGTGGTCAAGTCTGCCGCCGCCACCGCCGATTATGTGGATTCTGTCGGCACCTCTTTTGCGCAGAAGCTCTATCCCAAGCTCGGTGTCGGTTTCGTCCTTGTCCTGCTCATGCCGGTGGATAATAATCCCGTGGAAGTCAGCCAGTAATTCCGGCTCTACGGAATCAAAGTCACCGATTATCTCGCTGGGAGTAAGCCCCAGATCTTTCGCGTGGTGAAGTCCGGAATCAGCGGCAATCACGATTTCCCAATCCTTAATAAGAGGTCCAATTAATCTTTGTTCCGGCGCTTTGCCGCCAATCAGTAAACATCCGTCCATGTATTTAATGCTTAGCATACCAAAGGCTTATGGTATTTGCAATTTATACCTGAAAAAAACTAAAGAGTTCTTTTTAGATACCGATCAGTATAGGTGAAGGAACAAGGATGTTCCTATCGAAAACATCACGGAGGATGTTATGATCATCAATCACAACATGAGCGCCCACTTCGCTCAACGGACTCTGAAATTCTCAAACCGCCGGGTAGACGGTAACATGGAAGCCCTGTCTTCGGGCATGCGCATTAATCGCGCTGGCGATGATGCTTCCGGACTGGCGGTAAGCGAAAAGATGAGGTCTCAGATTCGCGGTCTGCAGCGGGCCGAACGGAACGCCCAGGATGGTATCTCTTTTATCCAGACAACTGAAGGATACCTTCAGGAAAGCCAGGACATTCTGCAGAGGATGAGGGAACTCGCCGTACAATCTTCCAACGGAATCTACTCTACAGAAGACCGCATGCAAATTCAGGTGGAGATTTCTCAGCTGGTTGACGAGATCAACCGAATCGCCAGCCACGCCCAGTTTAACGGCATGAACATGCTCACCGGGCGTTTTGCGTCACAGACTGGTGAAAATGTGGTTACCGCTTCAATGTGGTTCCATATAGGCGCAAACATGGACCAGCGCGAACGGGTTTACATCGGAACCATGACAGCCCAGGGCCTTGGTGTTCAGGGAGCCAACGGTGTACCCGAGACAGCCACCTTCATCTCCATGGAAAGCCCCGATCAGGCCAATATTGCAATCGGTGTTATCGATGAGGCCCTGAAAAAGGTATCCAAACAAAGGGCAGACCTTGGTGCCTACCAGAACCGTCTTGAATACGCCACCCAGGGACTTTCTATTGGAGCAGAAAACCTCCAGGCCTCTGAATCCCGCATTCGTGACGCGGACATGGCAGAAGAAATGGTTGATTTTACCCGCAACCAGATTCTGGTACAGAGCGGAACCGCAATGCTTGCCCAGGCGAATCAGAAGACCCAGTCGGTACTGCAGCTTTTCCAGTAAGCTGAACGTTCTCTCTTCATTGTTCGGCCGTCCTCTCCTCTTACGCGGGGGGGGCACGGCCATTTTTTTATTCTCCTGCAGCTTGACAGCTTCTTATCCTGCTGATTGAATCATGAGCACCTATGCATGTACCTAAGAATATCTGCACAATTAACACTATTCTCAAACAGGCAGGTTACCAGTGCTATATTGTCGGCGGGGCCGTTCGAAATACCGTTGCTGGTATTCCTCCGACGGATTACGACCTTGCCACAGACGCCCCTCCACAGGAGGTTCAGCGCCTTTTTCACCGGACTGTTCCTACCGGAATAGACCACGGTACTGTAACGATTCTGTTGGGCGGCGGTCAGTATGAGATCACCACTTTTCGCACTGAATCAACCTACAGCGATTCCCGCCATCCTGACAAGGTTGAATTCTCCTCTTCTATTGAAGAAGACCTGAGCCGCCGGGATTTTACCATGAACGCCCTGGCCTGGAATGTTTCGGAGGCCAGGCTTATCGATCTGTACGAGGGCGCTGATGCGATTCGCTCCGGGATGATTATTGCCATAGGTTCTCCTGCAGAACGTTTTTTCGAGGACCCATTGCGGATACTCAGGGCATGCCGTTTTGCTGCCCAGCTCGGGTTTACCGTTGAAAATGCAACCAAAGAGGCGGCAGTTGCTTCCGTTCAAGATTTACGCAAAATCTCTTGTGAACGCGTACGGGATGAGTTTTCAAAGCTTGTTATGGGAAAATTCTGCGCTCAGGGACTCTTTCTGCTGCGGGATCTTGGTATTCTTCCGGTACTCTTTCCCGAACTGCACCAATGCACCGGCGTTTTTCAGAAGGGTTCCCACGCCTTCGATGTATTTGAACATAGTGTGTATGCCTGTGAAGGCGCCCCGGAGGAGGACATTGTTCTGCGCCTGGCAGCTCTCTTTCACGACCTGGGAAAACCCGCAAGCGCCGCAATAGCTAATGACGGCACAATCAGCTTTCATGGTCATGAAACTATCGGCGCGGACATTACCAGGAAGCTCATGAGTCGGCTTAAGTATCCCAAACAGATAATCCGCGACACCCTGCACCTTGTCCGTCAGCATATGTTCAATTATACCGATGAATGGACCGATGCTGCTGTACGCAGGTTCATTGCCAGGGTCGGAACAGAACACCTGGAAAATCTTATTATGCTTCGCCGTGCAGATTCCTATGGCCTTGAGCGCCGACCATTGCCTTTGGAATACGTAAAAACACTTCAAAGCCGTATTACCGGACTTCTTTCCGATGAAGCAGCCGTAAAACTGAAGGATCTGGCGGTGAACGGAAGTGACCTGATGGAACAGGGAATTCCTGCAGGACCTTTACTTGGTGTTATACTTGATCAATTGCTGGAGACAGTTCTGGATGACCCTGAAATGAACACCCGGGAAAAGCTGATCCCCCTGGCGAAAAACCTTTACAGGGAACTGAGGTCCAGGGAATCCTGATTCGCCTCGCATAAATACTCGTACGCAATAGATGCGGCTTCCTGTTCTGCCTGTTTTTTGTTTTTTCCTTTACCCGGGCCAAAATTGCGATTGTTCAGTTCAACCTCGATCCAGAAGGTCCGATCGTGGTCTGGTCCTGATTTTTTTACAAGCCGGTAACGGGGGTAACTGTGGTACTTTTTCTGGGCAAATTCCTGCAGAAGTGTTTTATAGTCCTTTTGGTGTTTGTTCTCAAGAACCTTGTTAATTTCTTCCACAAAAAAAGAAAGAATAAAATTACGGGCGCATTTAATGCCTGAATCCAGATAGTAAGCCCCGATAATTGCTTCCATACAATCCGCCAGGATCGCTTTCTTTTTACGCCCTCCGGAATGCTCTTCGCCCTTGCCTATTAATATGAAATTATCAACCCTCAAAGCTCTGGCAATCTCTGCCAGGCTGGTTTCGCTGACGACAAAGGACTTAATACGCGCCAGATCTCCTTCATTTTTGTCCGGAAGGGACCTGAACAGGTAGTCGCTTATAACAATTCCGAGGACACTGTCGCCGAGGAATTCAAGTTTTTCGTTATTGTCTACCACACCGGGGTTTTCATTGGCGTAGGAACGGTGGGTAAAAGCAAGGTTCAAGAGATCAAGTCTCTTGAACCTGACTTTCGCATTACGTTCAAAAAGGAGTAACTCCTTTTTACGCTCTGCATTCACAGTCGGGGTGTTAAATGACTGAAGTTTTGGTAAGGACCCCACTGTACTTTACGGCTATTTTACCTGTGATTTAATGTACTCAAGAGCATCGGCAACAGTTTCAAACTCATTTGCCTTTTCGTCGGGAATACTGATTCCGAGCTCTTCTTCGATAGCATAGACAAGTTCGTATGTATCGAGACTATCAGCTCCGAGGTCCTGACGGAAAGAGGCTTCCATCTTTATCTGGTCCTCTTCAATCTCCAGTTTCTCGGCGATCAGTTTCTTGAGCCTTTCAAAAAGATCATCCATTCTTTACTCCTTAGCTTTTGCTTTAGGCCATATCTTTAAGATCCAGGACCTGCCGGCCCCGATAGAAACCGCATTTAGGGCAAACGCGGTGTGGGAGTACTTTGTTGCCGCAGGTACCACATTCAGTAAGCTGAGGAGCCACCAGTCGGTTGTTAATGGACCGGCGCCGCCGTGAACGTGCTTTAGAAGTTTTATATTTTGGTACTGCCATATCTTACAACCTCGCAATCTCTTTTAGTCAAAAGAACGTAACCTATATATATTCCATTGTCAAGCACTTGATAAGCGCTTTTTCAGTGCCGCTGCGACATTAGGAGGGACCATTGTCTCAATATCCCCGCCGAACATGGCAATCTCCTTTATCGCAGAGGACCGCAAAACAAAGTATTTAGGGTCCGTCGGCATAAAGATAATCTCCAAAGGCGGATAAAGTTCCTTATTGGTCATAGCCAGCTCAAACTCGTAGCTGAAATCGGCCAGGGCCCGGACCCCGCGAATCATAACGGATATTTTTTCCCGTTTCGCATAATCCACTACAAGCCGGTCCCACAGACTAACGGTTACGTTCGGCATATCCTTAACAAGCTCCATCATCAGCGCTTTGCGTTCATTTTCATCGAAAAGGTAATTCTTACCACGATTGAATGCAATAACAACATGCAGCTCGTCAAAAATCCTGGCGGCACGGGTAATAAGGTTAAGATGACCATTTGTAGGCGGATCAAAGGAACCTGGAAGAAAAGCTCTTTCCATATGCAATAATATGCAGCGTATAAAACAATTGTCAATGTTAAAAGGCTGCACTCTTCTATCTTTTTCGTTTTGACAAACCACCGCCAAACAGGTAAACTTATCATCGATGAGAGTAAACAAAGTATCGGTGTTTTCCTGCCTCTGTTGGGTATTGGCAATGTTAATTCTCGCCGGCTGTACTTCTGTGCCGCCAGAAGCTGAGGAACCCGTCGAACCTGTGGTTATCGAGGAGCTGCCCAGGCCGGAACCTCTTCCCGAAGAACCCGCGGAAACGGAAACCGAAGACTTTGTCGTTACCCAGGAGATCTACGAAAAGACCTTCGAAGATGTCGAGGTTCTGATCGACCGTTTGAATTCCATAATTCGTAATGAAAATTTCGAAGAGTGGAGCACTTATCTGACCGAGGAATACCGGGAATACTATTCAGATCCGGCGGTATTGCGGGAGATCTCTGAAGATCTCAGGAAAAAATACCGGTATGAGCTTCGTTTACGCAGCTTACGCGATTATTTTCTTTATATCGTTGTAGGAAGCCGTCAGGAGGCCACTCTCGATAAGATTGATTTTATCGATGAGAACCGCCTTTTAGCCTATAGTATAGTAAATGAGACGCCGGTAATTCTATACTATCTTGCTAACGACGGAGAGGGCTGGAAGATTGCCTTATGGCAGTGATATACTCTATACTATAAAAGGTTTTATGGATTAATGATATTATATTTTGATATTCTGTGCAGGGAGTTACAATGAAAATCAAGTCTAGTGTTACTGTTCTTCTGGTGATCCTCTTTGCCCTATCTGTGGTATACGCCCAGGAATCGGAGCAAAACGTATCCAGGGACAAGACCGCCACCATCGAAGAACTGTATCTTCAGAGCGGCGATATTATGATAATGCGGGAAATGGCCTTCCTTGATGACCGTGATATGAAGCTTATGTCCCTTACCATGATCGAAGAGTCAATCAAGGACGGTTCTTTCAGTACCGGAGATCCAGGTGCCCATTTTGTTCTTGATTACCTGTCTGAAGAGGGTATCAGCAGGGTTGTCAGGCGAAATAACAGGACAGTTAACTACTTTCCTACAGTACGCCGGGAAGCGTGCAGGCTGCTTGGTGAACTTGGTGGTGAGAACTCTAAGGACACCTTACTCAACGTCCTTCGGACAGACGATGATCCTGTAGTGCTTGCGGAAGCAACGTACGCACTTGGTGTTATCGGATTGGATGAAGAAGGCGAAGTCAGCCGGGCTATAGCCTTTGCTCTTCAAAACCAGGACCAGATGGTCCCGAACGACAACTTTGCCCATGCCTCACTTTTGGCAATACAGAAACTGATAGAAAAGAACGGTTCAACCAACAACCGTCAGGTTTATTCGGCAGTTGTCCAGATCGCTCAGAACGGGAACTACATCCGTCCGGTTAAAGAAAAAGCGTATCAGGTAATCTCCCTCATGAGAGAACAGAACTAATTAATCAGTATACTGGTATAAGAAAACGGCTGCCGGAAAGCAGCCGTTTTCTTATCTGATATTCTTGCTGACCTTTTTACGCCAATCTATGTTTTCTTCTTTTTCTTCCAGTTGTATTCTTTTGCGTACAGTAAAACGCGGAGAAGCCCCGGATCCTGAACGGATTTTTACAATTCCGAAAATTCCGCCCCCGAGATACACAACTTTTTCCTTGGCTTGAACATCTTCTTTATCAGCTATTGCTTTTAATATACAGTCAAAATGGCTGGGTTTACGATCATCTCCCCATGCCACCGCGGTAAGAAGATCACGTACGCCCTTTCCGCATATTGGACACTCGGCATAATAACGCTTTGAAGAGCCGCCTCGGCCTCCCCTTCGCCTTGTCTTCTGTGAATTCCGCTGTTTGCCTGTCTTCTGATTGTTTTTTTTATTCCGGTTTTCCTGGTCCATTATTTATACCTCATCGATGTGCAGAATCTCTTTGGTAATTGTGTGGGCTAAACTTTGAATAGCTGTATCAAGATACTTTTTATCGTTTATCTTTTTTTTCAAATCGGCGATTTTCTTGGGATCTGTTGGCTTTGCTATTCGTATCATTCTGCTCCACCTTCGAAGGCCTGCGGTATGTAATGCACACTATGGTCCGGTTCTGTGATATATACCACATCAAACTGTTTTTCACAGTTCCGGAACCTGTCGTTTTTTGCCAGGAAATCCCTGGCAGTACACTGAATCCGATGAATTTTTCTATTATCAATGGAAAACTCCAGATTCTCAGGAGACAAACGCCATGTTTTAACCTCAACAAAATGTAGTCTATCATCGATGCGGGTTATCAGATCAATTTCTCCGTTCCGTGTATAGTAATTCTGTTTGACTATATCGTGTCCTAATTTCTGTAAATATTCAGCTGCGTCCCGTTCTCCGGAACGTCCTCGTTGTGACCGGTTCATCTGTTTTCCCGCCTTTTTCCAAGTTCTTGTGGATTTATGGCCCGTACGATGAACAAGGTTTTTGTTTCAAGAAGATCAATGGTTTCGCCGTCGTTGTTGTCAAACCGATTGCCATCACTGTCCATCAGGATTCTAATCACCGGCCGCAGCGGAACGGATGCATGGGTCCGCACAACGCTTCCTATAGAACCGTCATTCAGGATAACCACGCTCCCCAAAGGATAGATCCCCATACTCTTCAGAAACACCTTCACAATGCTGCTGTCAAAGCGTCTGGAATTGTCGTTCAGGATCTGCCTCATGGCGCTGTAACCAATCATGGAGTCCCGGTAGGGTTTATCTCTGACCATAGCCTCAAAGGAGTCAACAAGTGATACTACGCGGGCCAGGATGTAGATCTGGTCTCCTGATATCTTATGAGGATACCCTTTCCCGTCCCATCGTTCGTGGTGCTGCAATGCTATTAGCCCGATCTCCTCCGGATACCCCAGTTCTTTTGTTATTATGTTGTACGAGTGGACCGTATGGGTATAGATTGTTTTTAGTTCAGATTCATGAAGATCCCCTGACTTGTTAAGAATAGCGTCAGGCATCTTCAACATGCCAACATCATGGAGCAGGGCGCCCAGGACAAGACTGTGGAGCTTTGCGTCATCCAGCTTCAGGTTCATGCCGGTAACCATGGCCAGTATCGCGCAGTTTACTGAGCTGACCGCGATACCCTGCCGGTTTTTATCGGCCCGAATCGTGATTCCCGTCATTTCTGTGGGGGCCCTCTTTACCGTCTGATATAGCAGCTCCGCTACCTTATTAAGCTCCTTGGTAGTAACTCGCCTTCCCTGCCGCAGTGTTGCGAACAGAATGTTAATCTGCTTGACCGCCGCGAGATAAATTTGAAGAAGCTCCTTGTAGCTTTGTGACTCCTTAAGATCTTTTATGGTCTTCTCTTTTGTCTTTCTCTCTTCTTCTTCGTCTATAAGCGATCCAGCGGTCTGGACAGACTCTATTTCCCATTTCCGCAGACGAGCGATGTCTTTTTCGTTTATACGTATTTCCGCCGGTACAAGGATATTTTCTCCATCGATGTACACGGGTTGATCAAACTTCATTCCGGCTTTCAGATCGTCTACGTTTATGTTTTTCATCAGGATTCCTGTACACTGTATATAAATGCAAATATTTCCGCAACTACAGCAAAAAGGTATTCCGGTATAAGTTCACCGGGATCAAGAAAGAAAAGATCCTCAGCTGTTTTCCCTGCAGATAGTATGGGAATTCCAGACTCTTCCGCTATGTCGATCATGCGCTGGGCCAGGAAACCTTTTGCCTTGGCCGACACAAAAGGGGCGGGCATTGCGGGATCATACTTGAGACTAACAGCCTGTTGTTGGGTGAACTCCTTCATGCCTGCGCGTCCACACTCCTCTGAATCATTATATCTGAAAGGGAGAAGCCGTCAAAGCCTTCCCTACTTAAAGTATCGACACCAGAGAAGCCCAATTTTCGTACTTTTTGAACAAATCCTGATAGTTTTTTACTCCCAATCGCCGGGTGTTCTATCAGATACAGAGATTTTTCGGGATCATCGCAAATTCCGAAGACCCAGGAATCGCCACCGTCATCCGTCTCCTCGCTAAGCTTTAAGGTTCCGTCCTTTACCGTATGTTTTTCCAGACCTATTCTGAGCCTGAGTTCACCACTAAAGGTCTTTTTCCCTATTTTCAGACGCAGGGGTATTTTTAGCCAGTGTTCATCTCTACGGCTTTTTTTATGGTTAAAAAGAGCTGTTTCGCTGATGCGTTCTGATTTTCGTAATAAAATACTGCGTACCCCGGGAGCATCGGCAACTGCTTCTCTCCAGGCGTCAGAGTTTTCTTGCTGCTCATGCTCATTTTTTTCGCTGAAAAAAGCTGCTGTTTCCGGCTCAATCAAGGGTATAAGGTTTTTCTCCTCAAGCAGTGTCAGGTATCGGGCAAACTCCTCCCGGTCCTTTCCCTTTTTTTCGCCAAGCAGACGTCGAAAACGCTTCAGATTATCGTCGTGCAGAGACAGCCCAGAACGTATCAAAGCCCGTACAAGTTCCGGCTCCTGCCGCATAAGTTCAGACAGGCGGTGAACATCGCCGGCTGCATAATCTCCGGATCTCTCGAGAATCTTAAGAAAAATGCCCCGTGGTCCGGTCTCTACCCGGGACACAAAAATATCCCCCTTTTTTAAGGGGATACTTGACGAGACTTTTAAACGTAATCCATCAATTTCGATAATCAGCCCCTTGGGGCCGGTCTCATGTACTATGACCGTCAACAACCGTCCGGGCCGGAGAACCGGACCCGCTCCACCGCCGCTGAATTTCAGCGTACCGGGGACGTTGCTGATCATACCGACAACAAAATCAGGCCTGCTCGGCCTTTGTTTTCTGCTGCTTCCGCCGTATAAGTTCAGTAACCTTGGCAGCCTTACCTACTCTGCTTCGCAGATAGTAAAGCTTTGCCCGGCGTACACGTCCGCGGCGCACTACCTCAACTCGTTCCACCCGTGGCGAGTGGACAGGGAACACACGCTCAACGCCTACTCCATAGGATATCTTTCTGACTGTGAAGGTCTTGCGAATACCGCTGTTATTCTTGGCTATAACAATCCCTTCAAAAATCTGAACACGTTCTGTTGTTCCTTCAACAATCTTGAAGTGTACTTTAACAGTATCGCCAATGCGAAACTCGTCGATATTTTCCTTCAACTGTTCGGCTTCAATGGCATTAATGGTATTCATGGGTTTTCTCCTCCCTGATTTCCTTGTTTTCTCGTTAGTTCCTTTAGTATTCTCTTCTCCCCGTCATCGAGGTTCCGATTTTTCAACAGTTCCGGCCGATTAGCCAGGGTTTTCTCCAGGCGCTGCCTCGTTCTCCATTCATGTATCTTCTCATGATGCCCCGACAAAAGGATTTCCGGGACCTTTTCTCCATCAAAAATCTCCGGGCGCGTGTAATGAGGATACTCAAGCAGTCCGTCGGAGAAGCTCTCCTCCTCCAGGGACTCAGCGCTTATTATCCCCTCCCTTAGCCGATACACAGCATCAATGATCACCATGGCTGCTACCTCGCCCGAGGAAAGCACGTAGTCGCCTACACATACTTCGTCATCAACGTAGCTGTCAATGATACGCTGATCAAGCCCTTCGTAACGGCCGCAGATAATAACCAGTTCTTCCTCCCGGGAAAACTCTTCAGCCATGGATTGGCGAAACAGCCGTCCGGAAGGACTCGGAAATACAACCCGCTTGCCGCCTGTCCCCACGAACTCCAAAGCTTTCGCCAATGGTTCGGGTTTCAGCACCATACCGGCGCCGCCGCCATAGGGTGCGTCATCACAGGTCCTGTGTTTATCCGTGGCGAATTCCCGAAAATTGATCAGCCGGTACGAAAACAACCCGCGATCAACAGCCTTCGCCATTATGGAAGAGCAAAAATAGCCCTCCATAATTTCCGGAAAGAGGGTAAGAATGCTTACCTTCATTCCAGAATCCAGACGGCCTTAAGCTCGATTCTTTTGCCTTTCGTATCCACCCGTCCGACGTATTCATCCTTGAGAGGAAGATACCGAAAACCACGGTCAACGGTTTTAACCTCTAACAGGTCGGCCTGACCCGTTTCGGCTACACCAATGACTGTTCCAAGCTCCTCGTCGCCGTGAATAACCGAGCAGCCCTTCAGGTCAGCAATATAATACTCGTCCTGTCCTAACGGGGCGGCATGTTTTTTATCAACCCAGAGTTCCCCTCCCGTGAGAGTTCGAGCTGATTCGGGAGTATCATAGCCGACGAACTTCATCAGTGCCCGGTCGCCGAAAGGAACGACCGCCTCGATTCGAACTGGAATCTCCTTACCATGACGAAAGACCAGTATACCTTCTTCGATATCAATAAGATGTCCGTAACTCCCGGAGAAGCTGTTCACCTTGATATACCCTTTCAGGCCATGGGTTTTCCCGATCCGCGCGACGGTAATCCGTTCCATCAATCGAGAATTTCCAGCACGATCCTTTTTCCGGTCTTGGTAGCTGCGGCGCTCAGTATGGTTCGTACAGCTTTGGCAATGCGACCGTGCTTACCGATAACCTTGCCAATATCGTCGGGAGAAACCCGGAGTTCCAGAATCGTCGATTTCTCACCTTCTATAACGTTAACCACGACCTCTGCCGGGTCGTCTACCAGAGATTTCGCAATATATTCAACGAGATCTTTTTCCACGCAATAATCCTTGCTTGTTTATCTGCTGTTCTGCGACCCTTATTTAATGTAAAGATTCAATTTGTTAAGAAGCCGCTTTACTGTATCTGTGGGGCGTGCTCCCTTGGAGATCCACTCACGAATACGCTCTTCCTTGATACTTAATTGTTTCTCTTCTACTTCGATGGGGTGATAGAGGCCGACCTCTTCGATAGCACGCCCGTCCCGCGGAGCGCGGGAATCCATAACAACAATCCGGTAGTACGGCCTTTTCTTCGTGCCGAACCTTTTCAATCTGATCTTAACGCTCACTCGATCCTCCTGTCTGTAATCGAACGCTCAAGCTATATATTACCATTAAACTGTGAAAGCATCTGAGCCTGAAGTTTTTTATTCCTGGTCATTTTCTTCATCATCAGACGCATTTTATCAAACTTCTTCAAAAGGCGATTAACGTCAAACACCGATGTGCCGCTTCCCGATGCAATTCTTTTGCGCCGTGAAGGACCGATTATGCGATGGTTATGACGTTCCTGAAGGGTCATGGAAAGTATTATCGCCTCTTCCCTCTTCATCTCCTTGCTGTTCAACGCATCTTCGTCGATATTTCCCTTCATACCGGGAATCATTTCCATAAGAGACTGCAGACTACCCATTTTTTTAATTCTTGTAAACTGTTCCAGGTAATCCTGAAGGGTAAAAGTGGAGCTCTGCAGCTTTTTCTGGAGCTCCTCGGCCTCTTCTGTCTCAATTGTCTCCTGGGCTTTTTCCACCAGCGAGACAACGTCTCCCATTCCGAGAATCCGGGAAGCCATGCGGTCAGGGTGAAACTGCTCGAGTTCATCAATCTTTTCCCCGACACCGACAAATTTGATCGGCTTTTTTGTAACGCTTTTCAGCGAAAGGGCAGCACCGCCACGGGTGTCGGAATCAAACTTGGAAAGGATTACACCGGTTATCCCTACACGCTCGTTGAACTCTTTGGCGATTTCCACAGCCTGCTGTCCCGTCATGGCGTCGGCAACCAGCAGTCCCTCCACCGGCTTCAATACGGCATTGATCTCCTGGATCTCCCTCATCAGATCGTCGTCCAGATGCATTCGTCCGGAGGTATCGACGATCAATGTATTGAAGCTGTTCTTTTTAGCAAAGCTCAGAGCCTGCTTGACGACCTTTACCGGCTTTTTTTCGCCCTCGATTGCAAAAACAGGGACCCCGGTCTGCTCCCCAAGCAGTTGAAGCTGCTTGACCGCGGCGGGGCGGACAAGGTCGGCGGCGACCAACAGAGGCTTGCGTCCCTCTTTTTTCAGCCGCAGCGCCAGCTTGGCGCAGGTGGTTGTTTTACCCGAGCCCTGCAGACCCATAAACAGGATGGGACTCAAGGTATCCGGTCCCTTTAACTGGAGTCCTTCCGTTTCGGAACCCAGCAGGTTTACCATTCTGTCGTGTACTATCTTGGTGAACTGCTGTCCGGGGTTTACCGAACGAAGGACCTTTTCCCCCTGGGCGTCTTCGATGGTATGATTGACAAATCGACGCACCACCCGCAGGTTAACGTCGGCTTCAAGCAGGGCGATCTTAATCTCTTCTACCGCGTCCTGAATGTTTTTCTCAGTGATGCTGCTTTTGCCGGAAACCTGCCGTAGAACATCGGAAAAGGTCCGTGTCAGTTTATCAAACATAGCTGGTGCTGTTACCCCAAAGCATAAAGTTTAGGGTCATTTATAGCCGATAAGGCCCGCCCCTGTCAATGGTATACCTCCGGAGGACAGGCACGCAAATTACCGCACGAGAAGGAAATGCCGTTCGAGATAGTTGGCCCGGGATTCTGCCTGCTCCCAGTAGGTACTCAGAGGGTACTCGGAAATAAGATAGCGATAGCAGCGAATGGCAGCCTCTATGTCGCGGTTTTCACCCGGCGCTTCATAATCCCGGGCAAGGGCAAAGATAAGGCTGTCAATTCCATGAAAAAGTGGTAAAAGCTGAGTGGTTTCCCATAAAAGGAAGCGTCGTTCGCGGGCCGGCAGTGATTCGCCGACCGTAAGGAGACTGGCTGAAAAATCCCGCTGTCTGGATGGCAAAAAGTTCGCATAATCCAGAGCCAGAATAAAATCCTCCATAAAAAGAGCGGCGGCATAGGCCGCGGCGGTATTCAAAGAGGGCTCGGCCGGATCAAAGTCAACACAATCAGTAAGTACCGTAAAAGCTGCCTCCCACTCCCCCTGATTCAGGTAATCAAGGGCCGCCTTGTATCTTTCTTCCGGAGACAAATCGTCTTCCGGCTCATCTTTCAGGGAAACCCCGGCTTCAGCATCGGTCCGGGTTTCAGCTGAAATCCCGGTAACCCTGGCCAGAAACTCATCCGCCGGAAGAACTTCTACAGCAACACGGCGTGACTCACCGCTTCGTCCGCCGGAACTGCCTTGTACAAACTTAAGAATGTACTTTCCAGCTTTTGTCGCCCTGAAATTAAAGCGCATAAGAAGCTCTTCCCTGGCCCGACCATCATAAACAATCCCACCCGAGGGATAGGCTTCGATGAAAAGCCATGATACTCCTTCCAGGGCCAGGCTGAATCGGTCATTCAGCCTGGCAAAAAACTCAGGAGAAAGATCTTCCAGCCCTTCTTCCGATACCGGACCATCCACCGCTGCTGCGGCTTTCTCTTCGCGTTCCGCGGCATCCCTGCGCCCTGGCACGGAATCCCGGGCCTGTTGTCGTGTCTCTTCGGACGGACTGACAGGAACAGAGACTGCGGCTGGTTTTTCCTGTTGCTGCGGTACCGGCGAAACAGTCTTTTCCGCCTGCTTTTCAGACATTTTCGGCACAGTCTCCCGGTAAGGCATAACCGGATATTCGATAATCATCTGGGGCGGTTCGGGAGGAAGGGAATATTCGCTAAAGCGCGGTTGAGGAGGCTCAGGAACCGGAGGCAATGGAGACAGAGAAATGGAGAATAACAGAAAAAAGAGTATACATGCAGGGCCCTTAGGGGACAGAATCAAAGATTTCCTCCAATAAAGCATGGTTCTCTTCCTTCAGCAACTCCAGAACTATCGATTGCGGAGGAATCCAGTAACGCTTTACCTGTTCGCCGGTCCACTGTTCGCGGCGGGAACGCAATGGTACATGTTCATTAGCGATCAGCCCCGTCTTCTCCTGCGGCAGGAGCAGACGGGTATAGACAGTTCCGCCGTCGTTAGAGGTCAGAACTTTCTTCTCCAGCTGCTTATGGGGGGAATAGAAGATCAGCAGTCCAACTACAGATACAAGAGCAATACCTGCTACTGCCAGGATATATATCCGTACACCTTTCGGGAGTCCATGTATCCAGTCAGCGCCTCTGGGCATGTGTGCAGCTTACTCCTCTTCGTCCAAATCCAGGTCAAGCTCATCCGACTCGTCATCGGGAACCGGTTTCAGGCTGCCGCCTTTATCTACCCGAATAGCGATAATCTTGGAGATACCCGATTCTTCCATGGTGATACCCAACAGAGTCTGGGCCCCGGCCACCGTTTTTTTGTTATGGGTAATTACAATAAACTGGGAAGAGTTTGCAAACTCCATCAGCATGGTTACAAAGCGGCCGACGTTGTTTTCGTCCAGAGCCGCGTCTATTTCGTCGAGAATACAGAAAGGTGAGGGCCGGACCATGTAGGTGGCAAAAAGAAGGGCCACCGCTGTAAGGGAACGCTCGCCGCCGGACAGCAGGGTTATGTTCTCCAGCCTTTTTCCCGGGGGCTGGGCAAAAATCTCGATTCCCGAGGTCAGTACCTGGTCGGGATCGGTCAGCTTGAGTTCTCCCCTGCCGCCGCCGAAGAGTCTGCGGAAGGTAACATGAAAATTCTTTTTTATCTTCTCGTAGGTCGCCAGGAAAAGCTCGGTAGACTCGGTCCGGATCTGCTTTGTGATCGCGTTTAAGTCTTCCCGGGCCTTCCGCAGGTCCTGCAGCTGGGTTTCCAGAAAATCGTAGCGTTCCTTGACTTCAGCAAACTCCTCCGGGGCCATAAGGTTTACGTGGCCTAGCCCTCGAAGTTGTTCACGGGCGCTGCCGAGGTTTTCCCTCAGGATCTTTGCGTCCTCCCGGATCTCGTACATGCGGTCCTCGAACTCGGTAAGATCTCTGGAGTGTTTCTCCCGAAAGTTTTCAAACAGGTTACGAATCTCCGTCTTTACCGCCGACAGATCCACATGGATCCTCTCTACCTGACTTTGGGTCTGGGCAAGCTGCGACATTCTGTCCTTAAGGCTTTTCTCCTTCTGCAGGGCGTCCTTATTGCGCAGGCTGATTCCCTTTTCCAGTTCGTCCAGGCTTTTGCGCAGCTTCTTTTCCTCATCCAGAATTGCGTTATGCCGGTCCTTCAGTTCGCTTATCCGCTTTTCTGTGGAAGTCAGCTTTATGCCGGTCTCTTCCATGTCTTCCCGGTTTTCCTCCATGGCGGCCACCGTGGAGGAAATCTCCTTCTCGGTTAAAGCACGGGCATCCTCGGCAGCAGTTATTTGCGCGGATACCTTGGCTTTTGAGATCTTCAGATCCTGCAGGGTACTCCGGTACTCTTCTATTTTGCCGAAAAGGTTCCGGTTTTCCTGTTGCAGGCGGATAATCTGCTCCTTATCGGCGGAAATTTTTATTCGGGTAGATTCAATCTGTTCGTCAATGTTCCGCTTTCTGGTCATGGTCCCTTCTGGAGCCAGAAAATCATCGAGAAAGGCCGGAATAGTCTCTGTGTAGTGCTTGAACTCCTGCTGCAGTTCATCAATTCCGCCGAGGGCATCAGTGAGTCCGGTACGGATAGATAAGGCCAGATCGCTGCGCTCCCGTTCTCCGATCTCGGAAATCGCGCCGAGGTCTCCCACCAGGTCAAGCTTGCCCTTAATGTGGATCCGGATACGTTCTATCCTGTCCCGCACGGCAGCCTCTACCCGCATTCGCTCTCCGTGGGAATAACCGCTCTCCTCCAGTTTCTGGTCCAGCTGGCCAACGATATCGTCTGTTATAGCCCTCAATTGGTCCTGGAGATCGTTGACAGCGGTCTCGTTTGTAACAATCTGTTCTTCCCGTTCAGCTATGACCTTTTCGTTATTCCGGATTATCGCCTGGGAGCTGTTTATGCGTTCATCGAACTCAATTATGTTCTTATCTATGGAGGTGTGACGCTTTTTCAGGTCTTCCAGGACTTCCTGCTTCTCCTTGAGGGAAGCCTCAAACTCAGCCTTCTGCTCTTTCAACTGGGTCTGACGGTTTTTGCAGTATTCAAGATGACGGTGCAGTTCGCCCCTGCGTTCCTGTATAATGGACTGCTGGTTCTGGAGGTTCCCCTTCTCCACGTCTATACCATAAAGCATCTTCTGATTTTCGATCAGCGAGGACTCCATGGAGTTGACCTGGTCCAGGTTCTCCTCCAGGGACTCGTTTATTGTGTCGATCGCCGTCTTGATGGAATCCCTGAGGGCGCTTTTTTCTTTAAGCTGATTCTCTTTGGCCAGTTCATCCTCAAGAAAGCCCTTCAGCTTCAGGAGCTGTATTTTAAGCTCCAGTTCAAAGATGTTCTCCCGAAACTGGCGGTACTGTTCGGTTTTTTCCGCCTGCTTTTTAAGTGAATCGTAGGAGCGCTTTACTTCGCCCAGAATGCCGTCGACCTGTCGCATGTTTTCTTCGGTTCTGGTGAGCTTCCGCTCCGCCTCAGCGCCTTTTACCTTGAATTTGGTAATTCCGGCTGCCTCTTCAAAAATATAGCGCCTTTCTTCCGGCTTGTTGGAAAGAATCTGGTCAATCTTTCCCTGCTCCATTATCGAGTAGGAAGACTTTCCAACCCCGGTATCGAAAAAGAGTTCTCGCAGCTCCCTGAGTTTTACTGGAGTGTTATTGACAAAGTACTCGCTTTCTCCGGAACGATATAAACGGCGCTTGATGGCGATCTCCGGCATATCCATGGGCAGGACTCCTTCGTCGTTGCTCAAGGTGAGGGTAACCTCCGCAACATTCAGGGCTTTGCGCTGCTCGGTGCCGTTAAAGATGACATCTTCCATGCGTTCCGCCCGCAGGCTTCTGGAGGCCTGTTCCCCAAGCACCCACTTGATGGCGTCCACAACGTTACTCTTTCCGCATCCATTGGGTCCAAGAAGAGCGGAAATTCCGGGAGAGAAATCAATTTTTACCCTGTCGGCAAAGGATTTAAAGCCGAAGACTTCGATATTTTTTAAGAACACTTACTTCGTTCCTGTTTTCGCATCGTCTGGATTATTGTTTGAAACACTTATTCTACCTACTGCTACTATCTAACACTAGCTGATCTGAATCGTCAAGTTGAGGGAGGCCATTTCTTCATTCCCCTTGATTCCCTTTTTTCCCCGGTTTAGTATCCTGAGTATGAGCATAATATGCGGTATCGACGAGGCTGGCAGGGGGCCTATAGCGGGACCGGTAAGCGCCGCGGCGGTAATCCTTCCTCATGGTTTTCCCAGGGAAATCCTGAAAGATTCAAAACGGATGAGTCCCTCCGCCCGGGAGGCTGCCTTCGCAAGGATGTTGGCCATGGATGTTCCCTTCGGTATCGGCTGGTCATGGCCGGAAGAGATTGACCGGGAAAACATCCACAAAGCCTCACTTCTGGCCATGTCCCGGGCCTTCGATGCCCTTAGGTATAAGCCCGATGAGGTTATCGTAGACGGACTGCATATACCGCGTCTTCCCGTTCCCGCCCGGGCTTTAGTTAAGGCAGATACCAAGATCCCGGAAGTAATGGCGGCATCGATCGCCGCCAAGGTTGTTCGAGACCGGTGGATGATCAGATACTCGTGGTTCGAACCGAAGTACGGCTACGAAAAGCACAAAGGATACCCGACCCAGGCACACCGGGAGGTATGCCTCAGGCTGGGGCCGAGCCCGATCCAGAGACTGAGCTTCCGGGTCAGGTAGTTACGATTCCGCCTTGGTGCCGCCGTGGCTTTGCATAAAGCCAACTGCTTTTTGCAGCTCTTCGGCAAAGCTCTCCAGGTCTTCGTTAAAAACGATGACCGAATGGCGTTCAAAACCGGTTCCTTCGTGTTTTTTGCTCTCTACAATGTTCAGAAAGAGATCACCATGCCTGTTTTCTTTGACATTAAAAAAATAGGTTCGTTTGCCTACCGATGTTTTCGATGAAAATACTTCCCCGCGAATACCCATATTACCTACCCTTACCTTTAATTATACCCTTCACGCGGCGGGTCAGAAAAAATCCGCTTGGCGAATAGTATAGAATTTAAGGCTGGACTTCAAGTTGCCGACGGTATTTCATGATTTAATCTTGTACAGAGCTCCGCTTTTTTTTAAGCTATAAGCATGGATACAAGTAAGGCCGAATGCGCCTTTAGCGGCTGTGAGAACACAGCTTTAAGTTTTTCACGGTTTTGCGCACAGCACCTGCCGGAACCGCAGAAACAGTCAGAATTGGCACAGGACTTTCTTGCCGGCAGTGAAGACCACAGCGATATCTGTCTGGCCGGCATCACCTTTTCTGGAATCAATTTGGAAGGGCACCGTTTTACGGACTGCATTTTTGACGGCGCCGTCTTTGTGGACTGCAGCCTGGAAAAAAGCATGATCCAGGGCTGTTTTTTTTCCAACGCCCGTTTTGAGAACTGCCGTTTTTCAGGCTGCGAAATCCGTTACAGTGTCTTTTGCGGGGCCGACTTCAGGGAATGCGATTTTCAAGGCTCAGATATTCTCCATTCCAACTTTAATGGTATGCATGGATTCCGGGTCAACTTCAGCGATTCAGATCTGTACTATTCCAGTTTCGTCACCTCCCATCTGGAAGAGGTCCGCTTCATAGACTGTAACCTTAAAAAAGTGAGCTACGTGAACACCCGGCGGGACAAGGTCAATTTTAAGTACTCAAATTATGAGGAAGCGGTGTTTGCTGCCGTGCAAAACGAAACATGAAAATTTTTACCCATTTTTCCTTTGTCAGTTTTTCAAACTCCTACCTTGTCGGTCCGCCCGGCGGCGGAGAAGCAATCATGATCGATCCAGGGATCATGGATGTTCCCGTGCTGCGGCTTATAGAAAAAAACGGCTATTCTATCCGCTACATTCTGGTAACCCATAATCATGAATCTCATATTCGCGGCGGCCGCACCCTTTTAAAAATCTACCCTGCCGAAGTGTTTGGAGGATCCTTGCATCTTCTGGACAGGGATTCAAAGCAGCTGAAAGATGGAGACTCTATAGAGTTGGGTGGAATCAGGGTAGAAAGTATCGAAATTCCCGGACATTCAAGCGATTCCCTGGTTTACCGCATCGGTTCCTGCTTTTTTACGGGGGATGTGCTTTTAGCGGGGGGTATCGGTTCTACTCCTAACCGTTATGCCCGGGCCCTGCTTATTCAGGGAATTCAACAGAAACTTCTCTCTATCCCGGATGGTACGCTGTATCCCGGTCATGGTCCGCCTAGTACCCTGGAAGCCGAACGCCGCTTTAACCCCTTTCTGCAGCAAGATGCCGAATAACAGTCCCGAAACGCTCAGGCAGGGGAGCACGAAAACAGGAAACTCCTGCAGCACCGGGTAAAACAATCTTCAGTGAAAATGCATGCAGCATCAGGCTGCAGCCGTCTTTCTCTCCCGCTCCGTAGAGAGGGTCTCCCAGAATAGGGTGTCCGATACTCCGCATGTGGACCCGGAGCTGATGGGTACGCCCGGTGGCCGGAAAAAGGGCTACGAAACTCGCGTTTTTCCAGCGTCTTAAAACCCGGTACCTTGTAAGAGCAGGCTTTCCGCCCCGGCTTACCGCTGTAAAGAGCTGCCTGTTTCGGTCTGAACGGCCGAGGCGGTCCTCTACCTTTCCTTCCGTGGTTTCCATACTGCCGCGGCAGATGGCAAAATACACCTTGCGGGTGGTCTTCTCCTGAAACTGTCTGGAGAGGAACTCATGGGCCTCCTGGTCTTTGGCGGTTATAAGGACCCCGCTGGTATCCTTGTCCAGACGGTGGACTATTCCCGGGCGAAAATCCTCCTCATCGGCTTCAATCTCCCGATAGTACAGAAGTCCGTGTACCAGGGTCCCCGTGTAGTTCCCCGGCGCGGGGTGCACGACCAGGCCCTGGGGTTTGTTTACCACTATTACCCGCTCATTCTCGTAGAGGATATTCAAAGGGATTTCTTCCGGTACAAGGTCAATCCTGGGGGGAGTTTCAAGTTCCAGCCGGATTCTGTCTCCAGGGGCAACCTTACGGGACAGCTTGGCCGCGCGATCATTAATCTTCAGATCCTTGACCCGCTGTTTGAGTTGATTGCGGCTTATCAGTCCTATCTCGTCGCTGATAAACTGGTCTACCCTTGCAGAACGCCTGTAGTCCCGTAGAACGCAAAAATCATACATAATCATGAAGTGCCTAGTTCAACCGGCCAATAATATAGTCGAGCAAAGCGATCCCCAACGAGAGGGTGCCGGCGGTAATCAGGATATTGTAGGTATGCTGACTGTCAGAAAAGGGGTAGGAATCGCCCGCTACGGCCTGACCTATCTCCCAACTGAGACCGGAAAGCAAAAAGGTTATGGGGACGGAACCGAAAAATATGATCTCTCCACGGCGTAAATCACGGAGGGGCTGGGGAAACTCGTCTTTTTCATAAGGGATTGGTTCGATCTCTTCAGCAGCAAGTATTCCCGATGATACGATTACGAAGAGGATTGCCAGCAGCATACAAAAAGTCTTTCTCATCAGGCTTTCCTGCTTAACGCGCCCCGAACAGGGCTGTTCCTATCCGCACCAGGGTTGATCCTTCTTCTACGGCGATTTCATAATCGTTGGTCATACCCATGGAAAGGATTTCAAAAAACTCTGCGCCATAGCGGTCCATGCATCTCTGCCGCAGATTGTAGAGGGAACAAAAACATTCTCGTATGCGGTCGCTGTCATCGGTAAAAGGGGCCATGGTCATCAGTCCCTGAAGCTTTATGTTTTGTCTCTCCAGAATGGAATCGATCAGGGAGAAAACGGCGTCATCCTTCCGTACCCCCTGTTTGGCGTTTTCTCCCCCGGTATTAACCTCCACCAGGATGTTTACTACACGGTCGATTTCAGCCGCGTGTTTGTCCAGCGCATTAACTGTACGAACTGCATCAACAGACTGAATACACCCGGCGGTTTCAACGGCCTTTTTCGCTTTGTTCCTCTGAATGTGACCTATAAGATGCAACTCCACATCAGGAAAGCGTCCAGTGAACTTTTCCGCTGCTTCGAGCACCCGGTTCTCTCCGAACAAGCGTAAACCTGCCTCGCAGGCCTCCTGTATCAGCTCTACCGGCCGGGTTTTGGACACCGCCATAAGGCGCAGCTCACTGCGGCTGCGGCCGGCCCGGTTCAGCGCATTTTCCAGACGTTCTTCTATTTTTGCAAGGTTCTCCCGAATCACCTTGTAATTGTACCAGCATAACAAAAGAGAGGAAAGAGGAACCCTGGAGGAGCTTCTTGACTTTTCAGTCCTTCTGACCTATTTTGACCTAGAATTATTATACTACGGCAATTGCTGATCCCTATAGAACAGAGGACGAAAAAAATGGCTGAACAAAATTGGTCGAGCAGGCAGCAGGCAACATGGCGGAATAAAGTTGGCCTCGCGGAGATGCTCAAGGGCGGCGTTATCATGGACGTTGTTACCCCTGACCACGCGAAAATCGCGGAAGATGCCGGTGCAGCGGCTGTAATGGCCCTGGAGCGGGTTCCCGCAGACATCCGGGCAACCGGCGGAGTGGCCCGCATGTCGGACCCGAAGATGATTCAGGAAATACAGGAAGCGGTCTCCATTCCCGTAATGGCTAAATGTCGTATAGGCCACTTTGTTGAAGCCCAGATTCTCGAAGCCCTGGGAGTGGATTTTATCGACGAAAGCGAAGTACTTACTCCTGCGGATAATGCGTACCACGTGGAAAAGCACAGTTTCAAGGTGCCTTTTGTCTGCGGCTGCCGCGATTTGGGAGAGGCTCTGCGTCGAATCGGCGAAGGAGCTGCCATGATCCGGACCAAGGGAGAAGCCGGTACAGGAGATGTAGTAGAAGCTGTACGCCATATGCGGACCGTTATGGACGGTATCCGGCATTTGACCATACTGCCCCGGGAAGAGCTAATGACGGAAGCCAGGAATCTTGGTGCGCCTTATGATCTTATAGTGGAGATTGCTGAAAGCGGAAAACTGCCGGTGCCCAATTTCTCCGCCGGCGGGGTAGCTACTCCCGCGGACGCTGCCCTGATGATGCAGCTTGGCGCTGAGTCCGTTTTTGTCGGTTCGGGAATCTTTAAATCCGGTAATCCAGCAAAAAGGGCCAAGGCAATTGTAGAAGCGGTAACCTACTGCCAGGACCCCAAAAAGCTCGCGGAAATCTCCTATAACCTGGGAGAACCCATGGTCGGCATCGGCCTTGAAGAGCTCAGCGAAGAAAAACGGATCGCGGGCAGAGGGTGGTAATAAATCTTCCCGAGAAATGAGAACTTGATGAAAATAGGCGTACTTGCCCTTCAGGGGGATTTCCACAAACACGGTGAACATCTTAACCGGATCAATGTTGATCCGGTTTTTGTACGGACCGCCGATGATATTTGTGCCATTGACGGTCTGATTATACCCGGCGGCGAAAGTACCACCATCGGCAAACTGTTGCTTGACTTTGGTCTTGACACTGTTCTGAAGGAACGCCTGGACCAGGGTTTAGCGGTTTTCGGTACCTGTGCGGGCATGATCCTTATGGCGAATGAGATCGTCGGCCGAGACCAGTTCAGCCTTAAAATTCTGGATATCGCGGTTGAACGCAACGCCTACGGACGGCAGATAGACAGCTTTGAAGCGGAATTTGAACACGAGCTTCCCATCGACGGTCCCCTGCACGGTGTTTTTATCCGCGCTCCACGGATTTCGCGGGTAGGTCCGCAGGTAAAAATTCTCGCCTGTTTTGAAGACTATCCGGTACTGGTTCAAAGCGGCTGTTACCTGGCTGCCTCGTTCCACCCTGAATTAACCGATAACCTTGAGCTCCACCGTTATTTTCTTTCACTGGTCGCATCGGCAAAGGAGATTCCCGTATGATAACACTCCCGCGGACATTGTGTACTGTTCTTATATTGCTGAGCACAGGGGTATACGGAATGTTCCCCGACTCGGGACTTCCAATGAACCTGGCTTCCGACCTGCAGCAGAAGGGAGAGCTGGTCCGCTATTTTTACGGCGATCTGGACCTGCAGTACCTTCCCTTCGGGGCCTTGAGTGACGAGATCATTGACGACCTTGCAGGACAGGATTCGACCATCGGCGTTGAAGCCCTCTTCCGGATGGCAATACCCACCGCGCTGGCCTCCATGAGCGGGAAGGACCGGGACCTTGCCTTGTTTAACATTCTGAACCGGGTGTCAACATTAAGCGGAATAGAGTACTACTCCGCAAGCAGAGAACGCATGAGAACCCTTTTTACCGAAGTCTACCGGGTTAAAGAGGAGGGATCGAAAAAGGCCCTGCCGGACCTGCAGTTCGATTCCATTCCTCCGCGGCAGGAGGACATCCTGTTCCAGGAGGACCTGACTTTCGGCAAGAATTATGTGCGCAACCTGTTCCTGTACAATGAAGGGCGGTTTCTAATGCAGATCCGGAACCTGTCTACCATGTGGTATTTTATACTGCCCCTGGTTAAACCGGAAAATTTCCGGATGAATCTGCTGATAATCCCCCAGGAGAATCATATTATCTTTTACGGGGCCTCAAGTGTAGACTCTGCTTCCCTCTTCGGTATGGAAAAATCCAAAAAGGATTCCTTCTATAACAGGATAAAGGCTATGCAGGGCTGGTTTTCCTCGCAATTGGAACAGGAGTTTAAATCCTTGCAGCAGTAAAATGAATATAAAATAATTGGATTTGCCGTGGAAATCTTATTGACATTTCCGTGTGCTCCATGGTAGTTTCTTTTTGACTTTCGGGCGATTAGCTCAGTTGGGAGAGCGCCTGCCTTACAAGCAGGATGTCGGCGGTTCAAGTCCGTCATCGCCCATATAAAAACCCGGTATTTACCGGGAAATATGGAAAGCCTACCGGAAAACCGGCGGTTTTAACCCTTATTGTTACCAGAACTGTTACCAGTCTGGAATGGAGGTGTTATGGCCGTCGGTTATCGTTTTTTTAAGCGACAATCAGGAAAAAAGAAAGTTTATTATGCCCGTATCCTGGATGACAGCGGAAATATTATCAAAACTGTCTCTACCGGGAAAACTAATCAATACCGCGCTCACGACTGGATAAAAGCCCACCTTAAAGAGTATGACCCGGAAATCAAGAACCCTACCCTTTCAGAATATGCAGAGGATTTCTTTCTCTGGGGAAAGTGCGACTACATCGCCCGTCAGAACGCAAAGGACCGGTCTATAGTTGAAGAGACTGCGAAGGATCGACGGGGGCACCTTCTCCATTACATCCTCCCTGCCTGGGGAGACTGTAAACTGAAAGACATAACCGCCCCTTCTATTGAAAAATGGCTCCTGCACCTGAAATCCTACAAACTGAAGAACTCAGACGATACCCACCGCGAGTTGTCGAACAACAGCAAAAACCAGATCATTTATACCTTTAATATCATTCTCCGCGAAGCAAAGCGGGAGAACCTCATCCAGTCAGTTCCACAGATAGAACCTTACGGAACCAAGAGGATCAAACAGCGAGAACCCCTCACAGATAATGAAATAAACGCACTCTTCCCGACAGACAGGCAAGAATTCCTTTCTGTCTGGGATGACTTCCAGGTGGGTGTAATGATGGAAACCATCATGAGTACCGGAGCCCGCAGCGGAGAGGCCCGGGGATGGTGGAAGTCCGACGTTATGCCGGATGCAAAAGCTATCAAGATATTCAGGCAGATATACAGATCCGGGGAATACGGTCTACCTGGCCGGCAGCGGAACCCGGACAAGGATCCGCGAAGGATCGCCCTTCTACCGGATAGAACCCTGAACGATCTTGTAGAAATCATCGGAGAGCCGCCCTATGACGACACCCCTCTTTTTACCTGGAATGAAAGGCCCTTTGATCAAACATACATATTGAAACGGTTAAAACGGGCCACTGAGAAAACAATACAGCGGGAAATTGACGTTCACACCCTCCGATACACGTATACCAGCAAGATGAGGGAATTGATGATAAATGCAGATGTTCCAGACTCAATCCTTCAGACCCTATTAGGACATGCAGATTCAAAGACTACAGATATCTATGACCCGTTCCAGCTGGAACGCGCAATAAAGAAGGCTTTACCGTCAAAGCCTGCGATTGATGAATTCTGGAAAACAGAAAAGGAGGCGACACCATGACTATAGAGATTACAGAACAGGAGGCCCGCTTGCTTGAAGCCTTTCTGCGCCGGGCGACGTTCGATGATTTTCGGCGACGGGCGGAGAGCAAAGAGGAAGCGTACCGGATGATAGCGGCAGCCGAAAAGCTGCGGGCGGAACTGCGTAATATGTGAACCACCGCCGGCGTATGCTGAGCGGATAAAAAATAGCCCCCTGTCCGGTGGCAGCCGTTCAGGGGGCACAAGGAGCACTCAAAATGAGTACACAAGTTAACACAGTATACCACGAAACGGACCAGCAACTCAATATTGTGATACCGGAAACTGACTGGCTCTGTGACAGCGCCTGTATGGTCCTGGAACTGATCCAAGCCCGCCTTGAGTCAGCACCGACGAAGAAGGACCGGGAAGCCCTGGACGATGCTGCAGAACAATTTTTCCTGAGTTTGGGGGTGTAGTGTGAAAACCGCTATAGAAGAAATCAGAAACACACAAACTACCCTGGAAGTCGGCGCAATAACAGAGAGGCTGTTTCCTCAGATGCGATCCGGCGAGACCTACGAAGAATTCCAGGGCCGTATGGGCGACAGTCTCACGGCTGACGAAGACAAAGCGCTGCAGGCCGCCATTGACCGCTGGTACGAATTGGAAGGGGGTGTCCAATGACGCTTTCCTACCGCGACATTCTCGGAGACGACGAAAGGAAAACCATCGAGGCGACGATTACAACTGACCACTCGTCAAGTCACTACGGCGGGCCAGTTATTGTGCTCCCAGACGGCGGCGGCCTGGATTATCAGAGCGCTGCTCTGCTTGATTATCAGATCGAAGAGGCTTCCGCAGAGGAAGCCGACCTGCTGAACGAATGGCGGCGACGGATGCCGCCGCTGATGTGAGGAGGTGGACTACATGGATAAATACCGTACCGATCAATACGGCTCAGTGTTTGAATACTGTCCTGAGAAAGACTGCTACCTATTCGCCGGAAAATTGAACGGGCGGACCCTGGCGCAGTTTATAAGGGATGTAGAGGATGCCCCCGGCCCTGAGGAGGAATCACAGTGAACGGGGTCAAGCTGGAACCTGTACCGGCTGAGCTGGAGGGCTCCTCCTGCTTCCCTGGAACCGTGACCGGGACTTTATCCTCAGAATGCCCCTACTGTTACTGTGGCCGCCTGGACGGATATGTCAGTACGGGCGAACATGCTGTACATGGCCGGGACCAGGCGCGCTGCTCCGGCTGCGGTCGGGGGTTTCTGATCCAGTGGTTAAAAAGGAACCCCTGGCGGAGAAGTACCAGGGGCGGGTAAGAGGTAAGGACCTGCTCTAAGATACTCCAAACCTGGATGGGAGTAAACACTTTTGAGACGTAAACCGCAGCCGTACGGCAGCGGAAAAAAGAATCCGGGGCACCCACAGCCTGACCCTCAGGGGGTCAAAATGTATTGTACCGCCCGATGCGTCGGGGGTAAAATGTAGGTAGTTTCCGGGGATAGGGCGACGGTCCGAAAAGCGGTATTCCCTGCCGCCTGCCCCGGGATTATTTTCCCAGGGAGCCGCAAGGGGGAAGCGGATCGATGAAAATCAATTATAATTTAATTAAGTATGAAGATTGGATGCGTGAGAAAAAACAAAAGTATGGGCATTTATCAAAAACCAGTCTCACTCATAAAATCGAACACAAGATCCAAGTTGCAAAATATTTTTTAGCAGAATTCCGGGATATCATTGAGAACATATCTCCCGCGCCCAGGGATGTGGCAGTTGAGAACATGGTAGCCGGGAAAAATGAAGACTGGAACGATTTTGTACAGGCATTACAATTTATCGAAACAGCAGAAACAGAAAAACACTCACATGCCTGGAGATGGCTCACGTACCGGTTGCTCACCTTGCCAAAGACCAGAAAGAACATACCTGTAGAGAGTGAAATTAGGAAAATGATCCCTATGGATTGGAGGTATCACCCGGAAACAATGCCTTTGAGGTTCAATCCTAAATATTCAGCACTTTGGGATTCGGTATTTTCGGAATATAAAAATCTTTGGCTATCGCTTGCATGGAACGGAGAGACAAATCCTGCCTTGGCTTATTTTAAGATGGCGTGGCCTTTGTTTGCAGAACGAATACCCGAAATGATTAAGGGTGAAATAATCGAAGAGACGCCGGAAGGATACGATTGGAAGCTAACACAAGAGTCCATAAAGGGGCTTTGTCGTGAAACTGGCTTTAATGATTACTCTGGTTTCGTTCGGTATGTTTCCTGGCACGGAAAAAAGATTTCACGTAATAGCCTTAAAAATTGTTTAAATTACGAAGAATATCCACGGGACTGGCAGAAGGTAGCATCTATCTTTTTTTAAATAATTACCGCCCGGTAATTATTTTAGCAATTATATAGATAAAAATATATCGGTTATCTTTAAGATAGACAAATCGAAGGAGGTACACCGATGGCGTTACTCACATACAAAACCGTACGGGGGACCCTACCCCTGGCGGAGCAAACCATCCGCACTATGGTATCACGCGGGCAGCTGCCACATTACAAACTCGGCTCGAGGGTTTTCTTTGATCGCGAAGAGATCGAGGAATGGATTAAAAGCCGACATATTCCCGCGGAGGGTCGCCGATGACAACCAGCCTGGATCCGGACATCTTGGCTGTGGCGCAATGGCTTCAGGAGACGAAACAAACCGTTCCTTTCGGCAGTCTCGGGGCTACAATGACCTTGCATGCTGGAAAAGTAACCAAGGTAGAAAAGTCAATTTCCGAAACCGTCAAAACAACGCCGGAGAACCGGGGCAATTATGCAACAATCCACAACCACCGATAAAACATATTCCAGCCTCACAGCTTTTGCAGCGGATTTAAAAAAATCACCGAACCCGCCAGAGCTCTGTAGCCTCTACTTAACGGACGCCGGAGCTGAGGAAACCCTTAAAGTTCGCTGGCCCGGGAAAAAGATCCGGCCTTACTATTTAAAGGATGGTGTTCCTGTTCAGGGTCTCCCGCGGAAATATGGGCGGACTCTTTTCCGAGCAGACCAAATCGCAGCAAATCCCAAAGCCCCGATTCTGTGGGTCGAAGGCGAAAAGGCCGCGATGTGCCCCCTTGCCCGAGCGCTGCAGGAACACGGCTATATCGTCACGACCAACCAGGGCGGATCCGGAGCTATCAAGCATAGTGATTGGTCAATCCTGGCGGATCGGGATGTGACAATCATGCCCGACAACGACGAACCGGGATTCAAGGCCGCTCGCGAAATCCAGCAGATCCTCCCTAAGGCCCGAATCATTCAACCGCCTGCAGAACTGCGCGAGAAAGGCGATATAGCTGATTTGTCTTGGCCGGTGGAGGAGTTTATAGCGTATCTGGAGACGGCGGACGCGCTGGAAGAAGAATCTACTGGTAGTGAAACGCAAGAACTTTATGCTCATTTTCTGATGGCGCCCTCCCATGGAATAGCTGCCGACATTCTATTTCACGCCTTGGGAAGTACAACGATTTTTGAACGGTTTAATGATCGCGGTGGCGAATTTTTTACCAGGGATTTTGGTCAGTGCTTTTACGAACCGGCGCATAATATGCGACACCGCGCCCGCGTTGTCCTTGAAGATGCCGTTAACCAAGCACTTGAAATCGAGAAGCAGACCACCGATGACATAAAAGGCTTATACAGTGCTGCGGGTAAAGCGCTCCAGAAGCCACGAACGAAAGATTTTCTCGCGTCTACGCTGATTCTTTTCTCCGAACGCGTTACGGTTGAAAAACTGGAATGGAACCAAACCCCGGAGACATTGCCGACTCTGACAGGGATTCTTGATTTCTCCGGACCTGAAATGATGATTCGAAACCCGTTACCCGGGGAATACTTTCGCGATCCATTACCTTATGCGGCGGAACAAATAGTAAAGGGTGGAGATGCCCCTAACTTCAGCCGCTTTCTTTCGGATCTTTTCCCAAATCCAGAGACTCAGCTTTCAGCTTTACAGTGCCTCTCGATGCTTATCGCCAATAAGCCCTCTAAAGTTTTTCAGGTGTGGCAAAATGATGAAGGCAATGGAGCAAAGAACACCCTTGTTGACGTTATAAACGGTGTCACTCCTGGGCGTATTCGATATGTAAATGGTGCTACGATTTTAACCCGCGCCGACTCCGGCGAGAAGCGCTTTGGAGTGTATATTCTTCGCGGTGCCTCCGCTGGCGTGTTTGACGAAGTTGGAGGAACATTCGATATCGCCGCGATAAAACGCCTCACAAATCTCTCTGGCGTACGAGCTGAGGCCAAGGGCCGAGACCCGGTACATATACCCCAAACGTGGGTGCTTGCAGCTCTTTGCAACGAATTGCCTGCTTTTCTCCCGTCTGATGATCAAGCGTTCATCTCCCGTCTCTTCATTTTGCCATTTTATCCGGTGTTCTATGCTGACGAAGCCGAGCGCGAACGATACTTGAACCGTGGGGTTGCTCCTCAACGTCTACACCCAGCCCGGGAGAAAGAAGCCCTCCTTGCTGAAATCACACCGGAAAACCCCGCCATTCTAAGTAGTTTGATTAACATCCATATTTTGATGCGGGAGTCAGGCTTGTCCCGTCCGCAGGAGTCCCCAGAGTGCGCACGGGCAAAAAATGAATATCGAGCAAACAACGATAAAATAGAAAAGTTTTTCGATGAATATTTAAAACGGCAGGACGGCGGGAGGGTCGAATATTCACGGCTCCTCGAACTTTATCACGAATATGCCTGCAATAAAAAAATGACCATGCGCACCCTGTCAACAGAACTCAAAAAACGATTCAAATTCTTGGATACGAAACCAGCAAACGGCAAAAGATGGCTCCTGAACGCCGTCGAAAAAGGTACAAACGATGTTTTACCCTTTTAGGATAGCACGTAAGTACACAAGACCCTGTTTTCGTACCCCGAGAACGAAAAACTATAATTATTCATTTACGGAAACAGAAACAAGGGTTTTCCGTACTATCGTACTAAACGGAATTACAAAATCCCATAAAGGGGGCATCTCATGACCTTTTATGAATTCATTAAATCCCAGAAGAACCGCCCGGATCCCGTCGGTGATCTTGCTGCGGATATCCTGGCTGACAGGGCTTTTCCTCAGTCCGTCAGCACCCTGGAAAAACTGCGCGCATACCTCGCCGCCGCCGGAGCATGTCCAGAAGCCTTGGATGCTGCGAAGAGGGCTTTCTGGGAGTATGAGGAGGTTAAGCCGTGAACTTGGAAGCACGACATCGAGCCGCCTGTACCCTATCCATGGTTGAAGCTGACCTCCAGGCAGTCAATAAGCGTCTCTCCCTCAGTTTTGGCCCTGAGGACACAAAGGTCCGACAGCTGGAGAAGGCGGCGGATCTGATCGAGGGTGTTAAATCTACACTCATAGGAGGACGTACTAATGCCACGTAAACGCATGTACACCGGCATAGGTGCCGAACTCCATCGGGGCATAGGTGCCCAGCTGCATGAAATCGTTCAAGACCTCAGGCATACAATGGCCGTAACCGCCGTAGGCTATCCGCAACAACACAAGGTGCAGCGACTTCTGAGACAGTCCCAGAAGCACCTCCTTATGGCGATTGATGAGTTGAGCCGGGCGGCTGAACGTGAACATCCTGGAGAATTCCGGATCGGCTGGTACTATCGGGACTCGATTATTGACCGGTCAGAGGAGGCCGAAGAATGACCCGCCGGATCTATAAACCCATTGATGCACCCGTAAGCGCCATACATGCCGCAGCAGCCGCACGCCGGGCACGGGTTGAATCAGGGGCTGTAGTTCGATTGATTAAGCTGGGTATTGTGTTCGGCGGCCAGGATGACAATGGACAGTATTACATATCGCCGTCAATTATTCCTGAGCTCCGACCTTTGGTACATGAGCACCTCGGCCGCACGTACCATCTAAGCACCAGGCACCGCGTAATACTTCAAAAACACGCTACCTGTGGGGGTGCAGCATGACTATCACCGCTTCATTTATGGGTCCTTCTGGAGATATTGGAGATACCAAAGCGGGAGGCCCGTTCGTTAAATCCTCACAATATTCTCAAAAACGTGTCAAGTATCGAATTACTCCAATATTTTTACTAATAAGGAAGTACAAAAAAACTTTCTATTTTCCATATTTTCCGTATTTTTCTGCTATTTATGGAAAATGTAAACCAAGAAAAACCCGGTTTGTCAACCAATTCACCGGTTTACTTTTAGTTGACAGCTGGTTGACAAAAGAGGATCGAAAATGACCACTTTGAGCGTATCTGAGGCAGCACGGCTGCCGTATGCGCCATCTAAACAGTATTTATCCCAGCTTAAAAAACGAAGACCCAGGCCGAAATTCTTTATCAACATGGGTGGCGGGGATTTTGAGATTGACGCTGACCATAAGGAATTTCGCGCATTACTCAAGAACCGGGCTTCGAGACAGGGAGCCACAACTTCCTGCAAAACAACCGTGGATATCAACGCTACCCTGGAGGCAATTTCCCAGGCCAAAAGAGAAAAACTGAGGCAGCAAATCCGAAGCTTGCGAATCTCGAACGCAGCAGCAGAGCTGAAGCTCAGACAAGAATCTGAAAACCTGATCGATGTAAATCTATGCACCCACATCTTCGACAGCTACTTGTCCCGCCTCCAGGGTGCAACCGGACCAATGGTTAAGAGGCTGCAGGTAGAAGTGGAGGAACTACTTTCCCAGGAAATGGTCCCTGGCGCGGATCCCAGGACGCTGGCAAAGCGGATTTCCCGGCGGATCGTTGAAGCCGAGGAGGAAGTAATTCACAGCACAAAAGTTGAAACAGCCCAGGCCGTTGAGACCTGGAGAAACACCGACGGTAGGTCGGATATATAACAATTTCAGGGAGGGAACACATGAAAAAACAAAAAGGAGTAGCACATGATGTACACGATTGATTTTAGCGGAGTCATCGGCGAAGACTTAACCGCTGCATGGCTGAAAACGGAGCTCAAAAACGCCGGAGGACAGCCGGTCCGAATCGACTTTAATTCACCTGGCGGAAGCATCTTCACTGGTAGGGAAATGGGACAAGCTCTCCGCGATTACCCCGGGACAATCACTGCCCGGATCGTATCTATCGCGGCAAGCATGGCATCCTACCTGACCACATTATGCGACCGGGTGACAGTCGGCCCCGATTCCGTCTACATGGCCCATTACTGCAGCGGACTTACCGCAGGCGGCGCCCGGGACCATGAAAGAGCTGTGGAGATCCTCCGGGGCATCGATGACCAGCTTGTCCGCGGATACGTACAGAAAACCGGACAGGCTGAGTCAGTCGTCCGCGCCTGGATGGAGGAGGAAAAATACTTTTTCGGCAAAGAAATCGAGGAAGTCGGTTTTGCTGATAAATACCTTGCAGACGACCGCGCAACCGCCCTTGATCGCAGTACCGCCATTGCCCGGGCACAGCACCAGGTGGCAGCCTGTGTACATCCACCCACACCCGCAGAGATCGCGGCATTAGCAAAAGAACCGGTCCGGTTGCCCCTGTCGGCACTATGGGAACGTCCGGAATTATTCCAGAGTAAAGATGATCCTGCCGGAATCATGACAATCAAACACTAAGGAGAGATCAATGAAGAAACCAGAACTATTCAAAACTGCCGCCGAAGCCATGGATAGAAGCCGCGAACTCCGCGCCCGTCGGGAGGAGCTGCTGCAGAGCAAAAAGGATACAGAAAAAGCCCTGGCTGATGCCCTGGCTGCCGGTAAACCTGCAGGAGATTTGCCCGCAAAAATAGCCGCCCTGGCCGCTGAACTCGAAGGGGTCGCCGGTGCATCCGCCTTGGTTGATGGTGCCTATTACCGACTGAAACGGCAGGAGTCCCTGGCCGATGCGGAGCACGTCGCGGAGAACTATCTGAAGGATTTTGAAAAGGATGCACTACCGCGAATTATGGACGCTGCCCAGCGATATGGTGAATGGTTGCAGGCCGATACCTTGGCAACCTTAAAAGGTGAACCGAGGACACCTGCTCCCACAGCCGGGGCACTGGATGCACATGGGATCAAGGATCCACTGATGCTAACTGTGTTGTGTGCAAACATGATGACCCGGACCCGCCCACAGCCTGAACCGGCCCCGGAAGCGACACCGGAAGAGCTGGCAGCTCGCCCGGAGCGCCGAATCCGATTCGGAAAAGATGCAGTCGTTTCAAATGGCAGAGGACCTGTCAAACGGATTGACGGCACCAGCGACTCCGGCGACATCCCGGGGCAGGCGGAGTCCAGGCACGGGCTCGGTATCCGGGAGATCCAGGTACCCGGGCCGAGGTATTAAACCACCGCCGGTTGCCCTCCTTCCGGCGATTCAATAGCCACCCCTGGAAGGGCCTCTCTGGAGGTGGCACCTGTTCCCCTGGCCTGTCGCGAGACACGCCGGGGATATTATTTGATCCCGTCAGATAACCACATTCCGGATCATAGCAGAAAGGAATCCTGCTACAGAAAAAGAAATCAGAGAAACCGTACCAATAACGGCCCGCTCTAATGTCCTTCCTTTTTTGTTTAACTGATAGATTATTGAATTATTGGCTTCTATCAAGGTGGCTGCCGCTCCCGCCTGTGAGTCAATGAGAGACTGGTAGAGCATGTAATCCAATACAGTGTTACTCAGGGGAGGGGTTTCTATTTCGCTGACCCGAAGTGTTGCTATTCCGTTCCATACAGAAAAAGCCGCAGAAATAATCATACCGGAAGCAAAAACCCAGGAAAGCACCGAAAAGCAGAAATTCATGGAACAGGAAAGATCGGTATAGATCCATTCCGAACCAAGGCCAAAAACAACCCCGATAACAATTACTGTGGTCGATAGCATTCCTGATGCTTTTTGATCAACACGGCCAAAGCGGGCTACACTGTGGTCATAGACATATCGGGAATAATTATACAGTAGGCGGGATCGTTCTATTTTAATTCGTTGATGTTTAGCGGTGGCAAGAACGCGGCTTCCAGCCTTCATTCTGCACCTGTGGTTTCGGGAAGCCCTGCCCAGGCCGTGAAGGTCTACCCACCTGGGAGCCTTGGGGTCTCTGAGGCTGATTATTTGGTTTCTGTGGGCTTTCTTTTCTCATATCCATACTCTCTATATAGGTTACCTCACTGAGTACAGTTAGTCAATTCTAAATTTTCTATCCTGTGAACAACTTCTTGAACTCGGATGGAAGCGGGCGGAGTTGCTGGAGGAGAAGGCGCGGGAGAACCAAATTGCAGGACTAAAGCAGGGAAATGACAAGCCCGTAAGTCCAACATTAGACAAACGGGAATCAATCGACACCCTGCAATCGGCGGCTGACTACTCCGGCCTTTCCCGTGCAACAATAGCCAAAGCAAAAAAAGTATTTACCGAAGCACCGGACGAACTCAAAGAGGAGGTAAGAACAGGGAAGAAGAGTATTAAATAGTTATTTAGAATCCCTAAGTAATATTGATAGACTATCTCCGATTGCTGCGATGTTCTCTTTTAGTTCCTCAAGATTTTCATTTAACTCTTTAAATGAACATTGTCTCGTACCTGAATACAGCGCACAATCTGAAGTACATTTAACAGAACTTTTTTCATCACTTCTAAATGGACAATACATATTTTACCTCGTGTTTAGTATTTGAATATATTTTACCATGATTATGCTTTTTACGTATAAACTGTTACCATAATTGTTACTAAAAATCAGATACTCTGATCAACGGACACATACAAACAGATACAGGGGGTATTGACTAATTCCTTATGTGTGCTACAATAATCTACAGGTGTCAACGTTCAGGAACAAATAAGGGGTAAGGCCGAAGGGCCTTACAAGCAGGATGTCGGCGGTTCAAGTCCGTCATCGCCCATTTTTCGACAACACCCTGCGGGGTGTTTTTTTTAATTTTTTTGTGCCATGCCGGGGACTCTTTCTGAAACAAACCCATTATGATAATATCTTTTATTGAGTAATCTCTAGACCGGGAGAAACACACGTACTATGCAGAATATGCGCAACATCGGAATAATCGCCCATATCGACGCCGGAAAAACGACTACCACCGAACGTATACTGTTCTATACCGGAAAAAGTCATAGAATAGGTGAAGTCGATGACGGCGAAGCTACCATGGACTGGATGTCCCAGGAACAGAATCGCGGCATTACCATTACATCTGCCGCTACCAGCTGCTTCTGGAAAGACAACCAGATCAATATAATCGATACCCCCGGCCATGTTGACTTTACCGCAGAGGTTGAGCGTTCCTTACGGGTTCTGGACGGCGCGATTGGTATATTCTGTGCCGTAGGCGGGGTCGAACCTCAGTCCGAGACTGTCTGGCACCAGGCTGATCACTACCATGTTCCTCGGATAGCCTACGTAAACAAGATGGACCGTATTGGCGCTGATTTTTTCGCGGTTTTAGAAGAAATGAAAACGAAACTGAAAACCCGGCCGCTGCCCCTGCAGATTCCCATTGGTGCAGAGTCCTCCTTCAGCGGTGTTGTGGACCTTCTTGAAATGCGGGAAATTCACTGGGACCTGGATTCCCGGGGAACCAGCATGGAGTTTACGCCAATCCGGGATGAGCTGAAGAAACAGGCGGAACAGTACAGGGAACAGCTGATTGACGTTCTGTCTGCCCACAGTGAGGAAATAACAGACCTATACCTCGAAGGCGCCCCTGTTCCCAATGACCTGATTTTATCCACCCTGCGCGAGGCCACAATCGGCGAGGAGCTGGTTCCCGTATTCTGCGGGGCCTCTTATAAGAATATAGGGGTCCAACCCCTTCTTGATGCCGTTCTTAATCTTCTGCCTGCACCCCACGAAGTAAAACCACCCACAGGAATCACTGTAAAAAATGAGGATAGCGTCGAGGTTCTCTGTGATCCCAAGGGGCCGCCCCTGGGACTTGTTTTCAAGATACAAACCGACCGGGAATCAGGCAGCCTTACCTTTATCCGCATGTATTCGGGGAGCATAAAAAAAGGCTCCACCGTATATAATATCAATAAAAAGAAAAAGGAACGGGTCAATCGCCTCCTGAGAATGCACTCCAACCGCAGCGAGGCCCTGGACGAGGTTTCCGCCGGAGATATCGCGGTGGTTATCGGCTGCAAGTTCTCCCAGACCGGCGATACCCTGGGGTCGGAAGGGCACCAGGTTCTCCTGGAGCAGATGCAGTTTCCCATTCCCGTAATAGATGTGGCAATCGAGCCAAAGAGTATCTCCGAGGCTAAAAAACTGCGGGAGATCCTTGAGCTTCTGCAGAAGGAAGATCCCACCTTTATGGTGAAAGAGGATAAGGAGACCGGTCAGCTGATCATCTCAGGCATGGGAGAGCTCCATCTTGACGTTCTTGTTACCCGCATAACCGAGGATTTCAATGTTGACGCGAGAATCGGAAATCCCCAGGTAACCTATCGGGAATCAGTAACCGCTGCCACAGAACATACCGAGATATACCAGAAGATTCTGGCAGGCAAGGAGAATTTTGCCTCCATTACTTTGAAGGTAGAGCCTGCCGTACGCGGTTCAGGCAATTCTTTCCGTTCCCTTATCGGCAAGGGAGATCTTCCGAATGAACTTTTGGAAGCAGTCGGGCGGGGTGTTGTGAACTCTTTTTCTTCAGGAATTATGTACGGCTATCCCTGTTATGATGTCCAGGTCACCCTTATCGGTGTTAAATATGATGAGATGCGTGCATCTCCTGTGGCCTATGAGGCTGCCGGTGCCATGGGATTCGACAATGCATGCCGCGCTGCATCCCCTGTTCTTCTGGAGCCGGTAATGACAGTTGATGTCATGTGTCCCAAGGATTTCGTTGGGGAAGTTATAAACCACATAACTACCCGCGGCGGCATTATCAACAGCCTTGAGTCCCGCACTGCCATTGAACATGTCCGTGCTCAGGTTCCCCTGTCAAATATGTTCGGTTACTCCACAGCCCTTCGAAGTATTACTCAGGGTCGAGGCACTTTTGCCATGGAGTTTTCCCATTTTCAGCAGAAAAGCGGGGGACTCGGTTAAAAGTATCAGTACCCCTTTTTTACTGTTCATAACCGTGGGGATGAATGGCGATTAACTGCTGTTTCGCAAAGAAATTATTCGCTGTACTGCACTTTGCTCGTGAAATCTTCCATTTTATCGGAATAATCCGACGATCAGGTGCTTTTTATCCCCACGGTTCGGGACACTAACTACCCCTTTCGCAGGGTCCCAGCTTTTTTGTTGACATCTCCCATGGCTGGGGCTATTCTATTACTCGCATATTTACATCCCAACATTGCGAGGAGACAGAATGAGTTTTTCCACTGCTGATATCCGCAACATTGCCTTGGTCGGCCACGGAAGCACTGGTAAAACCACCTTGTTAGAACAATTGTTGTTCAACTCGGGGGTTATCGATCGGGCAGAACCCGTTGAATCGGGAAAAACGGTAAGTGATTATTCCGATGAGGAGATTGCCCGGGGGATCTCGGTTCACACTACCCTTTCCAGCTGTACCTGGAACGAGCACCAGGTTAATCTGCTTGATACTCCCGGTTCCTCGGATTTTATTGGTGAAGTAGTTGCCGCATTCCGCTGTGCCGAGAGTTCTTTAATGGTCGTCGACGCCCGTGACGGAGTCCAGATTGAGACAATCAAACTATGGCGGCGACTTGACGGTCGGAACAAACCGCGTTTTGTTTTTATTAACCGCATGGACCGTGAGAGAGCTGATTTTGAATACGCTTTCAATGATTTGAAGGAAAAGTTCAAGATGACCTTTGTCCCGGTCACCGTTCCGATGATGGACGATTCGGAATACATGGGGATCATTAACCTTATTGAAAACAAGGCATACATGATGCACGACGGAGCAGAAAAGGATCAGCCCGTCGATATCCCCGAACAGTACAGCGAAATGGTTGAAGAATACCGTCTGACACTGATAGAGAGTGCTGCCGAAGGTGAAGACTCCTTGATGGAGAAGTATTTTGAGGAAGGAACTCTAAGTCCTGACGAAATACGGCAGGGGCTGATCGAAGGGTTGAAGTCAAACAAAATTGTCCCCACCCTTTGCGGTTCGGCATTGCATAATAACGGTATCGTTTCATTACTGAATTTTATCAGTAATATTACACCTTCTCCTGCAGGTATTCCCGAACTGGCTCTTGATAAGGACAAAAACGAACTGAAAGTCGATATTTCAGATAAGGGCCCCCTGGCGGGGATGGTTTTCCGTACCGCCATCGATCAGTTCTCCGGAAAGCTCTCCTTTATAAAGATCATGAGCGGTGTACTTGCTGCGGACAGTGAGATTCTGAACTGCGAGACCGACAAGAAAGAGCGTATTTCAAAGATCTATAAAACGATTGGTAAGAAGCTTGTTGAAACAAAAGAGCTTACGGCTGGGGACCTTGGGGTTGTTACCAAGGTTGAAGGCTTTCAGACCAATATCAGTTTTTGTTCTCCTGATACCTACTATAAATTCGATCGTCTGCATCTGCCCCAGCCTGTATTCTCCCTCGCTATTAGCGCGGCAAGCAAAAAAGAGGAAGACAAGCTGAACGCTTCGCTTCACCGTGCTGCCGAAGAGGACCTGACATTCCGGATCACCTACGACAAAGAGACCCATGAAACGGTAATCTCCGGTATGGGAGAACTGCATATCAACATGATCCTTGATAAAATCAAGGAAAAACAAAAAATAGAAATCGAAACAAAGGTTCCCAGGATCGCGTACCGGGAGACCATAACCAAAAAAGCCGGCGCCGAATATACCCATAAAAAGCAGTCCGGTGGTCATGGTCAGTACGGCCGGGTCGTTATGGATATCGGCCCTATTGAACGTGGTAAGTACATGGAATTCTACAATGACATTAAGGGCGGTTCGATTTCCAAGGGATACATGCCTGGTATTGAAAAAGGTATTCTTGAAGGTATGGAAGAGGGATTTCTTGCAGGATACCCTCTGGTGGATATCGAAGCCCATATAACTGACGGTAAGGAACATCCCGTAGACTCTTCGGAAATGGCTTTTAAACTGGCTGCCAAAGGAGCACTGAAAAGTTCTCTGGAAAAAGCCGGGGTTGTACTTTTGGAGCCGGTAATGAAACTGCAGGTTTTTGTAGATGAGCAGTATCTTGGGGATATCCTCTCGGATCTATCTTCCCGGCGTGGAAGAGTTCTTGGTCAGGAAGCTCTGGGAGGCGGCATAAACGAGGTTGATGCAGAGGTTCCCCAGGCGGAAATGCTGCGTTACGCTATCGACTTGAAGTCCATGACCTCCGGTACCGGATCTTTTGAGATGGCGTTCGATCACTACAGCCCGATTTCCGGCCGCGTAGCCGATCTGGTAATCCAGGAGGCGAAGAACCTTAAAGCCGACGCAGAATAGCGGATAGCTTCAGGGTTTTAAATATCCTGATTGAACAAAGATGCTTTTTATAAAAAGGGGGGCTGTTTGTTTATTCAGCCTCCCTTTTTGTATCGCGCTGCATGCTTTCCAGGCATTCTTTGCTTACAACCGATTAACTGATCAAACCTTTTCTCTTTCATCCAGGGGGATATAGTTCCGGGGACGTACAATACTTTTGTACGCCGGCCGGATTATTCTTCCACCGCTGATCAGTTCTTCCATTCTGTGCGCACTCCAGCCTGCTATTCGGGATATGGCGAAAAGCGGTGTATAGAGCTCAAAGGGAATATTCAGCATGCTGTAAACAAAGCCGGAGAAGAAGTCCACATTAGGCGACACCACCTTGTCGGAGTTCTTGACCTCCTGAAAAACCCGGGGTGCAAGTTTTTCAATGAGGGTATACAGGTTAAACTCCTCTTCGTGGTTCTTCTCCCTGGCCAGCAGTTCAGCTCGCTCCCGCAGGAGAACCGCCCTGGGATCTGAGAAAGTATATACCGCGTGCCCGATGCCGTAGATGAGACCTGACCTGTCAAAGGCTTCACGATTAAGGATCTTTTTGAGGTAGTCGGTAACTTCGGTTTCGCTGCTCCAATCCTTCACGTTCGCCTTAATATCCTCCATCATACCCATTACCTTGATGTTGGCCCCGCCGTGTTTTGCCCCTTTCAGGGACCCAATGGCTGCTGCCATAGTCGAGTATGTGTCGGTCTCGGCTGATGAAACGACGTGTACCGTAAAAGCCGAGTTATTACCACCGCCGTGCTCTGCGTGAAGTACGAGACTGAGGTCCAGCAGATCCGCTTCCAGACTGCTGTATTCCTGGTACGGACGGACCATCTGCAGAAGATTCTCTGCGGTTGAAAGTTCCGGATCCGGATTATGGATATAAAGGCTTTCGTTAAAGAAATTGTGCCGTCGTGCCTGGTAGCCGTACGCTGCAAAGATCGGCAGCTGTGCGATGAGGGTGATACACTGGCGTAGAATATTGACCACCGAGTAATCCTCAGCCTCGTCATCATAGCTGTATGCCACCAGAACACTGCGGGCCATTTTGTTCATTATATCCTGGCTGGGAGCTTTCAGTATATTGTCTTCGGTAAAGTTTACCGGGAGAATCCGGGATTCACCAAGGAGGTTCTTGAATGACTCAAGCTCACCCTGTACCGGGAGGGAACCAAAGATCAGCAGAAACGCTGTCTCCTCAAAGCCGAACCGCTTCTCGTTCTGAAAGCCCCTCACAAGATCAACTACATCGATACCACGATACCGGAGACGCCCTTCAACAGGAATCTTGTCACCTTCATCCATGATGTATCCATGAACATCGCCAATCTCCGTTAGCCCGACCAAAACGCCGGTCCCATCGGCATTGCGAAGTCCACGTTTTACATTGAATTTTTCATAATAATCGAGGGGTATCTTGGTATTTGCCTGAGCCTTTCCTGCAAACTTTTCCAGCCAATCCTGTTTCATTACTCCTCCGGAAATATTAAAATGCATAAAGATACAAAATAGTCGTATAAATATAGAAAAATTTCAAGTAGTTTTTGTAAAGTATACTTCCCGTATCCGGTGTGCTTTATCTATGCCCTTGGATTCAAACTTTGTTTGCGGCCGCCACGACTGGGGCTGAGCAAAACCGTTGCAGGAATTCGCAATACCGTCAGCATTGCTGCACACCGCCAGGATCTGTTGGGCATACTCCTCCCAATCAGTACAGATATAGAGATATCCTCCGGCAACCAGCTTGGGAACAATTAAATTCACAAATGGTAATTGAATGAGTCTGCGCTTATGGTGTTTCTTTTTCGGCCAGGGATCGGGAAAAAAGATGTGAATGCCGTTGATACTGTTCGGGGGAATCATATGCTGAAAGACCTCAACGGCATCATGATTTACTATCCGTAAATTGTTCAGTGACAAATGATCAATTTCGCTCAAGACCTTCCCCACTCCGGGCTTGTGTACCTCGATACCAAGGTACCCGGTGTCCGGATTGTTTTTCGCCAGAGTGACCGTTGCCTCTCCCATCCCAAAGCCAATTTCAACCATATAGCGTGAAGCAAAAGGGAAAATCTCCTTCAGGGATACATCGGATTCTCTGTATTGAACCGAGTAGAGGGGTAAAAGTTCATTGTAAGAGTTCCGCTGGAGAGTACTCATCCGTGCAGCCCGTAACACGTAACTGCGCAATGGCCACTTTTTTCCGTGCTGTTCTTCCTGCTTCATTGTGTTCCTGTTTATAGCGAAAATTGACGGCTTGCTTCAAGCTCTTGAGGAATCAAGATACTCCCGGATAGCCTGGGAGCTCCCTAATTTCAGCAGATGACGGCAGAAATCCCTGTGCTGATGTACATCTCTTTTGTTCTTGATCCATTCATATATGCCCGGGGCAGAACCAGGAGCGATACTGAAAACGCGAATTCCAAGACCAATCAGGAAACTTGCCATAAACTTGTCGGCTGCGGAATCTCCACACACCGATAACGGAATTCTTCTGACATTACAAACCTCGGCAACCTTTGCAATAAACCGCAGTACTGCCGGGTGAAAAGGTTCATAATACCCGGAAACACTGGTATTTGTACGATCAACACCTAAAAGATACTGCACAAGGTCATTGGTACCTATGCTCATAAAGTCGACTTCATCAGCCAGTTCATCAAGTATGAAACCCGTAGAAGGAAGCTCAACCATTATGCCCAGCTTTGGACTTGTGTGGTGCTCAATACCCTGCTCTGTCAGCTCTGCAGAGGCGGAATTCATCATTCTGCGAATCTGCTGGATTTCTTCGATCCCCGATACAAAAGGTACAATAATATACAGATCACCATTTAGTCCAGCACGCAGTATGGCCCGCAACTGGGTTAAGAGAATCTCGGGATTCTTTAACGTGAACCGGATTGCCCTGAGCCCCAGAAAAGGGTTCGACTCGGCTTTGTCTGTAAGGAAGCCGAGCTGCTTGTCTCCTCCCATATCGAGAATTCGCATATATACCGGTCCGTTTGTAAAGGTATCGAAAATACGCCTGTAAATTCGGTACTGTTCTTCCTCGGAAGGAAAATCATTTCGAATCAAAAAAGGAAATTCGCTTCTGTATAACCCGATCCCTTGTATGCCGTATCCGGCCGCGACCTGAAGATCCCCCAGTAAGCCCACATTTGCCAGAAGCGAGACCGAACTACCATCGCTCAAGGGTATTTCCGGTTCAATCTTTGTTGAAGATTCAAGCTCCGCATGCTCTTTTGCAAGCTGTACAAAGCGGTCCCTGGTTTCATCGTCCGGATCTATAAAAACCGTTCCATGAAAACCATCAATCACGAGGGGAATCCCGTCCTGCATTGTGAAGAGTTTTTTATCTTCAATTGATACCATGGGGATTTTTATAGATAGTCCAAGGATTCTCAGATGCGAGGTTATGCTCGCCTTGTGCAGGACAATTCCAGCAGCCCCCTGGGCGGCGAACTTGATTAATTCCGACGGATACAGTTCTTCTGTAAGGATAATTGTTTCCTTGTAGTCCTCTGTTTCACCCTCATCCCTGGTGAGATTTAGAAGAAGCCGGTGCCCCAGGTCTTTCAGGTCCTGGACTTTCTCCCGCACGGAGGCAGCCTCGGCTTCTGCAAACAGGCGAATATAGTTATTCACCACCGAAGCGACCGCTTCCTCAGGAGCTTCACCATTGAGAATACGCTGTTCCATTTCGCCGGTAAATGCTTTATCAGTAAGCATTAACAGGTGGGCGTGAAAGATAAGGGAACCCACATCGGCGAAATGCTCTTTGAGCTGCTTCTGCAGGCTCTGGATTTGCCGTTTTGTACTCTCCACGGCCTGTCTGAAATCTTCAAGGGTTTGACGGTATTGTACTGTAGAGTCCCAGGACAAAAGGGAATCAGCCCCGGAACGTCCAAGATAATAGCTTCTGCCGATTGCTATGCCGGGAGTCGTCTGCTGGCCGTGCAGAAAAGGGGGTATTTCTCCAGCAGTTTCCGGCTTTTTCTTTAAACGCTCCCCATGCAGTTCCATCAGAAGAAGAGCGTTTTCTATCATCGCTGCCATCTGGGCTGCAATAGCTGTAAGAGCCCGGGCATCCCGGGTAGAAAAATAGCCAACCTTTCGCTGCTGACATACGATGACCCCGATGCGACGCAAACCATGAATAATGGGGACAGCGAGAAAGGCTTCATACTCTTCCTCATGCAGGTCCGGCACGGCTTTAAAGTGGGGAGAGTCCTTTGCACGGGGAAGAATTATGGGGCGCAGCTCTTTGAGGGCAGTTCCGGTAATCCCCTCACCCGGCTTAAGGGTCAGGTTACCAATGGCTTCAGGGTTTAAACCTGTACTGGCTCGCAAGAATAGAAGACCACTTTGGGAATCCACAATAAATATAGAGCAGAGATCTGTTCCCATATGCTGTGCAATCAAATTGACTGTCTGATCCAGGAACTCTTCGATACTCTTCTGTCGTTCGAAAAGGGAAGTAAGCTCAGCTACGCTGCATATAAGATCAATGGCCTTTCGTTCCATAGCATCCTTCCTTGGGCTCTGGTTCCATTGTACACCGACTTTACAAAAGAGCCGATAGGCGTTCTCGAATAAATTCTGATTTTTCCTTGAGTCCAATCGAGCCTGTCTCCAGCAAAAGGACATTCGGGTTTTTCGGATCCGGTTTGATCTTGCCTCCCGAGGTCTGCATCAGATTCAGAACCTTGTCTACGGAGATGAGCGAAACCTTTCCAAACTCCACCCGGACCTTGCCGCCCCGTTCCCTCAAAGAGCGCACCTTGAGTTTGCGGCAGACAATTCTGACCTCAGCGAGGGAAAGCAAACTGGCCGCGGCTTCCGGTAAGGGACCAAACCGGTCATGAAGTTCTGCATGTACCTTTTCCAGCTCATCATCCGAATTGATAGCAGCAATCTTCTTATAGACCTCCATCTTTTCAACAGCTTCGAGGATATAGTTGTCGGGAATATAGCCGGAATAATCGAGTTCGAGGAAGATCTCTTCTCTGCTTTCCTCTCCCTTTTCGCTGCGTTCCGCCACTGCTTCATCGAGAAGACGCAGGTACATATCAAAACCGACCGATGCAATCTCGCCGCTCTGTTGTCTGCCAAGCAAATTGCCGGCGCCGCGGACCTCCATGTCCTTCATGGCTATTTTAAAACCCGCCCCCAGATCGGAATAGTCGGAAAGAATCTGCAGCCGCTTCATGGCGATCTCACTCAAAGCCTTATCAGCCGGATAAAGCAGATAAGCATAGGCTTTGCGGTCGGACCTGCCAACCCGACCCCGAAGCTGATACAGTTGTGAAATACCGTAAATATCGGCTCTATCAATAACTATGGTATTAACATTCGAAATATCAATCCCGTTCTCGATTATGGTGGTAGCAACCAGGACTTGAAAGGCTCCGTGAATAAAACGGTGCATTACCTCTTCAAGTTCGGCAGAGCTCATCTGCCCGTGGGCGGTCTCTACCAGGGCCTCCGGCACCAGGCCTTCCAAAAAGAGGCGTGTTTCCCGCAGGGTCTCGACACGATTGTGCAGATAAAACACCTGCCCGCCCCGCTCAAGTTCCCGGCGTATTGCACCAACGATCAGCTCTTCGTCAAACCCCCGAATAAAGGTATCCACTGACTGACGGTTATGCGGCGGAGTGGTCAGCAACGACATGTCCCGGATCTTCAAAAGACTCATGTGCAAAGTACGCGGAATCGGTGTAGCAGAAAGAGCCAAGGCATCAACGGTGTGCTTCAACTGCTTTAGACGCTCCTTGTCTTTGACACCGAAGCGCTGCTCTTCGTCCACGATAATAAGCCCGAGGTTCTTGAAAACAACATCCTTTTGCAGAATACGGTGAGTACCGATTAGTATATCTACCTCTCCTTCATAAAGCTGTTTAAGCGTCTGCGTCTGTTTCTTGGTGGAGACAAAACGGGAAATCATCCTAATGGTCACTGGATACTGATCAAAGCGCTCGGAAAAAGATTCAAAATGCTGCTCCGTAAGAATGGTTGTAGGAGCAAGAATTGCTACCTGCTTGCCTGCCATAACAGCTTTAAAGGCCGCCCGCATAGCCACTTCCGTCTTGCCATATCCCACATCTCCGCAGATCAGGCGGTCCATAGGCCGGGTGCTCTCCATATCCTCTTTGACATCAGCGATACATGTCAGCTGGTCAGCGGTCTCTTCATACGGAAAGGCAGCCTCGAACTCAACCTGCCAGTCGGTGTCCTCCCCGAAAGAAAATCCCTGGGCATTCTGACGCTTCGCATACAAGTCGATGAGCATATCCGCCAGGTCCTCAACGGATTTTTTGACCCTGTTTTTTCGTTTTTCCCAGGATTTTCCGCCGAGAGAATCCAGGGCCGGGGGACGTCCCTCCTGACCGATATAGCGCTGAACAAGGTTTACCTGTTCGATGGGAATAAAGACCGTCTCTTCTCCGGCATATTCAAGCTGAATATAATCACGTTCTGTCCCGGCCGCCCGGATACGCTCGATTCCTTTGAACCGGCCGATACCGTAGTTGATATGAACCACATAATCTCCGGGAGAGAGCTCAACAAAGGTATCGATGGCCCGGCTGCGGGCTTTTTTTACCGAAGCGGGGACCCGTTTGCGGCGGCCGAATATTTCATTCTCCTGAATCAGGATCATTTCGATATCCGGCAGTACAAACCCCTGGCTGAGGTGAGCAGAATAGAGCTGGACATCGTAGTCTTTTAAAAGCTGGGAGATTCTCTCTGCCTGGGTGTCGGTTTCTGCAAATATGGACACCTGGTACCCGGATTGTGCGTACTGGTCGAGTTCCTCCTTCAGATACCGGATATTTCCAAAGAAAGAACGTGGATCCTGGCACACTATTTCCGGCACCGCAGAAGCCTTATTCTGGTCCTTCAGGGACTGAATCATTATTCTACTGCGGCAGCTTTCCACCAGATGTTCATAGGAGACAAGAATCCTGTCCGGCGAAGGAAAAGACAGCTTTTTCTCCCGCACGGTTCTACGGTAAAGCTCCTCAAATTCCTTTTTTACCCCTTCTGCGGCGTTTTCAAGACGTTTGTCAGAGATAAACAGAGAAAGACCGTCCGGAGGCATGTAATCCATGATACTTGCCGGAGAGTCAAATCCAAGGGGATAAAACACCTCCTCATAGGCACAGCTGCGGCTGACACGCAGATGTTCAAGGAACTCCTCATCAGCGCTCCCGGGATAACGACGCGAACTCATGTATTCCGCAACACGGTTTATGCCATCTTCGTCCCACAGGAATTCAGTGGCCGGAAAAAGCACAAACTCATTTACGCTGCCGTAAGAACTCTGGGTTACGGCATCGAAAGTCCTGATCTCTTCAATTTCGTTGAATTCAAAGACAACCCTGAGAGCCTCGCCGTCTCCTCCTGGTATGCCGACATCCAGGACCTCACCTCTCAGGGCAAACTCACCGGGAGACGAGACCCTGGGAACCCGTAAATATCCCCATAACTCCAGGGTCTTTTCTATTTTCTGGGGGTCGAAGGTTTCTCCCTTCCTGAGGGTCAGCAGATTCTCTGCAATGATTTCCCTGGGAGGTACGGATCCTACCAGTCCCCTGACTGAGACGCAGATTACCCCCTTCTCACCGCTCAGCATATTCTTAAGGATCGATATCCGTCTGGCGGCAACGTTAGAATGGCCAGGCTGCTCACTATAAGGAGCAGCCTGCCACCATGGAAAATGTACAGCAGAAACGCCGAAAGAGAGACAATCCCTGAAGAGGTTTTCTGCTTCTTTTTCCGAAGGCGCTATACATAAAATAGCTCTGGATCGTTGCCGTATAAGTGAAGCCAGAACTACAGCCAGGAAAGAACCCTTCGGCCCGTATATCTCTAAGGGAAGCTCACCCCGTCCGCAGCGCTTCAGGAATTCGCTATACGGTTTATAGGATTTTAATTTCGCCAGGGTACTTTCTAAGAATAATGTTACCATGCTAATATTCCGACAATGTAACCAGTGGTGTTGTGATTATGAAGAAATTTTTTGTCTGCATTATATTTCTCGTTACGGTTTTTATGCCCGTCTCTCTCGTAGCACTCGATAACAACGGTGTCGATGTAACAATACGCCTGTACGATAAGCGGATTTACTATCCGGAAAGCGAGATCCAGGTTCTGATTGAGATTTCCAACAATACCAGTGAAACCTTTCGCTTTAAATCCGCCCATGACCGCAGGTTTAATGTCGATTTCAATGTTACGACCCTTACCAATGAACCGGTCAAGCATTCAGAGCAATTTATCACGGCCCGACAAAGGAATCAACACGTCTACTATAGAGATATCAGCATAGAACCGGGAGAACGCTTCTCATTTGTCGAATCCCTAAAGGATTATATTGCGGCAGGAAAGCCTGGCGCCTACGTGGCGCAGGTTTCATATTATCCGGAGCTTCGGTCCTCCGGCACGGCATTGCGTTCTAATCTGATCTCCTTTACTGTCCGACCGTCGGAAGGTCCTCAGGGAATTCAGTCGCGTATTGACGCTGAAACAGGAGAAATCCTGCGTCGACAGCCCCTTCCCCCGGACGAAGTCGTGGAATACTTTATCCGGTCACGGCAAAAAGAGGAATGGAACAAGTTCTTCCTCTACCTGAACGTCGAATCCCTGATGCTTGATACGCCGGAGATTCGCCGCCGTTACGACCGGGCCCCTGAAGCGGATCGCCTTGGCATGGTCGAGAATTTCAGGGAAGCTTTACGGCAGCGCGAAACCCGCGATGAAATTTTACTGATACCAGTATTCTTTGAAATCCTGGAAACCAGGTATACCCCCACCCAGGGAACTGTAAGGGTGCGCGAAAAATTTCAGAATCCCGACTTTATCGAGGTAAAGGAGTTTGTCTATTATCTGAACAGGCGAGACGACGTTTGGTTAATCGGATCCTACGATGTCCGCAATCTGGGTAGCGAATGATTATTTTAGTTGTAGCCCGAGACCCCCATTTTAAAGAACCTCTCCGAGATCAGTTTTCGTCCCGCGGCGGTAACCTTATTCAGTACAGAAACCCTGTTAAGGCGATGGATAACCTTGAAGAGATTCAACCTGATCTCATTATTTTTAATACCCAGGATTTTCCCCGGCACTGGAAACCCTTTGTCCGGTTCTATAGAACCTTGAAGAATAAGGACCAGGGGATCTGCGTCTTATTCACTGGTGATCTGTTTACCGAAGACGAGGCAGCGAAATCACAGCTTCTTGAGGTGAATGGTCTGGTGCCCTATCCTCAGGATGAACACTTTATTCGATCATCTGTTGAGGAGATCCTCCAGAGGTATGCACTTTTCAGCGAAGAACGCCGTTTTCGCCGTTATACGCCCAAAGAATATGATGAAATTTCTTTTATGTTCAGTCATCCCGACAATTATGCAATCATTGCTGGCACAATAATCGATATCAGTATACACAGTGTTCGCTTTTATCCTGATGCTCCTGATAAAACCAACGATATCCCTGAAAATTCTGTAATTTCCGACTGCTCTCTTCAAATAGACGATGAAATACTGACTTTCTCTTCCCGTCTTGTCAGGAATAACAAGATTTTAACCCTTGATATGGAAATGAGCGAAAATGATCGGAATAAACTGTCCAGGTACCTGGCAGAAGCAGCTGAAAGGGCACTGTCTACACATTCTTCATAACCTTTTGCGAAATCCGCCGTATGGGTCTATACTGTATAGCAGAGGACTCATATGAGCATACGAAAATATCTATCCACTGCCCCTTTGTTCAATATTACAAGATACGAGTCGGAAGAGGATTTTGCCCAGGATTGTATTGCCTTTGAAGGTGCCCCGAAAAAACACCCCTACGACCCGGATAAACTTCTGCTGATAATAAAACCTTTCAGCAGTAATACAACCTTTTATGAATTCCGAGTAAAGGATATCCGTCACGCCGAGAATCTGCCTAGTATTGTAACCGACGCCGGTTCCAATCTCTTTATGGCCAGGATATGGATCCGCAGGGGAAGCATGGGAGTAAAGTACGAACCTTTCGAGGTAAGTGATACAATCAAGTTTTACCATGACTCCGAACTTCTTCATCAGGTTTTCTCGGAAAGAGAATAAAAGCAAAGGACGCAGTCCGTGTCATACACGGTTTCACACACAAACACACTGGAATGTGCGCTCTGTCCCCACCACTGCAGAATCAGCTCCGGTAAACGGGGGTTCTGCGGAGTTCGGGAAAACCGGAACGGAGAGCTGTCTTTGCCGTTTTACGGAGCTATCTCTTCCGGCGGTATTGACCCAATAGAAAAGAAGCCAATTTTTCATTTTCTTCCCGGAACCATGAGTTTTTCCATCGGATTCTGGGGGTGCAACTTACGCTGCCCCTTCTGCCAGAATTATAACATATCTCAGCGAGTGCAGGAAAATTCTGCCCATACGTCACCTGAGGAAACCATAAAAAAGGCCAGGGAATCAGGCTGCCACAGTATCAGCTACACCTATTCCGAACCCCTTGTACACTTTGAATACTGCATGGACTGCGCCAGGCTTGCCAGAGAAGCCGGTATTGCCAATGTAATTGTGACAAACGGTATGCTGAATCCTGCTCCTGCAGAGGAACTTTTTTCGGTAATGGATGCGGCAAACATTGACCTGAAAAGTTATAATCCTGACTATTACCGGAGAGAACTTAAAGGCGATCTGGATGCGGTCAAAAATGCAATCATTTTTGCCGCGAACCGCTGTCATCTGGAGCTGACAACACTCCTTGTTCCCGGCAAAAATGACGATCCCGAAGAAATTGAGGGCCTTTTGGACTTTATTACAGATGTAAATAAAAATATCCCCCTGCATCTAAGCCGTTATTTCCCAAACTATAAATCAAACATGCCAGCGACAACAATTGAATCTATGGACCGGATAACGACACGTGCCCGGCAGGTACTGAACTACGTATACCAGGGCAATACAGGCTCCGCGGCCGATACCGTCTGCCCACGCTGCGGCACTACCCTGATACAACGCAGCGGGTACCGGGTCCGTATTCTCAACAGGAGTGGAAGCATATGCGACTCCTGTGGCTCAGAACTGCATTATCAAATAAGATGAGCCTGTAAAAAAGCAAAATCTTTTTACGGCATAGTATTGACAGATATCTCCGCCTCATGTATATTTCCCATCGTCACTTGGGACATTCCCCTGTAGCTCAGTCGGTAGAGCGGGTGGCTGTTAACCACTAGGTCGGCAGTTCGAGTCTGTCCGGGGGAGCGAAAAACCTGAGAGCTTATTCAGTTCTCAGGTTTTTTTATGTTCTGTCGGTTTATCGAATACGACAGTAGTTCCATCAAAATCAAGAACGTCCCCGCTCTTCAGGGTATGACTCTTTTTTAGACGGTTATTCACCCTGAATTCAACATCCGCGGCAACGGTATAATTACCGGAGTTTTTGTCAAACATAACGGTTGCGTGGGATTCCCTCATTGCAGGGTTTCCAGCTATGGTCATATCTGCGTTCTGCCCGGCACCAATAACCGTTACCTCTTTTGTAAGATTAACTCGTGTCCTGGGCGAGAAGCTTCTTCCGGCGGAAAGCAGGTTTATCTCCGCTCCTTTTGCAGGTTTCTCCCAGGCATAAAGAAAAAGAATACTTATAAGTCCCGCCGCGATCAGTAAGGGTATAATCACAAACCATCCTAGAGAATCGGGATACTCTCCAAGGAAATGGGGAACATAGTATTCTGCTGCAGCCCTCTTGTCCTCGATCTTCAGCTCGACACTATTCGTATCAGAACCATTGTAAGGGGGACGAAAGCTCAATTTATATTCCTGTTGTATCTCGTCGCGAATTAAAAGATACACATCCATTAGATTTCCTCGGTTTTTTGCTGTAAAGCTCCTGCCACCGCTGTTTTTGGCGATATCGTCAAGCTGCGGATCCTTGGTGTCTCCAATGTGAACAGCATAGAGGCTTATCCCTTCGTCAATTAATGTATCAAGGGCATCCAAATGGCTGAAATCCTCTTCTCCGTACATCGGATGCGGATTCCCGGAAAGGGTATACGGAAAGTTCTCACCATCGGATAAAACGATTATCGCCCGCCTTCCCCGGTAATCAGCCAGATCAAATGCAGCCTCCTGAATTCCCCGGTACAATTCCGTGTAGGAATGTTCCCGTATTGGTCTGTTCATGCTGTTCAGTGCTGTCTCGAATTGAGAGGAAACCGGACTAACAGGAACCATGGGTGAATAGAAGGTATTAAAAGCCGATAGGCCAACTTTATCGAGTGGATTATCAATATCCTGCAGAAACTGCTCCACCGCGAATTTGGCAGTCTCAAAGCGGATGGTATCGCCAAGATATTCGTCGTGCATGGATCCGGAATTATCTACGAGCAAGAGAAAACTAATCCCCTGTCGTCGGGGAGCTTCCTGCTCCAGGGACAGAATTTTTTGCGGCAAACGTTTTCCGCCGTCCAGAACAAAGAGCTCCGGTTCTGCATCATTGGGTACCGTGGCAGGTTCTCCCTCGGCGTTTCTGAGTAAAAAATAGATATCCAGAGTACCGTCAACCAGGAGCTGACGATTTTCTATCTGGGTAATCTCGACAGACTGTCCCCAGACTGCCGCAGTAAACAGAACCATATATGCAATAAGTATCAGCCTTTTCATAGCAACTCCATAGATTATCATCAGGGTAAAAAACGAATAACCGTATTACCAATACGGATAACATCTTCGTATTTTAAACGCTGAACCTCGCAGCTTTTATCATTAACCAAAAGCGGGGCCTTATCGGTTTTTCTTTCCACCGCCATTTCCCTGTTTTTCCTGACGATGTGGGCATGTACAGCCTTGATGTCTGGGTCCCCGGGAATAGAAATGTCACAACGGTTTTCTGTCCCTATACTGATGTTTCTTTTAGACAGAATAAATTCCTTACCTTTGTATTTCCCATTCATGACTTTCAAGATACCAAAACGGCCCAGGGATTCCAGAAAGCTGAAGCCCCCTCCAATAAAGATCCCCAATAAGCAGAATCCAAAAAGCCGCAGCAGAGAGACTGAAATGTTTGTAGTGTTTAATCCCTCAAAGATCAGGCCTCCGGCAAGTCCACCCAGGGTTCCGCCTGCTATACCAAAAAGAGCCCGTCGTATCGATCTTGCCCGTATGCCTTCGATGGTACCAAGGACTGCCCCCATGATTGTCCAACCAAGAATTCTGGCCAGGGGTAGATGTCGTCCGGTAATATCCGCGATTGATGCACTTCCGGAACTTGCAAGAATCAGAAGCATTGCCTGTGCAATCAGTATGGCTGCTGTTCCCGCAGCAAAGCCAATCCCGAAGCCCAAGGCAACACCCATAAGGGCTTTTCGGGGAATAGAAACAGAGATACCCTCTCCTGATCCCAACACAGCGCCGTAAACCGCCCCGATCAGTCCTCCCTGCATAATCAGCCGAAGATAAAAAGTACCGCCGCCCACAGCCATAAAAGGCTCAATTACAATCCACACAAGACAACCCGCGGCGAAACCCAATAAAATATAGAGGATTTTCTTTACAGTTCTTGTCATAAAATCTTTATCTCCTTAACCGGGGTTCTCGTTCTATGCTGAGAGCCCCATTCTCCATTGTACAAACAAGCGAAGCTGTTTCGTCTGAAGCAAGGTTGACATCATAGACTGCCCTGCTTCCTTTAATCTCAAAAGAAATACGATATCGACCAGGGGGAACTGAGAATCTTTCACCGACCGCAGGATTAAACTCTACAGAGGTAACTCGATAGCCGCCTTCCGGATTCGCAATGTAGGCGCTTATATGAGAAGATCCGTTAATCCTGATTCTTACATCCTGCAAGTTGCTGGTAATGCGTAATATCGCCGGACGGGGGAGCAAGGCAGCGTTTATGCTTACGTGGCTTTCCCGGGGATCCAGATACAGGGAATAGAGCTGCTCGATGTACCCATCAGAGCGGATAAGAAACCGCCATACCCGTCCGGAGGTAATTTCCGGGATTTGAGAGAGAGGGACTGTTCCATTATCAGTCATTACATAAGCCCGTGATACATCATTGAGAGATTTTTCACGAATAGCATCAAATATACTGAATGAAATCTCTACCGGTCCTGTCTCAACCTTCGGAAGCTGAACGTACTCCAAGGTCTCGGAGAAAAGTCCTCCTTGAACGGCTGCTTTGACGGGTGGAAGATAAAAAGATTTCCAGTAAATCTGACCTGCGTAGAGTATCTTTATCCGGTACATTCCCGAGGGGAGCATACGCGGTAGACTTGTATACCTGCGGGTCTGATCAGAGGATGAAAAGAAAACAGGAAACAGGAAGGGCTTCGATACCTGGGGTATGTCCCTGCTATCATCAGAAAATAGTGCTGCATTTACGGCCTGTCCCGCATAGACCCCCTCAAGTTTGGGAACCTCAACCGCAAGCCGCAGTCGTCCATGGGTGCTTCCCAAAAAAAGGGGTTGAAAAAGCGTACTTTCATACAGGCCCCATAATAATAATCCCGTACCGCACAAGATCGTAATCCACCGCAGGATGAATCGAAAGCGCTGCTTACGCGGTTTTAGTACAGGCAGCTCTTTATCCTTCCGTACCATTGCGCCGAGAAGATTCCTTACCTCATCCTGATTATAGGGTTCCAGTACCTTCCTGGCCTGTCTTATTATCGGTTCTACATTGTGATACCTGCGTTTTCGGGAACTCCGCATTGAGCCCCGGATTATCTTCATCAGCGGCCTTGCTATCCCCGGGACAAAATACGTCGGCCGCTTGTATTTTCCCTTCTGTTTTGCGTGTATAAGGTCCGGTGTAAATCCCCCGGGATAGGGCCGCTTACCGGTACTCATTTCGTAGGTCATGATGCCAAGAGCATAAATGTCTGCCTTTGAATCTACGTTCCTTGAGTTTTCAAACTGTTCGGGCGCCATATACGAGGGGGTTCCAAGGGTCATGCCGTCACTGGTGAGGGCCGAATCGGAATCATCAGCGGAAGCTGCAATACCAAAATCTGCCAGCTTAATGGAACCTTCCCGGGAAATGAGAATATTCGCCGGTTTGATATCCCTGTGTATGACACCTCTGCGATGTGCATATTCAAGAGCTCTGGCAGAATGAAGAACGATATAGGCACAGATAAGGGAATCAAGATACCTGTGTTCCCGCAGCAGTTCTTCCAGAGAACTCCCCTCCACATATTCCATGACTATATAGTATGAACTTCCCTGTTTAAAATGATCAAAAACGGTAACGATATCATCGTGCCGGAAATCCATCAGTATGCGGGCTTCCCGCTTAAAACGCTCGGCGAAAGAACTTTGTCCGCGAAGGGTCAGTTTCTTCAATATTACCGGCCGGTTAAGAGTTGGGTGCAAAGCCTTGTATACAGCCCCCATTCCTCCGCGGGCGATCAGGCTTACTTCGCTGTACTTGTCAATTTTATCCGGTTGCCTGGCCATCCTATCTCCTCCGCCCCCCGTTAACAGTATCGATCCGCACAATTTGTTCTGCGGGATTAAAGTCTTCACCCCGTCGAACAAGGGCCACAAGCTCTGCAACAGGATGGTTAATCTGTATGTATCGGTCTCCGTTTCGCAGGGAAAAGTATCCGTTCACTGGTCTGTGTCCTCCGAAACAGATTGATCTATCCCGGCCCGGGAAAAAACTCGCAAGGGTTTCTGCCACCGAGCCCGATTGGGCTTCTCCATTATCTGTCCACGTAAGACCATAAAGAACATCATCATTCCTGTACGCGTTTATTATCTTATCCCTGGAAAAACCCTGCGCAGGTTCCGCATGAGTAACAAGAAAACCGTCTCCCTCTGCGGCCAGGGGCAGTAAGTTCTCATACTGTTTTAAGAGCTGTAAACAATTATCACCGAGAAAACGCTGGGTCCACAGCTTGACCATTTCTCCTTCATTCACGAACTTTCTGAAAGGATAGTTTCCCCGGCCAAATTCGTTATCTATATTCTCATGGTTTCCCTTAAGAAAGAAGAAGTTCTCCGGGAATAACTGCATCAAAGTCAGGATCATCTGCAGCAGTCCCAGATTATCTGCCATCTCATGGTTCATGGCCTTCCGTTTCTTGAACCCCGTAAGAAACTCATCGTAGGCTTCATTCCATCTCTCTCGGACAGGGGATTCTCCATGGAACGCGTCGCCAACGCAAACCACACTCCCTTTCTTTTCATATAAAAGCTCCAGAAAACTTCCACCTTGGAACAAAGGCATAGTCAGGGCCTGATAAAAAAAACCCCGCCGTCCGTGAAGATCCGGAATTATCAGGGTAGGAAGGTTCGGCAGCAGCCGAACAAGCCCTCCCGGACCAAAGGAGTCATCCGGAGGACGAACCTTCCATGACAGACTGTTAAAAATGCCAATGGCGCTTTGCAGCTCACCCTCCAGGACATCACATCCTGGAGGGCTTTTCGAGTCGCGTAGTTTTTTCAAATTTTGGATTAATTCCTGTTGGACTACCATTCTTATTTATCGGAAGCTTTTATTCACCGGCGATGATAGTACGGTTTACTTCGGTAAAATCTTCTGCGAGAATCTGGGTTACCTCCGCAAGAAGCTCTTCTTCTTCCTGGGCATCCATCTCCTCTTTAAAGATTGCCATTTTGTATATCTTTGAACTGCTTTGTACCGGTCCTCGAACAAACCGCGCGAGATTTCCTGTTCGTACCGGTTCTTCCAGTTCTGCGTCCTCTGTTTCAGCAAATTCCGGAACATCCTGTCGGAGACCGATACTGGCATAACTGGCGCTTCTTACGTTATCCTGACACGGACCAATGCTCAGCAATGATCCTGAGTAGGTCAGCAGCAGCACACCTCCGTCTTCGCTTTCAGGATCAAACTCCTCAACGATCTCCATGCTTTTTTCGTCGATCTGACGATTAAAGGCGTCTTCTTTCTCTATCCATGCCTTTGCCAGAACTTCAAGGGCTTCAGTATCATCTGCAATCTCGAGGGATTTCCGGATTCCCTTAAGGTGTTCGGCAATGGCAGCATCCAGTTGATTGAAATACTCAGTCATATTATTTCCTCCATTACCGGTTAAAGTAACGCTATTTTCCAGATTAATCCATTTATATTGGGATTTTTTGAAAAATAGATATATATTATATAAGCAAAGACTGGGTCAGTATATTATAATAATGAGAGGCAATGATGGTTTTTTCAAGTTTACCCCCGGAAATCCGACGGCATCTGGAAGCATTAGTCAAACTTTTACCAGAGCAGAACAAGGATTCCCTGGAACTTCTTGCCAAAGTTTGGGAGGAAAAGGACATCCTTTTCCGCGAACAGGCAGAAGCTCTTGGAATGATTCTGGAGAAGAAGGTTTTACCCGAAGAAGGAAACGGTATTCTGGCACTGACAAGCTCAGGTTCAATTTTGAGTATAGGTCCCGGAACAGATGAACGTCTTTTGGAATACGCAAGCATAAAAACCCGCACCGACGTTCCTGATATTTTTACCGAGACGATATCCGTATCTCCTAAGTCCATAGCGGTTGGAGAACCAGTTACTTTCCCTGAGGGTCGATTGAATAAAACCAGTCCTGTTTACCGGCTTGCTGTCTGCTCATCGGATATCCCCAGGGAGGAGCAGGAAAAACGCATTCGGGAGGCTACAATTTATCTGACAAACGGCTTCATGAAGCTGAACCGTAGTCTGCACCTTGATCCATCGTCCGTACCTGATCAATTTACCATGAAAAGTATGGTTCGCTATGTGGCCAAAAAAAACGGTGTAACCGCTGCTGAATGTAAGACAATCATCGATGATTTTCTTTATCTTATCGAGACCGGACTCTGCCTTGGAGAGAAGGTACCCCTTGGACGAATAGGGCGTTTTGCCATCAAGCAGCAGGAAGCCCGTAAAGCCAGAGTGGTTAAGCACCCGGGAACCGGCAAAGAGATGACCGTGGAAGCGAAACCCGCCGTTGTTGTTCCGAAGATATCCTTTTCCAGCTACCTGAAAGATCGGCTTTCGGAACTTCCTCTGACTGACGAGACCATTGAACGGTAAGCTCTCAGGATCTGACAGAACGTAAAAAGGAGATAAGCACCTCCAGAGCTATTTCGTTAAATCCACCTTCAGGGATGATTATATCGGCGTAGCGCTTTGTCGGTTCAACAAAACCGGAATGACCTTGCCGTACCTTCTCCAGATACTGTTTGATTACCGAATCCATTGTTCGGCCCCGTTCATGGATGTCCCGCTGAAGTCTGCGAATAAACCGTATATCATCTGGGGTATCAATAAAGACCTTCAGATCAATAAGATCCCGGATCCGTTTATCAAAAAAGATTAGAATTCCTTCAAAGATAATCAAGGTATGGGGGTTAACTTTGATCGTTTTTTCCAGTCGTTTATGATGTACAAAGTCATACTGCGGCATTTCTATTGTATTCCCGTCTTGAAGAGAAGACAGGTGATCTATAACCAATTCGTTATCAAACGCATCGGGGTGGTCAAAATTTACATGAGTGATATTGGTGTTATTTATGGGCACCTCTAAAAACTACTCTTTTCCCCATATCCTGCGTCGTCAAGATTTCCCGCAGTCCTCAACTCTTGTTACCACAAGAGTTTGCGGGTGCTACAAAATCTTCCCTCCTTGACTATGGCAAAAATACCACGTTTTTAGAGGTGCCCTTATATTATAGGCCGACTTATAATAATTGTCCTGGGGTATGCAAACAAAATCTGGGAAGGTTTCTCCGATTTTCCTGACTACTGTAGTTTTACCTGAACCCGAACCGCCACAGATACCGACAATTCTGGTTTTCATCTGCTTGCTATTTCCTTGGGGCGGATTCGGGGTCAACGGGTTTTCCATTTTTATACACGAAGAAAAATGCCTTTGCTTCTCCTTCGATTCCTCCGCTCCCTAAAAGGCCAAGCTTTTGTCCCGGCCGTACACGGTCACCCACATTAACAAGGGTGTCCCCATTCCCGCCGTATGCGAAAATATGCTTGTCTGGAGACTCTACCATTATAATTTTCCCATATCCATGGTAGGGGGCTACCCAGATAACCTTTCCGGACGAGACAGAGACTATCGGGTCACCGTTTCGCCCGTTTATCTCCTTTCCCACAAGTTTACCATTCAGGGGAACCTGTTCTCCCTGGTGAGGCCAGAAATATTCTGCGTTCTTCTGGACATTCCCAGTTGTATCTGTATTTTGAGGGTTTTCTACGACGGCAGTCGGCGTTTTCTGCGTCTGATCTTCGGATAGCTTAAGCTGGAGCACTTCTCCTACCTGCAGAATATGGCTCTCGATTAATCCATTTATCCGCAATAACTCTGCCAGACCCATATCATTCTTTCGTGCGATGCTGTATAAGGTATCTCCCCTCTTGACGGTATACGATATATACGAATCTATTGCGTTCTCATCTTTTTTTATCAATAAACGTGTACCAACAGGGATATCACTTACATTTTTAATTCTGTTTATCTCTTTCAGCTCATCTACAGAAACTCCGTATTCCCTGGACAAGCGGTACAGGGTTTCGCCGGGTTTTACGGTGTGATAAACATCGGCATTTGCGGCAAAACAGATACTTATGATAAGGCAGCTGATCAGGTGTCTTCTTTCCATCGTCTGTTATATATTCGGCGCTGAGCAGCTAAAACTTCAATCTCCTATATATTCACGGCAAATCGTCTGGCCCAAGCTTGTGACAGGTGTTTGCTCCTAGCAAACACCGAGAGCATCCGCAGGAAGCCCGAAAAAAAAGAACGACCAATCCTTGCGGTATCTGCTTTTGAGGGCTGGGCCAGGTGAATCGCGAAGCGATTCGCAAGCCCAAGGATGTGACAGGTGTTTGCTCCTAGCAAACACCGAGAGCATCCGCAGGAAGCCCGAAAAAAAGAGCAACCAATCCTTGCGGTATCTGCTTTTGAGGGCTGGGCCAGGTGAATCGCGAAGCGATTCGCAAGCCCAAGGATGCGGCAGGTGTTTGCTCATAGCAAACACCGAGAGCATCCGCAGGAAGCCCGAAAAAAAGAGCAACCAATCCTTGCGGTATCTGCTTTTGAGGGCTGGGCCAGGTGAATCGCGAAGCGATTCGCAAGCCCAAGGATGCGGCAGGTGTTTGCTCATAGCAAACACCGAGAGCATCCGCAGGAAGCCCGACTACAGAAAAAGCTCCATTCTTTCGAATGGAGCTTTTTCTGTAGTCGGGCTGGGCGGGGTCGAACCGCCGACTTCTTGATCCCGAACCAAGCGCGCTACCACTGCGCTACAGCCCGATTCTCCCCATCCTTGTGAACAGCATGGGGTACGGGAGTGACGGGACTTGAACCCGCGGTCTCCGGCTTGACAGGCCGGCGCGATAACCAGCTTCGCCACACCCCCACAATTACGAGTGAGAATATATCGCAAGGTGGAATACCTGTCAAGAGACTGATTTTTCTATTCCGCCATGCTAATTCGATTCATTGACAAAGGATAGGGCCCATGATACCGTTGTGCGGTTAAACAATAACTATATTGATGAGGAAACTTTATGGCGAAACGGGATCCGCAGCACGGCGCAAAGCGGAATACTGAACTCGGCGGCAAAGAACATCCGCCAAAAAGCCGCATGAATCCCTGGATGTACATCTTTAGCGTTGCAATTCTTGTTATTATAGTCGTGACCTTCGTTGGTGGTCCGCTGGTTGGTGGTACAGCTGGAGGAGGAGGTATCGTTTTCGGTAGTTATGATGGTGAAGATATCGAGTTTTATCCAGGAAACTACCTCTCACGGCAAAAAGATACTATTGCAGAACGGATCGCTCAGTCAGGCGTAGACACCAACCTTGAGTGGATTGCGTATCAGGTCTGGCAGGGAGCATATCAGAATACTGTAGTACATACAGCAATTTTAAAAAGAGCCAAACAGAGTAATGTACACATTCCTGATGAGGTCATAGATCAGGCGCTTACTTCGTATGGTGGTTATCAGGAAAACAGGGAATTCAGCCCTGAGCGATACCGGGAAACTTCAAGAACAGAAAAAGCCTCTATACGTAAATATTATAAAGAAGAACTTATAAGCAGCCAGGTACGTAGCGATACACTCAACGGGGTAAAGCTTTCTTCAAAGGCCATTCTCTTTGTTAAGGATATGGCAAGCCCGGAGCGCAGTTTTGTGTATCGGCGAATCGGCTTTAACTCTTTTCCGGAAGATCTTGTGTGGAATTATGCCGAAGAGAACGCCGGACTTTTTAGAAAGATTAATCTCAGCCGCATAACAATCCAGAGCAGTGAAGAGAGTGCAAGGACTATTCAGCAGCAGTTAACTGCAGACCCCGGCCTCTTTGACGAAATTGCCCGGAACCAGTCAAAAGACGCCTATGCCGAGAACGGAGGCTACATTGGTCAGCAGTATTTTTATTCTCTGTCCAGCGAACTTGAATCCGAAGAAAAAGCGGAAGAGATATTCTCCCTTGAGGAAGGCACAATCTCGGATATGGTGACTACCCCTTTCGGCTGGGTTATCTATAAGTGTAATGAAGAGCCCATTGCCGCCCAGCGGTCTAATGAAAACGATATTGAAACAGTAAGAAGCTACATGGAACGCTTCGAGAAAGGAACCATAGAGGATTATCTCCTTGAGCTGGGACAACAGATTAAAGCATCAACAGATGAAAATGGTCTTAGCGGACTTGCAGCCGATGATTGGGAATCCGGTGAAACAGCATCATTTCCCCTCAATTACGGTAATGTCGAGATTTTTAAACCTGTTAGGGACTCCCAGCAGGATTCCGGAGCCTTTGAAGGTGCTGCATTCAATGAGACTTTTCTGGAAACTCTCTTTGCTCTGGAACAGGGAACAATCAGTGATCCCCTTGTTCTGAATAATAATGTCTATCTCTTTGAGCTGGAAGAGGAAACAGAAGTTAACGAAGAGTCTCTCAGCATGCTTGAAAGCTACTACCCGTATCTGGCGCAGCAGTATGCGGAAACCGATATGCGATCCCTTATCCTTTCGTCGGAAAAGCATAAAGATAATTTTAATGCGGTTTTCAGCCGCTATTTTCTAAACGGCGAGTAAAAAATGATCATTCCCCGACAGATAGATACCGGGTCGGGGATTACCCTGGAATATCAGGGTAGATTGCTCTATTCGCGGGTCGATCCAAAATCGCGACCACTGCGGATTGCCCGCGAAACCGAGCTCAAACCCGAAACCCTCTACATCATACCTTCTCCGTTGTTATTATACGGTATAGATGAACTAATAAATCGGCTGCCAGACGGCTCTTTTTTACTGCTGTTAGAAAAAGAAAAACCTCTAGAAGAACTCACCAGAGAGGCTCTGACCCGTTTCAATATCAAGAATGCCAGTTTTTCTTTTGTGGCGTACAAGGATCCAGAAGAAATTATTGGCTACCTGAACGACCAGTCACTATGGCCGTTTCGACGGGTAGAACAGCTTGTACTCAGCGGCGGTTATGGTTTGCACCGTGAATATTACACCCGGGTATTCCGGACTCTCGAAGAAACGGCGCGTATCGCCTACCAGGACAAGCTGACACAGGTCTATTTTGCCCGCCGATGGATGAAAAACTTCTTTGCAAACCTCCTTAATTATGAAAGTCCCCTTCCCTATACCATGCTGCAAAGTGACCGACCCGTCGTTGTGGCCGGTGCCGGCGAATCCCTGGAGAATTCTCTGGAACAAATTATTTCAACCCGGGATAAAATCTTTCTGTTAGCTGTAGATACCGCTTTACCTTTTCTGGCTGCACACAACCAGGTTCCTGACGCTGTTGTTGTTCTGGAATCCCAGTTTATCAACCTCAGGGACTTTTACGGTATTCCTACGAAGGAGATCATCCTGATTGCCGACCTGTTCTCTTTTCCCCGTGTGTGGCGGCTCTCCTGGAAAAAGAAACTGGCTTTTTTTAGCCGATTTTCACCTTTACGATTTTTCGAAATCCTGCAGAAACATGCCCTTGAGGAGTACACTCTCCCTCCCTACGGATCGGTCGGGGTTGCAGCGGTCGCAATAGCATCATCCATCAGCAGAACAGCTGTCTATTGCAGTGGGATAGACTTCTCGTACAGACTCGGTAAAAGTCATGCCAGAGGTACACAGTTTTTGTTTGGTGAACTCTGCTCATCATCCCGGGTATTACCAGCCGGTTCATTTGTACCTTTTTTCAGGCGGCCTTTACTTCAAACAAAGGGAAAAACTTCCCAGGTTCTGACAGACCTTATTCTGCTTAATTATCGTACCGCCTTAAAAATCTTTACTTCCACCGCAGATAATATCTATGATCTCAATCCTGAAGGACTTTTTATAGGCGCGGAATACGCAGATAAAATCGAAATATCAGATATCCTGCCCAATACTCCGGTGTATAAAGAAAGCTTTTTCCGGAAAAGTTCATTCAGCTGGAAATACTTTTTGCAGCAGGAATATGAGATTCTTTCCAGGATATATAATCTTGGTCACGCTTATCTGCAGGGAAAAACAGTTGACACCGATTTTTTCAGTCTGGTCGAGCAACGCGATTACTTGACAGCCCATTTCCCTGAGCAGCTGCGTAACCTGCCCCGGAACACAGAGTTCACAAAGCGCCTTCTTATTGCCCTTGAAGGATATCGGATTTACCTGGGAAGACTGCTGGGTGACAGCCGCTAAGAATCGTCGTCTGCTTTCAAAACCGAGAGAAAGGCATTTTGCGGCAATTCTACATTTCCCACCATCTTCATACGCTTTTTGCCTTCTTTCTGTTTTTCCAAAAGCTTGCGTTTACGGCTTATGTCGCCTCCATAACATTTTGCTGTCACATCTTTTCGCAGCGCAGAAATGGTCTCTCGAGCGATGATAGTAGCGCCGATAGCCCCCTGAATCGGAATCTTGAACTGATGCCGCGGGATTTCGTCCCTGAGCTTTTTACAAACCTTGCGTGCGCGATAGGCAGCATTATCACGGAAAACGAGCTGCGACAGAGCATCCACCGGATTGCCGTTTATCAGTATGTCCAATCGCACAAGATCTGTTACCCTGAATTCAGTAATTTCATAATCAAAAGAAGCGTAACCGCGGCTGATAGATTTAAGCTTGTCATAGAAATCGAACAAGACCTCTGCCAGGGGCATCGAATAGACCAGCTCGACCCTCTTTTCGTCAAGATAGGTCATGCTTTCCTGGACTCCCCGTTTCTCAAGGCACAGGTTGATAATGGGCCCCACATATTCCGCAGGGGTAATCAGGGTAGCTTTAATGTATGGTTCTTCAACGTGCTGAACCTGTGACGGGTCTGGATACTCCAGAGGATTGTCGACAAAGATTGTTTCGCCGTTTGACAGTGTTACACGGTAGCGTACAGAAGGAGAGGTAAACACAATTGAAAGATCAAACTCCCGTTCAAGCCTCTCCTGAACTACTTCCAGGTGAAGCAGTCCCAAAAAACCGCAGCGAAAACCAAAACCCAAGGCGACAGACGAGTCCTTTTCATAAATCAGAGACGCATCGTTAAGCTTGAGCTTGTCCACCGCAGAATGGAGATCCTCATAATCATCGGAGTTAACCGGATAGATTGAAGAAAATACGACAGGCTTAACCTCTTTAAAACCAGGAAGGGGTTCCCGGCTCCCATCTTTACCGCTGGTAATTGTGTCCCCAACCCGAACTTTGCTTATATCTTTTATACCGGCGATTATGTAACCCACTTCGCCGGCGCGTAATTCATCACGCTTTTCAATACCAATAATAAATATCCCGGTCTCTTCAATTACATAACGTCCTTCGGTTGCCATAAACAGGACCTCCTGGCCAACCTTTATCCTTCCGGCCATAACGCGGATATGTACAATAACACCGCGATACGGATCGTAATGAGAATCAAAAATCAGCGCCTGGAGGGGGTGATCAATGAGCGGTTTTGGAGGCGGCACAAACTGCACCAGTGCTTCCAGCAGCTCATCAACCCCTTGTCCCGTTTTTGCGGAGATCGGTATGGCGATGTCCGGGTCCAGTCCCAGATCATGGTCAATCTGTCTCTTGACCATTTCGATATCCGCACTGGGAAGATCAATCTTATTGATTACCGGAAGAATCTCAAGATCATGTTCAATTGCCATATACATATTGGCCAGAGTCTGGGCCTCCACACCCTGGGACGCATCGATAATCAGCAGAGCGCCTTCGCATGCCGAGATTGCCCGCGAAACCTCGTAGGAAAAGTCAACGTGTCCCGGGGTATCAACAAGGTTTATATGATAAGTTTTTCCATCAGACGACGAAAAGGGAAGGGAGACAGCCTGGGATTTGATGGTAATTCCCCTCTCCCTTTCTATATCCATATTGTCCAGGATCTGGTCCCTTCGGTCCCTGTCGGTGACAAGCCGTGCTTTTTCAA